>CAZNWR010000027.1:0-16585 GCA_964576645.1 uncultured Enterobacteriaceae bacterium | reverse complement strand
CGAACTGGTTCTCCGGCAACCCTCCCAAGTACTGGTTGCGGCGCTGCGGCACCTGGGCCAGCAGGTGGAGCCGGACATGGAATTCGGAAGCTGTGGCGAAGTGCTCGAGGCCGCCGCGCTGCGCTGGAACCTGGAACGCGTCCCGCGCACCGCGCCGCTTAATCCCGCCATCCTCTTGGGAACATGATCGCGTTGAGTGGGTCTGCTCCGCTTTTGCTTCGCGGGACATCCATGATCCCGCTCGCAGCATCGCTCGCGCTCCGCCTTGCGTCGCTACGCGTCCCGCTCCGCTCGCAAGTCCGTGGCGTACATCCGTGTACGCCCGCTCGCCGGGGAAAAGCCACGTTAAGTGGCTTTTCCTGTATCCGGCTCGCCCCTGGCTCCGCGCTTCGCTCATGCCGCTGCACAGACCCACCCAACGCTATTAGGCCACCGTGCCAACCGGAAAGTACGGCCGGGATGCGGGGTGTCCGCAAAGCGTCATGTGGAGCACGCGATACAGGGAGGGAGGCAGCGTGCGGAACTGATTCGAGCGGCACACGGATGTGCCGCGAGATTAAGCGGCGCGGATACCCCGCATCCGGCCGGAAATGCCAAAGGAAAGCCGTTCCCCTGTGACCGGACCCGTCCGCTGGCGCCGCTCAAAGTTCACGAATAATCCGGGCGCTATCCGGGCACCCCCGAAACACGGCATGAAGGCTGAAAGCATTGCGGCATCCGGGTGACGGACCGTGAGCCGCAGGGACGCGGCGATCGAGCGTACAGGGACGTATTCACAGCGTGTCCGGCACCCGGATGCCGCAATGCTGTGCACAGGATCCTTCGTGCATATTGAGAAGGACTCCCCGGGTGCCGATTTCTCAACGACGCCAGCGGGACAAACACTAGCCGGCGGCGGCGTGAAGCTTGCAGCGCTGCAGGTAGGCCTCGCGGGCGATGCGGATGTCTTCCATGAACAGGTCCAGTTCCGACAGCCGCAGCGCCTGGGGTCCGTCCACCAGGGCCTGGGCGGGTTCCGGATGAAAGTCCGCCAGGATCATATTGGCGCCGGCGATGACCCCCTGCGCGGTCGCGTGAAAAATATCCAGGATGGATTCCGGACCGGCGCTGCGCGACCCCACGGCGTGTGAGGGATCGATGCACACCGGCATGCGCGTAAGCGCTCTTACGGTGGGAACATGAATGAAATCCACGAGATTGCGATGTGGATCGCCGAAGTTGGTCTTCATGCCGCGCAGGCAGAAAATCACGTTGCGGTTGCCTTCGCTGGCCAGGTATTCCGCGGCGTTCAGGGATTCCTCCAGAGTGATTCCGAACCCGCGCTTCAGCAATATCGGAAAAGTCCTTTGCCGCCCCGCGCTTTTCAATAACTCGAAATTCTGGGTATTGCGCGTCCCGATCTGCAGCATCACTCCCGTGGGCCTTCCCGTTTGGTCGAGGGCAGTATTGATCTCCTCTATCTGGCCGTCGTGAGTGATCTCCATGGCGATAACCCGGATACCGTACTTTCCGGCAAGCTCGAACACGTAAGGAAGACAGGCCTTGCCGTGCCCCTGAAACGAATAAGGACTGGTACGCGGCTTATAGGCACCCATGCGGGTGCAGTTGAGACCGCGCTCCTGTAACGCGCGCATGATCGCCTCGACGTTCTCCGCCGTATCCACCGCACAAAGTCCGGCAAACAGGTGCAGATTGTGCTGGCCGAAGGTAACTCCGTTGTATTCGAACTCGGTGGGCCGGTGATCTTCCTTGTGCCGCCCGAGTATCCTGTACTCGCGGGAAACCCGCACCACCCGGTCAACGACTTCAAATCTGCGAATTTCCTCGGCATCCAGCGGCGCCGTGTCACCCACCAGGTAAACTTCGGTGAGGACCTGTTGTTCACCGATCACTTCGTGGGTGCGTACGTCGATACTCGGCAGTTCCGCCAGGTACGCCATCAACTTGGCATACCCAGGTTCCTGTTTGTCGGTATCGGGATGCAGAATGATTATCATGGGTCGTGATTGGATGGACCTGTAGCGGCGACAACCGGCGCGCGATCATACCAGAAATAGGACCGGGCCTGCCGACTCCGGCCATTATGCGAATATTCGCTATAAACGCCGGGCCCGGACGCGGTACTCTTTTGACAGCGGGAGTCCGGGCTTCCAGGTTCCGGACATCGGCCACCTGCCGCGGAGATCAAATGATGCCAAGCCGTGCCGACACCAGGAAACGTCCGCATCGACTTCTGCTCCCGGGCTTGCTGCTGTTATGGGCGTGCCAGGCGGCGGCCGTGACCAGCCTCTCGGTTATCGGGCTGTTCAAGGACAAGGCGGTTGTGGTCATTGACGGCAGGCAACGGGTGATGTCGGCCGGACAGACATCGCCGGAAGGCGTGAAGCTGGTATCGGCGGACTCCAGGCAGGCCGTGTTGGAAGTGAACGGGGTTCGCCATACCTATACTTTGAGCGCCTCGGGCGGGGGCACGGCGCCCACCCGGGGGCGCGGCACCGCCGTGACCATTGCCCCGGACAGTCAGGGCATGTACGAGATCAGCGGCAGCATCAACGGTTCCCCGGTCAACTTCGTGGTCGACACCGGTTCCACCATGGTAACGATGAACGGCAACGAGGCCCGGAAGTTGGGCCTGAACTACAAGGCGGACGGCAAGAAATCCGCGTTCAGCACGGCTACCGGGATAGACATCATCTACATCGTCAACCTGAACCGCGTGAGAGTGGGCGGCATCGAACTGCGCGACGTCGCCTGTTCGGTGCACGAGGGAGACTTCCCGACCTCCGTTTTGCTGGGAAATTCCTTTCTTAACCGGGTCGCGCTGGAGCGTCAGGGTCAACTGTTGCGCTTGAAGCCGCTGTATTCAGGCAATACACCGTGAACCTGGCCCGTAGCAACCAATGAAAAACTATGTTTCACGCCAAGGATGTGAAGCAAGTTGAAGTCGTACCACGTCTTGATTACCTTTGCGTCCTTGGCGACTTGGCGAGAGCCGTATTCAAGTTCTTACCTGATCCCTTCAGGGGATTACCCCTGGTACTCCTGCTCCTTTTCGATATCGCTCGAAAGGTGATTCAAGTGGCCGCTTTCTGCAAGGGCACGGCGCATCTGATCGGGGATCGCCGCTGACTTGAGTCTTCCGTCTTCCATGATCCGCGCGTAAATCCGGGTCGCCCTTCCCTCCGTCACGGGCGCGCCGGTCACGGCGTTCTTGGCCTTGCAGTTCCAGTGCAGCGTACGCTCTCCCATTTCCGTCAATGTCAGGGTGGTGGCGATTCGATCGCCGTAGGCCGCAGGACCGATGAACCGGAAATGTATCTCCCCCATGACGAACGTCGTACGGTCCCTTTCTATCATCTCGTCTATGGGGTAGCCGATGGTGCGAAAGAATTCGTGTTCGGTATCGTTGAACCAGGCCACTATGCGCGGGTAGTAAACCAGCCCGAACGGATCCGACTCGCCCCAGTTGACCGTCAATTCCCTCCAGTACATCGCCGTCGTCATGGTATATCCCCGCTCGTTTAGCGGAGATGGTTTTAGCGCATTCACAGTGCAATGTCACGGCCGTGTTTGCTTGACCGGGGTTACCATTACATGTAAATAAAACGCGCCGACTCCCAACCCGGATTATTTATGAACTGCAACACTGCACCCGCACGGGTGGCATGGGGTATGGCCTGTCGCGCGCAGCTTGCGAGCGCAAAGGCCGTGCCCCGTGACAGGACCCGTCCGCCATCCTGTTCAAAGTCCACGAATGATCCGGAGTACAGCGTTGCGGTATCCGGGTGCCGGACACGCTGTGAATACGTCCCTGTACGCTCGATCGCCGCGCCCCTGCGGCTCACGGTCCGTCACCCGGATACCACAACGCCCTCACTCGTCTATACGGTGTTCCGGGACGTCCATATATGGATGATCCGCGCTTAAGCAATCACGGAGAAAAACATTGTGAAATTCAGCGTCGAGTACCTGATCCGATTCCAGCACTGCGATCCGGCCGGGATCGTATTTTATCCGCGCTACTATGAAATGCTGAACCAGGTAGTGGAAGACTGGTTTGCGCAGGAACTGAACTGGAGTTTCTCCAGGCTCGCAAATGAATTTCATGAAGGCATTCCGCTGGCGCATGCCAACTGCGATTTTCTGACCGCATCCCAGATCGGCGACTTGGTCACTTTCGACTTGTCGCTGCAGAAGCTCGGCAGAAAATCATTCACCGTCGCAATCGAGGGTCATTGCAACGGTCAGGTGCGGATAAGGGCGACGCTGGTTCTGGTTTATGCCGGGCTGGAACCTGGCCTGCACAGCCTTCCCATTCCGGAAGAACTGCGCCGTAACATGCAGCGCTTTATCGAGGCTGATCCCGCCGGGGCCTGATACGCCGGGCAAAGCGCTCGGCCAGCTTCGGGGCACGGCCCGGCGTGCTCCACGGGCAGCGGGCGATGCAGATGGCGCAGCCAAGGGATTCGCCGAAATAGGGAATGCACTTATCAAAGTCCACGTACCACTTGCGGGCACCGCGCACCATCTGCTTCTCCGAATATATCGCGCCAGGCGGACAGGCGTTGCTGCAAACCTGACAACGATGGCAGAACCAGTCGGCCCCCATTTCATCGGGCTGGTCCGCGATCAAAGGTAAATCCGTGGTTACCGCGGACAGGCGGAAACTGGAACCGTATTCCCTATTGATGAGCGATCCGTGTTTGCCCAGTTCACCGAATCCCGCCGCAATGGCAGCCGGGATCATATTCAGCGCGTTTGCGTAAGGACCCTGATAGGCGACCGCCTGGTAGCCGTGTCCCAGAATAAAGTTGGTCAGCTTGCGGCAGGCGCGTGCCGCCTGGTTGTATTTCTCCCCGACTTCCACGGCCGCGGTGGGATTTTCAAAGGTGGCAGGCGCCTGATCCAGGCGCTCGTGATCCATCGCCACGCCGACCATGATCACCCACGGTTCCGCAATCTCGAACCCCTCGTACGTCCACGAGCGATCCATGGCCGCGACGCCCACCAGGTCCGCTTCATTGTCCAGCGCGAACGCCTTGACTGCCGCGGTCCAGTCGGCGGCACGCTTCTCGGTTCGTTGCTCCGATCTTGGTACCGCCCGAGGGCCGCGATCCGCCTTGGGAGTATATGTCCGGGCGATTTCCGGCGATTTCTGGTGGTAGTCGGTCACCGCCTGCTGCAACGCCCCGAAGGGATGAAGCTGCGGTTTATGCCAGAAGAACGGCGAAGCCCGGCGCGGTGCCGTCTCACCCAGACCGTTTACAAGATTGCCCGAAACATCCGGAAATTTATCGGTGAACATCGATTTTGGCCGGTATGGACGTCTGTCGGGCATGATGGCTTAAGCCTCCGGGTTTCCGTTCAGCCGCTCCAGGCCGGAGCCACCAGGCGGCGCCGGCCGTCGCGGCTCAGGTGCACGCCGGGCTCGTCCAGGTCCACCCTGTCCCAGAGCTTACAGGTCACCTGCTTGTGCTTCTGGTCCAGGCCTTCGCAATAATTCGTATATTCACATACGCGTACCTGGTCACCGCGGCCGAGCCTGATTTTTCGGAACCAATCGGGATCCGCCAGGGATTGCCGCGCAGCTCCGACAATATCCGCGGTACCGTCCTGCAACAGGCGTTCAGCCTGTCTGAATCCGTGGATGCCGCCGATGAGCACGACCGGAGTCTGCAGCCCGTTGGAGTGGATGGCTTCGCGTATTCTCCTGCAGGGTTCGATGTTACGTCCAAAGGGCCCCCGCTGATCGGAAATATAGGCCGGCATGCACTCATAGCCGCTGCGGCCGGTGTATGGGTACGCGGCCCAGCCCACCTGCGGTTGTTTGGCGTCCTCGAATTTGCCGCCTCGGGACAAGGACAGAAAATCCATTCCCGCGCGGGCGAACTCAACGCCGAAGTACTCGGCGTCCGTTACATCGCTGCCTCCGTCAATGCATTCGTCGGCAAGAAAGCGACAACCCACGCAATAGTCGGCGCCGACTTCCGAACGAACCCGCTGAAACACTTCCAGCGGCAGCCTGATCCGGTTCTGCCTGGAACCGCCGTATCCATCGGTCCTGTCATTCCTGGCGGACAGAAACGACGCCATGGTATAGGCATGAGCGTAGTGTAATTCCACGCCGTCAAATCCCGCCTCCCGCGCCCGCCTGACCGCGCCGGCGAACAGCTCCGGCAACGCCCCGGGCAACTCGCGAATATGAGGCAAATGCATGTCCGTCACGCGTTCACGGTAGCCCATGCGCAGCGCTTCCAGATCCCGATCATCCAGAACCTGTTCAAGTTCCTCGTCGCCAAGGCCTTTAAGGTGTTCCCGGATACGCTGTTCCGGCCAGTCGCAAGCACCCAGCCTGGCCCGGATACCTTCGGTTATCTGCAAATACTTGTCGAAATATTTTTCCGGTTGGGGCCGCCGCCGGATAGTGAGGAAGTCGATGAGCTGGATTAACAGGCGGGTATGCCCTTCACTTTCTTCGTGAACCCGCTGCACCAAGCGGCGCAGCCCCGGCACAAAACGATCGTGTCCGATGCGCAGCAGCGGCCCACTGGGAATGTCGCGTATGCCGGTGGCTTCCACGACGATGGCGCCGGGGCGGCCGCGGGCAAAGCGGCCATACCACTCCAGCACCTGGTCCGTGACCAGCCCGTCGTCGGTGGCGCGCCACGGCACCATGGCCGGAACCCAGGTGCGCTGCTCCAGCGACAGGGGGCCCACACTTACGGGCGCAAACCAGCGCGACCGGCCCGCTTCTTCTTCAGTAGGCGGTATGCCGGGGTCCGGCTGAAACTTGATCCTTTCAGGTGGTTTCCACATTGGCCTTGTCGTTCCCCCCGCCTGGATGAGCGCAGTTTACAGGTATTTATTTAAACGTTAAAATATTTGAATTTGAAGCAATGCTCAAGGGCAATCGCGATATACTGTGGCGGCAACGGTTCCGGGGCCGAAACCAGTCGGTTCGCAACCGCTTAGGGGGTTCGCCCGCCGCCTCAACAACATTGAATTCTGATAAAAACCAAGCCTCAAGGATCAAATTCAAATAAAGGCTTGCAACGAGGAGCGCATCACATGAGCAAGACCGCATCGACCCTGACAGACCTGGTCGCCGGCATACAGGGCGGACAGATAAAGGTGGTCGACCTGACCCAGTTGCTGGAACCCACCGCCCCGGTAATTCCGCTTCCTCCGGAATTCGGACAAACCTGGCCTTTTGAACTCCAGGAAATTTCCAACTACGACGATCGGGGGCCGGCCTGGTACTGGAACAATATCAAGACGGGCGAACATACCGGCACGCATTTCGATGCGCCTGTTCACTGGATTAGCGGTAAGGACTATCCCAATAACTCCACGGACACCATCCCGTTGCAACATTTCATCGCTCCGGCCTGCGTCATCGATTGTGCGGCCGAGGTGCAGCAAGACCCCGACTTTCTGATGTCCGTGGAACACATCAAAGCCTGGGAGTCCGAGCACGGCAGGATCCCCGAAGGCGCCTGGGTGCTGATGCGCACCGACTGGTCCCTGAACCGCCGTGACCCGGCCGAATATCTCAACGTGGGCGAGGACGGGGCGCATTCCCCCGGCCCGCATGCCGACACGGTGCCGTTCCTGATCAACGAACGAAAAGTGATCGGATTCGGCAACGAGACTGTTGGAACCGACGCCGGCCAGGCGTTCACTTTCAACCCACCGTTTCCCTGCCACAGCGGCATGCACGGCGCCAACAAGTATGGCCTAGCCGGTTTGACCAATCTCGATCAGCTTCCACCTACGGGCGCCGTGGTTATTGCGGCGCCGTTGAAGATCATCAAAGGATCGGGCAGTCCCTGCCGCGTCATCGCCCTGATCCCCGCTTAACCCGGAACCATCGCCGTTTCACTTGTAACTTGTGACTTATAACTTGTAACTGCTCCCATGGCCGAACGCTCATTTAAAAAAGAAGTTGAAAAGCTGCGGCTTGGCAATGGCCAGGAGTTCCATGGAGAAGGCATCCTCGCGGTAACAAAGGCGCTGCTGCAATCCGGTGTTGCCTACGTCGGCGGCTACCAGGGTGCGCCCATCAGTCACCTCATGGACGTACTCGCCGACGCCCAGGACATCCTCGAGGAGTTGGGGGTGCACTTCCAGGCATCGGCCAGTGAAGCGGCGGCTGCATCCATGCTGGCGGCTTCCATCAATTATCCCCTGCGCGGGGCCGTCACATGGAAGTCGACAGTGGGCACCAACGTAGCTTCTGACGCGCTATCCAATATTGCCTCGGCCGGAGTCAAGGGCGGCGCACTCATCATCGTCGGCGAGGATTACGGTGAAGGCGCCAGCATCATGCAGGAGCGCAGCCATGCCTTTGCCATGAAGTCCCAGATGTGGCTGCTGGATCCGCGGCCGAACCTGCCGACCATCACGAAAATGGTGGAAAAAGGCTTTGAATTATCGGAAGCCAGCCACACACCCGTCATGCTGGAACTGCGAATCCGGGCCTGCCACCTGCACGGCCAGTTCACGGCGCGGGACAACCGGCGTCCCGCCTTCAGCGTGGTCGACGCCCTGGACAATCCAACGCGCCATCCGGACCGCATCATATTGCCCCCGTACACCTATCAACAGGAGCAGGAAAAGATCCAGGAACGCTGGCCGGCGGCGGTGGAATTTATCAAGCGCGAACACCTGAATGAATTCTTTGACGGCAAACACCGGGAAGTGGGCATCGTGGTGCTGGGCGGGCTGTACAACACTACGGTCAGAGCGATGGAACTGCTGGGCTGCGCCACGCCGCTGGGCGTTCTGGATATACCCATGTACGTGCTCAACGCGGCCTACCCCCTGGTGGAGGATGAATTTAAATCATTCTGCGAGGGGAAGAACGCGATCCTGATTGTGGAGGAAGGGCAGCCGGATTTCCTCGAGCAGGCGATCAACACCATCCTGCGCAGGGCGGATATCCAGACGCGCGTGTGCGGCAAGGAATTTCTTCCCATGGCGGGAGAATATACCGGCGCGGTCGTTCGCGACGGCATTCTGAAGTTTCTCGAAAAATGGCTTCCGGCCGCCCTGCCCGACAGTCGCGCCCAGGCGTCTGCAACACAAGCCTCCGCGGACGAGCTCCGGCAGCTGGTGCCGCCGCGGCCGCCGGGGATGTGCACCGGTTGTCCCGAGAGGCCGTTTTTCACGGCCATGAAGTTGCTGCAGCGGGAATTGGGCCAACTTCAGGTAAGCGCAGATATAGGATGCCATTCCTTTGCCACGCTGCAGCCGTTCGCCATGGGCAACACCATTGTCGGCTACGGTCTCGGGGCCGCAAGTGCATCGGCGCTCAACGTCAGGCACGGCAAGCGCGCCATCAGTCTCATGGGTGACGGCGGTTTTTGGCACAACGGCCTGAATTCGGGCATCACCAATGCCGTGGAGAATGAGCACGACGGCGTCATTATCGTCGTCGACAACGGCTACTCCGCGGCCACCGGCGGCCAATGGATCCCCTCATCCCGAGCCAACGCCAAGAACCGGCATTACCGTGTACCCATCGTGGAAGCGCTGAAAGGCGTCGGCGTACGCTGGGTACGCCGGGTCAGGACTTACGACATCGCCGGTTCGCTCGCAACGCTGCGCGCCGCCATGACCACGAAGGAACGGGGACCGAAGGTCATCGTGGCGGAAGGTGAATGTCAGCTTAACCGCCAGCGCCGCATCAAGCCGCAGGTCCGACAGGTGCTGAAGCAGGGTGGCCGCCATGTGCGCGAACGCTTTGGTGTGGATCCGGACGTTTGCACGGGAGATCATTCCTGCATCCGCCTTTCCGGATGCCCCTCCCTGACCATTGCCGACAACCCCGACCCGCTGCGCAAGGATCCGGTAGCCACGGTCGTGGACAGCTGCGTGGGCTGCGGCGTGTGCGGCGAAGTCGCGCACGCGGCGATCCTGTGCCCCTCGTTCTACAAGGCCGACATTATTCACAATCCGAGGAAAGTTGATCGGGCCCTTTCCGCCTTACGGCGGCCGGTGATCGAATTCCTGCAGAAACGCCGCGCCCGATCATTGTCCCGCTATGCCTTCTGATAAGACGCCGGCAACCATCGAACGGCCCATAAAGATCGCCGTCGCCGCCATGGGCGGACAGGGCGGCGGCGTATTGTCCGACTGGATAGTCAATATCGCCGAACACGACAACTATTACGCCCAATGCACGTCCGTGCCCGGCGTCGCCCAACGCACCGGCGCCACGGTTTACTACCTCGAGGTCTTTCCGGGGGCAGAAAACAAGGAATCGTCGGCGCCGGTAATGGCGCTTATGCCCGTTCCCGGCGACGTGGACCTGGTGATCGCCGGGGAACTGATGGAAGCCGGTCGCGCCGTCCTGCGCGGCCTGGTGACGAAGGATCGAACCACCCTGGTCACATCCACCCACCGCGATTATGCCCTGACCGAGAAGATGGCCATGGCTGACGGGCGTGTTAATTCCGACAAAGTGATCGCGGCGGCCGCGGCGGCCGCGCAGACGTTCATCGCCTTCGACATGGCGGCCCTCGCCGAGGAAACCGGCAGCGTCATCAGCGCGATTCTGCTGGGTGCCGCGGCAGGGAGCGGCGCCCTGCCCTTCGAGCGCGCTGATTTTGAAGATGCCGTGCGGCGCAGCGGCGTGGCGGTGGAGGCCAACCTTGCCGGGTTTGCCGCCGGGTATGACCATGCCAGGAACAAACTTGAAACTCCGGAGAAAGCGGCTGCTTCTGCGGGAGCCGCGGCGCCGGCGATTCATCCAAAGGTGGCCGCTCTGCTGGAACGCGTGCGCACGGAGTTCGAGGCACCGTCACATGAAGTTCTGACCAATGGCGTTCGCCGTCTCATGGATTTCCAGGATCCCGCGTATGCCGCCGACTACCTGGACCGGCTGCGACCGGTACAGGAGATCGATCGCCAAAACGGGTCGGATAATCACCTGACCACGGAGACCGGGCGCCACCTGGCGCTGTGGATGAGTTTCGAAGACACGATCAGGGTGGCAGATTTGAAGACACGGGCCAGCCGGTTCGATCGCTGCCGGCAGGAAGTACGCGCAAAGCCGGATCAGATCGTCGACATCACTGAATTCATGCATCCCCGGGTGCAGGAAGTCTGTGACACCCTGCCGGCCGGGCTGGGACGATGGGTGCTCAATTCCCCCGGGCTGATAAAAATGCTGGGGTATTTGTGCCGCCGCGGCCGGCGCGTCCGCACCACCAGCTTGTCCGGATTCCTGCTGCTCTATGCGATAGCTTCCCTGCGCCGGCTGCGCCGGCACACACTGCGCTATCAAAACGAGACCCGCGAAATATCTTCATGGCTTGACCGCGTCCGCTCGCTGGCCCGGACGGACTACGCCCTGGCGCTGGAATGGGTTGCTTGTCAGGGCCTGGTCAAGGGTTACGGCGACACCCATGAGCGCGGGATTCATAGTTACCGCTCCATTCTCTCGTCTTTGGAAGATATTCAACGCGGCGCCGATCCCGCGGCCACGCTGCGCCGCCTGCGCGAAGCCGCCCTGGCCGACGAAAATGGTGAGGCGCTCAGGGACAACCTGGGCCGGGTGGCGTAAGGTAGCCGTAGCCGGCCGAACATCGGCTTTTGCAAGCAATCGCGGTTACCGGCGCTCGCCGCGAAATCGGGGCGACATTCCATGAAACGCAAGGCCGCAAGGACTCATGGCGGGAATCCCCGCAACCGCGAATTCAGACTTGAGCAATATCCCTTTTACCTGATCGATCAGGTTGATCATCATTATGGGGAGGCGATGGCATCGGTGTTGCATTCGCTGGGGATGGAGCGAATACGCTGGCAGATCCTGCTGGTTCTGCGCGAATTCAATCCGAGCAGCATCAGCGAGCTGGCGTCGCGATGCAACAAGAAACTGTCAACGGTAAGCCGCGCCGTGGATCGAATGGAAGCGGATGGCCTTGTCCAGTGCGCGCCCCGTGCCCGGGACGCCAGGGTGACCGACGTGGTGCTGCGCGCGGCGGGGATCCAGGCGCTGGAAAAGGTTCTGCAGGCCGCGGGCAGTCAGTACGAAAGAGCCCTGGCGCAGTTCAGTGATGCCGAAACCCGCCAGCTCCAGGATTTTCTGCAGCGCCTGCTCGTCAACCTCAAGCGTTCTCCCTACGAGTAGCACAGTCGGCCTTCTTGCCGGCCGATCAACGCGGGAGCGTGGCGGTATCCGGTGAGCCGCAGGGAGGCGACGATCGAGCCTACAGGGACGTATTCACAGCGTGTCCGGCACCCGGATACCGCCACGCCGCCTGTTTCAGAATTCGGAACACCGTCTATCTACAGAGATAACGCGCCGAGGCTGGCGCCGCCGCAGATGTACCAGGTCTGGCCGGTGATAAAGCCGCTCTCCGGCTCGCACAGGAATGCCACCACCCGTCCTATGTCTTCAGGCGTGCCCAGGCGTTTCACCGGTACGCTGGCCGCGATCTTCTCCTTTCTTGGATCGTCCTCGGGCACAAGTTCATGAAACATATCAGTCTCTATCGGGCCCGGGGCGACGCAGTTTACGGTCACGCCCGACTCCGCCAATTCCAGCGCCCAGGTCCGAGTAATGCCTATCTGGCCCGCTTTTGTGGCCGCGTAGTTGGTGCGCGTGACCAGTCCCAGCACGCCGCGGGATGAGATAAGGACAATCCTGCCGAACATGGATTCGCGCATCGTGGGCACGAACTTTTGTGCCAGGATAATTGCGGAACCCAGGTGCAGGTTGGTCAGGTACTCCAGGTCATCGAGCTTGATATCTTCCAGCAAGTCCGGCCTGATGACGCCGGCATTGTGCACGAAGGTGGTAACCTTGAAGTGTGCTGAAACGTCTTCGGCCGCGGCGCGCGCCTCGGCCAGGTCGGACAGGTCCGCCCGCACCGTGACGAATTTGTCGTGTTTCCACTCCGGCTCTTCGCGGGAAATGTTGACCACCGCGTAGCCCTTGTCCAGGAACCGGCGGCTGATATCCGCGCCGATCCCGCGGTTGCCGCCGGTAATCACGGCAGTCTTTGTGTTCTCACTCGTCATTTCAATTCTCCTCCACCACCTACCTTAAGCGGGAATCAATTATGTTTCTCGCAAAGACGCCAAGAACGCAAAGATATGACAAGCATTTCAAGTCCCGGATTTCTTGGCGGCCTTTGCGTCTTGGCGAGAGACCATTCTTTGTCAAGCTGCCGGTAGACGCTTCTTTTCGTCACGTAAATCGAAACAGTCGCCCTGCTCCACCCGCGTACGCGCCAGTTGCTTGATTTCTCCGCGCTGAATTTTCTGTGACGCCGTCATCGGCAAAGCGGACACAAACAGAAAATACGCGGGCACCTTGTAATAGCTCAGCCGCTCCCTGCAGAATGCGGCCAGCTCTCTTGCCAGGTGCTCGTCCGGCGCAGCCCCTTCCGCGGCAATAATGCATACGGCCACCTCTTCGCCGCGCATTTCATCGGGCACCGGCGCGACCGCGCAATTGGCCACGGCCGGGTGCTGAAAAAGCACCCCCTCCACTTCCACCGCCGCAATGTTTTCGCCGCTGCGCCGGACGATATTCTTGCGCCGGTCCACGAAGTAGAACGAACCGTCCTCGCCCACACGCACAACGTCGCCGGTATGGAAATAGCCGCCTTCCCAGGCCGCGGCGGTAGCTTCCGGGTCCTTGTAGTATCCCGAAAAAAAGCCACGGCGTGGATTGGCTCCCGCCGCCCGCACCAGCAGTTCACCGGGCTGCCCCGGCGGCACGTCATGGCCTTCTTCATCCACCAGCCGGTAGTCGATTTGTCCGCAGGGACGTCCTATGCAGCGCAGCCCCACGTGCCGGGGCTCATGCTGAGCGACAATGCAGACTTCCGTGCCGGTTTCAGTCATGGCCCAGCCTTCTATCAATGGAAAACCGAATCTGTTTTCGAATCTCGCCTGGTGCCTGGGATCCGAACCCGCGCCGAATCCGAACTTCACCTGGCCGCTGAAATCGTCACTGGGCGATTCCGGCATATTCAGCAGGATCGCCGGCATGACGCCGAGGTAATGCAGGCAGCTTGCCCGCGACTCACGCACCGTCTCCCACCAGCTTGAGGGATGAAAGCGATCAAGCTGGATAAGGCAGCCGCCGGTGGTCATCATGGCCATGAACGATGAAGCCAGTGCGTTCATGTGGACCAGCGGCAACGGCGTCAGCAGCCGCTCTCGTCCCGGCTCCAGCGTGCAGTAACCGCCCATGCTGCGATACCACTCACCCATGCACAGGAAATATTCATTGGACAGCATGCAGCCCTTAGGCTTGCCGGTGGTGCCCGACGTGTACAACAAAGCGACTTCCGTGGCCGGGCCGGGATCTCCATGGGCGACGGGAGGCGCGGCCGGCAACCCGGCGCCTGGCGTTGATTCGATCACCGGTATTTCCCTGCCGGTCTTCGCTACAGCCTCCCTTACTCTTGCGCGGTGCTCGGGGAGTGTAAGTACCAGGCAGGCGTCGCTGTGACCCAGTACGTAGGCCATCTCGGCGGCGGGGAACGCCGCGTTCAGCGGCACGATACTGGCGCCGATGGAATTCAACGCCAGGAAATGCAGAAAGAATTCAGCGCGGTTTTCCAGGACCAGTCCCACGCGCTGGGCAAAGCCATACCCCGCCGCAAGATAGTCGTCCCGCAGGGACTCCACCGCCTGCCGCGCCTGCGCATAGGTAAAGTCCACGGGACCCTGCCGGTAGCTTTCCGTCGCCTGCCTCGGGATGTGCAGGAACGGATTATCACCGTACTCCCGGCTGGTTCGTTCAAATTCGGCAAAGACGGTGCCGTCGATATGGTCCGTCACCGCCACCACCGTCGCGCAATCACAGGTAAACGAGGATGTTTCCCAGCGGCGCGTCACAATTAACCAGGTCGACGCGCTTCATGGCGATCCGGAGAGCCTGTTGCTCGCGGCGCAGATGGTGTGTGCATGCCGCGGCGAAAACATCCTGATCTCCCCGCCGGTACTGGACCATGATCAGCTTTGAATTTACGACGCAAAGTTCGGTATCGGCACTGTAGCTGTCCACCATCACGTTGCTGACAAAATGCACCGTGCGGGGTTTGGGCTGCAGCGAAAAGGCATTTGGATGTCTGTAGCGCTTGATCCGCACCGCTCGCAGCAGCGCCGTTTCGTAAATCAATGAAACATGTTCGACCGGGTCGGGCTGATCCGGTGAAGCCGGGATCCAGTATTCCCCATCGTCGGTGAACAGCGCTCCCCATTCGTCCCAGCGACCTTCATCCAGCAACCGCGCCTCCCGGTACAGGAATTCCTGTACCTCTTCAATCGCCGGTGTCCGGCCGGCCGCCGCCGCAGTTGCAGAACTCACTGGAATCTCCCTTCATCGACCATGTATGACTTCCAGGTCTGATACTGGTGCCGGAAAACCATGTCACTGGTTCCCGTCGCCCGTTTCGTCCCGTCCACTTCGACATTGTCCTGCTTCTTGTAGCGATGCATGCTGATCCATTCGCCGGCCCCATCGGCATGCAGGCCATGCTGCATCCTGTGATACGCCTCCCAGTCGTCGGGGCCGACCAGGTTGGCGTGAGAATTGATCAGGTTGCAATAGGTGATGGAGCGCCGAAACAGCTCCTCCGGCGCCCCCACCTGTCGGAACACCCAGGATTCAATAATGGTCTTGTCCACGGCAACGGGCTTGACCACGCGTATGGAGGTAATGACGCCTTTAAGGGTAAAGCTGGGATAAACCACAGTGTTGTGCCTGTTGACACTCAGGATCTGTCTGGTCTTGTCCTCACCGTAGGCCTTGGTGAGTGCTTCCATGTACCCTGGGATGGGTGAATAGGCGGAATGAATACTGATTTCACCGCCGGTCACGCTGTGGCCGTATTTCCAGGCCGTTAGTCCCATCTTTTCAAAAAAGCCGTAATCATTGGTGAACGGCGCCAGCATCTCCAATTCAAAGGGCACCGTGTCGCCTTCCGCGTGGGTATCCTGGAAAACCCGCTTTGCGGTACCGCTGGAGGACTGGTGTACCACCATCGGGTGCATGGCGTCGTTGAGATTTTCCACGAACATTTTCCAGTTGGAATCGTGCAGATAGCGGAAGCACCCGCCCGCGATTTCGATGCGGCCTTCCGGTGACCGTTCCACCAGATTATCTATTGAAGCCGCGGCGCCGCTGAGCCAGCTTTTCAGATCCGGTCCCTCTGGGCTGAGGCTGGCGAATACCAGGCCGTGGTAGTTGTCGACGCGCGGCACGCGCTGCAGGTTGGCGCGCGCGTCACCCTTACCGAAACCGCATCCCGCGTAACCCTCTTCCTTTGGAATATGCAGCAGGGTACCGTCGGTGTCATAGACCCACCCGTGGTAGCAGCAGCGCAGCTGCGGTGCCCGTCCGCATACGTCGCCAACCACTTCCGCTCCCTTGTGGGCGCATCGATTGAACAGAACGTACACTTGCCCGTCCTTGTGGCGCGTCATAATGACCGGCTGGCGCGCCACCTCGGTGGCGAAATAGTCTCCCGGATTCGGCACCTGGCTTTCATGGCCGACATAGATCCAGCTACGTCCCCAGATACGCTCCATTTCCAACTCGAATATGGCGGGGTCGGTG
>CAZNWR010000026.1:0-16638 GCA_964576645.1 uncultured Enterobacteriaceae bacterium | reverse complement strand
TCAGTATGCCGTTTGGCGATAGTCCCCATGCAGGATCTCCTTGCGCTTGGGGCGGAAAGCCGCATCAATACGCCCGGCGTGCTGGAGGGCAACTGGCGCTGGCGCCTGCATTGGGACCCGGTAAAGTCAGATCTGACTGAACGTCTGCAGCATCTGAATCACGTCTACGGCCGCAATCCATAGCATGGGACGGGTTTGAGGGGTCGAAGCACTTGCTTCGACCCCTGGTCTGCGACCCTTGATCGGAACAATGGAGAAAAACCGAAGTCCCTTTCGTCTGCTATAGTTTATGTACACATCAAATAGCTGGGAGGTGTGTGATGTTGGATATGGATTTTGTCAGTTTCATAATCCTTCTCGCCATAGCAGTTGTGGTGGCCGCCATAGCTCATTACGGCTTCAAGTATTACGCCGTCGGCGGCTTCGGTTCTTTCCTATCCAAAGTAGTCGTGGCCTGGATCGGCGGATGGCTTGGATCCCCGGTGCTGGGTCACTGGTTCGGCGGTGTCAACTTCCGGAGCGTGTATATCGTTCCGGCGATCCTGGGATCGATAGCATTGACGGTCCTGGCCGTGGATGCCGCCAGAACCTTCCGCGTCACGGGCGGCGGCTGACGCCGGCCCCTTAGTCCGAAGCGCGACAACTTCGCCTGATTGAGGCCGTAACCTGGACCCGCATTGCGCGGGAGGGGGAAGTGCGTGAGAAATGCAGGCTAGCCGCGCGCGGCGTAGCTGGCCGCCCCCAGCAGCCCCGCCGTGTCGTTGACTATTACCCGCACCGCCATGGATTCCAGCACCGGACGCATGCGGCCCTTGGCGGTGAAGGCGCGCATGAATTCCGGCCCTTTCAGGTGGTCCAGAATTTTCGGTGCAATGCCACCGCCCAGATAGACGCCCCCGCGCGCCATGATTTTGAGCGCCATGTTGCCCGCCTCGGCCCCGTATAGGGAGACAAACAGCCTCAGTACCGCGGCGCAACGCGGCGACGCGCCTTCCGACGCGGCGCGAACAATACCGGCGGGATCGGGATTTTCGGCCAACTCGCGGCTGAGTGCGGCCGGTTCCTCGTATTTACCTGTTGCCGACAGGAACCGATGGATCTCCACCAGTCCCGGTCCCGAAACCAGGCGCTCAAAACTTACGTGTTCCATGCGCCCACGCAGCCAGGCCAACATCTCCATCTGAAGATCATCAGCAGGCGCAAAATCGGCGTGGCCGCCTTCGCAGGCGAAGGGATGATGGCGATCCCCATCCCAATAGCAGCCTGCCTCACCCAGGCCCGTTCCCGCGCTGACCACGGCGATATTGCCCTTTTCACCCGTCTTCCCTGCGTTCAGAACCGCCAGGTCCTTTGCTTGCAGCACCGGCAGGCTGTGACCCACCGCTTCCAGATCGTTGAGCAGGCCGACCTGCGACAGCTTCAGTTGGCGGGCCAGTTGCGCCGCATCCACGGACCAGGGCAGGTTGGTGGTCCGGACCACACCTCCCTCGACCGGGCCGGGCATGGCAAAGGCCGCGGCGTCGGGTTGGTCGCTCACCCTGCCGGTGAAAGCCGACAGGATTTCGTAGAAGTCCCGATATTCCGAACTGTGAAACGTTTCTGTTGCCTTTGGTCTGGGAACCCCGCCTTCCAGTTCAAACAGTCCCAGTCGCGCCGACGTGCCGCCTATGTCTCCCGCGAGTATCAGCATGCCTGCGTGGTGCGTCCGGTGCCTGTCATGCCCACTTCATGAAGCCCATCTCGAAGCGGCGGCAGAGCAGGGGATGCGAGGGGTAGATGCGCAGCTTGTAGGCGATCAGCCCGGATAAATCCAGCGCAAACCTGCCCTGGAAGATCGTGTACCCGTCCGCTTCGCCGGCGGCGGTCAGCAGGTGCCGCGATATCAGTTCCATGTCGCCGTCTTCCTGCGGTTTGCCCACCAGGCACTCGACAATAACATCGTCGCTTTTCAGACCGTTGAGCCTGACGGCCACCTTTAATTGGAATTCCTCTCCCTGTTCGGCAAAGGGCTTGCCTTCCTCGAGTTTGCGCAGGGAGACACCGCTCCAGCACCGGCGCACTTCCTTCTTCCATCGCGCCAGTTCCGTGGCGGCTACCCCTTTGTCGGCAGCGAGCTTATGGGTATTTTCGATAGCCGGAAGGTATAACTGATCGATGTAATCCATGACCATGCGCTGGGCATTGAACCGGGGGATCACGGTTTGCATGGATTCCTTTGCGCGCTGCACCCAGCCTTCCGAGTAACCTACCGCTTTGTCAAAGTAGAGCGGAAGGACCTCGTTCTCCAGGATGTCCAAAAGGTCCTGCGCTTCCAGGCGGCGGCGGACATCGGCACTCTGTTCCGAGTCGTGCGGCTGCAGTCCCCAGCCGTTTTGGCCCGTGCAGCCTTCGGCCCACCAGCCGTCCAGGATGCCCAGGTTGACCGAGCCGTTAATGGCCGCTTTCATGCCCGAAGTCCCGCTTGCCTCCATGGGATATTCCGGCACGTTAAGCCAGACGTCCGCGCCCGCCACCAGCTTGCGCGCCAATCCCAGATCGTAGCCCTCCAGCAGGATCACCTTGCCCTGAAATCGCGGCTGCATGGAAAAGTCATGGATATGCCGGATCAACTCCTTGCCCGGCTCGTCGCTGGGGTGGGCGCGGCCGGCGAAAATCAGCAGCACCGGCCGTTGCGGATCGTTCAGCAACCGCGCCAGGCGGTCCGGGTCTTCGAACAGCAGCGTGGCCCGCTTGTAGGTGGCGAAGCGCCGGGCGAAGCCGATCACCATGACGTCGTCGGGGCTGCGTAACAGCGCGGTCCGGCGCGCGATCTGAATTTCGCCAAGGCCGTTTCGCCGGCCGCGCTGTTCCACCACGCGCCGGCATTCCCGCAGCAAAATTGCCTTCAGCGCCAGGCGCACACTCCAGAAAGTGGCGTCCGGTATGGACCGGATACGCTGCCAGTATTCGGGGTTGAGCAGCTCGTTGTACCAGCCGGGATCGTCCAGCACGCTGATCCAGTTACGCGCTATAAACGTAGGTACGTGAATGCCGTTGTTGACGTGGCAGATGGGGTTCTCCTCCACCGGAATTTCCGGCCAGACGTGCTGCTCCAGTTGCGCCGCCACACGCCGGTGGATGCGGCTGACGCCGTTGTAATAGCGGGCGCAGCGCATGGCGTAAGAGGTCAGATTGAAGCCGCTCTGGTGGGCATTGCTGCCCAGCGCGATAAGTTCCTCCACGCCTATTCCCATGTCCTTTGCCAGTGGCGCGAAGTAAGTGCGGATAAGGCCGATGTCATAGACCTCGTGGCCCGCCGTAACCGGGGTATGCGTGGTAAATACCGACGCCGCCGCCACCACTTCCAGCGCCGCATGGAATTCCATCCCGTCACGCACCAGTTCCCGGCAACACTCCAACAGTACCAGGCTTGGATGCCCCTCGTTTATGTGCCAGACGGTGGGGTGAATGCCCACGGCGCGCAGCGCGCGTACACCGCCGAGTCCCATGATCATTTCCTGGCGCAGGCGGGCCTCCTTGTCGCCCGGGTAAAGTTGCTGGGTGATGGCCCTGTCCGCCGGGCGGTTTTCCTCCGCCTCCGTGTCCAGCAGGTAGATGCTCGAATGCCCCGCCTTGGCGCGCCAGATGCGCACCACGACGGGCGTGCCTGCCAGATCCACGGTTACCGTCAGCTGTTGCCCGTCTTCCCGGTAAACCGGGCGGATGGGCAGATCCTGGGAATCGATAGCCTCGTAATGGGTTTGCTGGCGCCCGTCGTGGTCAACGGTCTGGAGCAGGTTACCGGCCCTATAGAACAGGCCCACCGCCACGAACGGCATTGCCAGGTCGCTGGCCGCCTTACAGAAATCCCCGGCAAGAATGCCCAGCCCGCCCGAGTAGATGGGCAGGCTCTCATGCAACCCGAATTCCGCGCAGAAAAACGCGATGATCTGCTGTTCCTCCAGGGGGTGTTTACGCCCGAATTCGCGCGAATCCTTCAGGTAAATGTCGTAATAGGCGACGGTGCGCTGGTATTCCTCCAGGAAGGCCCGGTCCCGGGCTGCCTCTTCCAGCCGCTTCTGGGACACCCGGCGCAGAAACAACTTGGGGTTGTGGCGGCACTCGTCCCAGAGTTTGTCGTCCAGGTAATAGAACAAACCGCGCGTATAGCGGTCCCAACTGAAGTAGAGGTCGTCGGCCAGTTCCGTGAGCCGCCCCAGTTCGGGGGGTATACGGGGACGAAGCTCCATGGTAAAGCGAGTGCCGGTCATAGCTAATTGTTCGTTGTTGGTTCGCGTCCGAAATAAGGACAGTTTACCGCGAGCCAATATCCGGAGATATCCGGCCGTTCAGCGGCCGGGCTTTTGTTGATCTGTATCAAGCAACCTGCCCGGCGGTCACTTAATCTTAACAAAAGAGAAGTAGACTTTTTTCAGGAACAACGAAAATCGTTTTCGAGTTTTAGAAGAGATACAATGAGATATCAGTATCAGCAGCCAACCGCGGCCCCGCAACCTTCCTGGATGCCGTCGCATCCCACCATGGTCTCCCGAACAGCCGCAGTGCGCGCCCAACAGGCGGCCAACGGCGATGAACCCTGTTTCATGACCCAGAAGCGGCTGCTTTGCGCCCGTGTCGATTGTGAATGGCGCGGCCAGTGCCGCCGATTGATCGCCGCCTGGAAGCGCTGATCAGCGGTTGAATCTGACGCCGGAGCACCTGCTCCGGCGCGTCTCGGCAGCATCGTCATCCCGGAACAATGTGATCCTGCGCGCGTTGCGAGCAGGCACCAGTCGCTTTGCGTGGTCCGCGAAGCGGACGCTTTAATCGACTGGATTCCGCAGGCTGCGCAGCAGGACTGACGGACTAAGCGTCCAGGACGATGTCCCGCCGGAATGACAAACGGGCCTGGGCAGATGCTCCGACCCCTGGCGTGCAAGCCGGCACATAGTTTTGTGGTATGTTTTACACCTTCCCCATTTTGAAATCCGCACGTGAACGACGCGACCCGGTTAAAGATGCTCCTGGACAACGTGCCGGGCCTCATCGCTTATCTGGACCGGGACTGTTGCTACCAGCTCGCCAGCCGATCCCACCGGGCCTGGTTCGGTGTTGAACCCGACACAGCCGTGGGCCGCCATGTCAGCGAAGTGGTCGGGGAGGACGCGTGGAAAGTTCTCAAACCCCATTTCGACAAAGCATCCGCCGCGGCAACGACCGTCTTCGTCGGGTGGGTGCCCTTTGCACACGGTGGCAGGCGCTACATTCACAGTACCGTTATTCCGAGGCGTGATGCGGATGAGGGGATGAGCGGCGTGCTCGCGATGATCACGGATTTCACCGAGCATAAATTGATGGAAAAGGCGCTGGACTCGTCTGTTCGGCGCGCAGAGACAGTCCTGAAAACCGCGGTGGATGGCATTATTACCATTGATGAAAAAGGGATGATCCGGTCATTCAACCACGGCGCCGAGGCGCAGTTCGGATATAACGCGAGCGAGGTAATTGGACGTAACATAAGTATGTTGATGCCCGACAGATACTCCTCCCAGCATGACGGGTACTTGCGGGAGTATCTAAAAGACGGTGAATCCCATCCTCTGGGTATCGCCCGGGAAGTAGCCGGGCTTCGCAAGGACGGCAGCGAGTTTCCTCTCGAATACATCGCGGGCGAGTTTATGGAAGAGGGACAGCACTTCTTTACCGGATTTACCCGCGATATCAGTGACCGAAAGGCGGCACAGTTGGAAGCGCGTGTGCGTCATAACCAGTTATCTCATTCGGCGCGGCTGAATTCCCTGGGCGAGCTGGCAACAAGCATTGCTCACGAGGTTAACCAGCCGTTGACGGCAATCGTCACCCTGTCCCAGGCGCTTCTCCGCTACATGGATCAGGGCGCGAACACCACGGACAGAACAAGGGAAGTCCTCAACAAGATTGTCCAGCAGGGCAAGCGGGCCAGTGACGTAATCCAGAATATCCGTGACTTTATCCGCAACGAAAAGGACGACAACCATTCGACGTGCGATACCAACGGTGTGGTTAAGAACGCACTGCGGTTTCTGGAATATGAATTGGAGCGGAATAGCATTGAGCTGCACCTTGATCTCAATCCCGACGTTTCCCCGATCCGGGCGAGCAAAGTGCAAATCGAGCAGGTGCTGGTTAACCTGATACAGAACGCGGTGCAGTCCATGAGTGAAGTCCTCGACCAGCGTGTACTGTCCGTAACGTCGCGTATTGAGCCCGGCGCGCCGCGGCTGGTCGCGATACTGATAAGTGATACGGGACACGGCCTTCCGGATGGCGATGCATCCCGCGTGTTTGAACCCTTCTTCACCACGCGCCCCGGCGGGCTCGGTCAGGGGTTGTCCATTTCCAGGAACATTATAGAGAGGCACGGCGGCGCCATACACGCCAAGCGCAATCAAGACCGGGGGGCGACGTTCATCATAAGCCTGCCCGCGTCCGAGGGGGGGTAAATGGAGAACTCCCGGGTATACATCGTGGATGATGATGAAGCCGTGCGCGAAGCCATGTACATGTTGTTTGAGTCGGCGGGGTATTCGGTTTCCAAACACCCGAGCGCCGATGATTTGCTGGCGCACTATGACTCCGGCGTGCCCGCGTGCGTGATTCTGGATCTGCGCATGCCGGGACGCAACGGCCTGGAGCTTCAGGAGAAGCTGTTGGAGAAGGGGGTTCCACCGCCGATTATCTTTCTGACGGGCCATGGTGATATTCCCACCGCTGTGCAGGCGCTCAAACACGGGGCGGTGGACTACATTCAGAAGCCGGTAACCGACGCGCAGGCTCTCCTGGAAAAGGTGAACGAAGCCATCGGCGAACAAAGTGAGAAACTGAAATCGGTTGCCGCCCATTACGAGATCCGCCGGCGCTTCTCCAGGTTGACCCCGCGGGAGACCCAGGTCATGGAAGCCATTGCCGCCGGCAAGGCCAACAAGGTCATTGCCATCGACCTGGAGATCAGCGAGCGCACGGTGGAACACCATCGCGGCCGCGTCATGCACAAGCTGGGGGTGCGTTCCGTCGCAGAATTGGTACGGCTGCGTGAAGATGCAGAGGGCTGACGCTTAAACAAGAGGCGATAATTACTCGTAATAGGCCTCTCTGAGTCTTTAAATTTGCAGGTGCCCGGGTGCACAAGTTTGTAAATCTTGACGAGGGTCAAGTCGATCCCCTTCCGGTTGTGGTTTCCTCAATTTTTATCGATGGGCAAAACCAGGAGTTGGCCCTCGCCGGCTGTTGCAAATGATGTTTTTCAGGCTGGAGGTATTTTCTTGAGTCATCCGGGTCAACCTGTGGTTCACGTTGTAGACGACGATGAGCCGGTGCGTTCCGCCATTGCCATGTTGCTGGAAGCATGTGGTTGCCGTGTCCGCGTTCATTGTTCCGCCCGTGACTTTCTGGACGCCAACGGCGCCACCCAGGACACCGATTGCCTGATCTTGGATCTGAATATGCCGGAAATGGACGGGATGGAATTGCTGGAACAGCTGCACGCCAAAGGGCGCTGGTTCCCGGTTATTGTGATCACCGGCTATCCGGACAGCAGCCTTGCCGCACGGGCCCGCCAGGCCGGGGTACGTGCGATCCTGAAAAAGCCCTTTAATGACGAGTTGTTAATGGATCTTATTTGTGAATCACTTGATATTGGCGCCCGTCCCGCGCCGGTCTGAACCGTCCCTGCCCCGGCCGGGGTAGGTAGAATCCCTCATACCGTCCGTCGGGCGAGATCTCCAGACTTTATAGTCAGGAGAAACTTCAACGAGGGCGTCTACGATGTCAGCATTGCAAGCGGTTAGTCCCTTTACAGGCCCCGGTCGGTCCTGCCAGTCCTGTGGCGTCAGAGTGTTCTGCCTCGGGCGCGGGCTGGACGGTGAAAATCTGAAGAAGTTCGAAATGGCCCGCGGCCAGATCCGGGTCCTGCGCCGGGATCAGCATCTGTTCCGGGCAGGCGACGAATTCGACACCCTTTACGTGGTTCGTTCCGGCGCTATTAAGACGCTTGAGACCACCGATGATGGCCAGGAGCGCATTACCGGGTTTTACCTGCCCGGCCAGGTCCTGGGCCTGGACGGCATCGAGAACCATCAGCATCGAAGTACCGCGGTCTCCCTTGAGACCAGTAGCGTTTGTCCGTTGCCGTACCGCCGCCTGATGACCCTGAGCGCCGATATAAAAGGCCTCCAGGATCAGATATGGCGGGCCATGAGCCACGAGATCGCCAACAAGCAGAAGCTGTTGCTGACGCTGGGTACCAAGGATGCGGAAGGGCGCCTTGCCACCTTCCTGCTGGCCATGTCGGAGCGGCTCAAGGGCATGGGCTATTCGGCGACGGAGTTCAGGCTGTCCATGGGGCGGCATGAAATCGGTGAATACCTGGGTTTGAATCTGGAGACTGTCAGCCGCGTATTTACTCGCTTCCACAATGCCGGGCTAATCGAACGTGAACGGCGCTCGGTCAGACTGCTGGATGTTCCGGCCCTGCTCGCGCGCAGCATAGGTCAGGGTTACGTTGCGGCGCACCGGGAAACACCGGCGACGGTCGTGCCATTCGATCGCCGCAAGATTCGGGCCCAAACCGGCCCATCGCGTTCCAGGCCAGCCGCCGCATAGAAGCCGGCCAAAGTCCCCCAGCGGGCCTGCAGTCGCGATCAGGGATCGATCGTGGTTGCAGGCCTTTCTTATGCGGGCTGGAACTCCAGGAAGGGATTCATGAAGTGCGCTCTTTTGTCGTCCCATTTCTCTCGCAAAGGCGCCAAGTGCGCCAAGGATGCAAAGAACTTAATGTTCTTCATTTTCCTGGCGAACCTGGCGCGCTTGGCGTCTTGGCGAGAGACTCTTGATAGACCGTCGAGGGGGACTAACCCTTGATGCAAATGAGCGGCTCCAGGCGCGCCACGCGGCGCGCCAGGCCGGCCTGCTCGGTGGCCAGCACCACCGCGTCCACGTCCTTGTAGGCGCCGGGCGCCTCTTCCGCCACGCCGCGCGCCGAAGGACTGCGGATCAGAATGCCGCGCTGTTCCAACTCGTCCATAACCTGGCGGCCGCGCCAGTTTTTGACTGCCTGGCGGCGGCTCATACTGCGCCCGGCGCCGTGGCAGGCTGAGGCGAAGGACAGCGTTTCGTTGCCGGGATTGCCCGCCAGGATATGGGACGCGGTTCCCATGGAACCGCCGATGAGCACGGGCTGCCCCGTGTCGCGGAACGCGTCCGGCAAATCCGCATGTCCGGGACCGAAGGCCCGGGTCGCCCCCTTGCGGTGTACATACAGCAGGCGGCATTTGCCGTTGAGGGTATGCTTTTCAACCTTGCAGGTGTTGTGGGACACGTCGTAAAGCAGCGACAGATTGGCGCGGGGCAGCAGGCGGGCGAAAACTTCCCGCGTCAGATGGGTAAGGATTTGACGATTGGCCAGCGCACAGTTGATGGCGGCGCGCATGGCGCCCAGGTATTTTTCGCCCAGGGGTGAATGTATGGGCGCGGATGCCAGTTCCCGGTCCGGCAGCGCCAGGCCGAAGCCGGGCGCGGCGCTCACCATGCTTTTCAGGAATTCCGTCCCGATCTGGTGTCCCAGGCCGCGCGAGCCGCAATGAATGCTGACCACCAGTTGGTTTTGCTTCAGTCCGAATGTCTCCGCGGCTGACGGGTCCGCCACCTGTGCGACGCGTTGCACTTCCAGATAATGATTGCCCGATCCCAGGGTGCCCATTTCCTGGCGCTGGCGCTGGCGCGCCCGGGCGGATACCTGCCGCGGCTCGGCCCCTGACATGGTGCCATGCTCCTCGATCCGCTCCAGATCGGAGTCCCGGCCGTAACCTTCCCGCACCGCCCAGCCGGCGCCGCCGGCGAGCATGGCGTCCATGGCGCGATCGTCCAGGCGGATGCGGCCGGTACTGCCGAGCCCGGCGGGGATGCTGTCAAAGAGTTCGTCGGCCAGGCGTGTTTTCACCGGTTCCAGGTCTTCCACGCTCAGGCCCGTGAGCAGGGTGCGCACGCCACAGGAAATATCGAAGCCTACGCCGCCGGCGGAAACCACGCCGCCGCTATCCGCATCGAAAGCGGCGACGCCCCCCACCGGAAAACCGTAACCCCAGTGGGCGTCGGGCATGGCGTACACGGCATTGACGACACCCGGAAGCCGCGCCACGTTGGCGGCCTGCTGGAGCACCTTGTCGTCCATTGCGCCAATGAGCATTGCATCGCCGTAGACGATCACCGGTACGCGCATGCCCGCGCGCGGCTCCATGCGCCAGCAGTTGGCAGAGACTTGCTGAAATATACCCTTTGTTTCCATCACGTCTTTCTCATACATCGATTATGCACTGGGCGCGCCAGCAGCCGTCCGGATCCCGCGCGACTTCCAGCGCGGTGTAGGTGGCGCCCTTGGGCTCCACAGCCGGGTGATGCCGGTCACGGTCCACCGGCTCACCGGATAAAATGGCCCGCAGGCGGCCGCCGTGAATGCTGACCCTGAAACCTGCAAAGAGCATATTCCTGGTCGTGGTTTCGTAAATAACCAGGTTAAGCCATTCCGCCAGCAGCAGTTCCAGGTCCCGCTCCTCGCATTCCACGGAAACCGGGAGTACGCCACGCACCGTTGATGGGTCCGTGATCACCGCCGTCAGGGCCAGGGCGGCCTGCTCGAATGCCTCCTCCGTGGTGGCGCCGTAGCCACGTATTCCGATATCCGCTTCGTGTTCGAAGTGTTCCCAGCGTGCGCAGCCTGACGTGGTGATCCCGGTTTTCATGGTGGCAATCCGTGCATTTTCGGCAACAGCGTGACGCCGAATCTGATCCGGATCAACGCGACCGCGTGCGGGTAAGTATTTAATTATTAAAAGAGGTTTGAATGCCGGTATTCCCAGGAGATCTCATGGTAGCCCACTCCACATTATCTGCCGACGTACAACGACATCGCTCCGGGATCATTACCAGTATCAGCGGCTCCGTGGTGGATATCCGTTTCCCCGAAGCGGCTCTGCCGCTGATCAACACTGCCCTGGTGGTCGACAGGGGGGATGGTTCCCGCGTTGTGGTGGAGGTACAGCAACACGTCAATCCCGCCATCGTGCGCGGCGTGGCGCTCCAGGACACGGCAGGCCTGTACTGCGGCATGGCGGTGCGGGACACCGGCGCGCCCGTGTGCGTGCCCGTGGGCAAGGCGGTACTCGGCCGGCTTATGGACGTGGTGGGGCAACCCATCGATCGCGGTCCCGCGTTCGACCAGTCCGTGCCGCGCCGTCCCATACACCGGTCGGCGCCGGCGCTGGCGGAGCAGAAAACCGGCCGCGTGCAGTTTCACACGGGCATCAAGGTCATCGACCTGCTGGCGCCGCTGGCGCACGGCGCCAAGGCCGCCATGTTCGGCGGCGCCGGAGTGGGCAAGACCGTGCTTATCATGGAATTGATCCGCGCGACCGCGCAGCAGTACGCGGGCATTTCGGTATTTTCCGGTATCGGCGAACGCTCGCGCGAGGGTCATGAACTGTGGCACGAATTGCATCGCAGCGGCGTTATCGATCGCACGGCGCTGGTGTTCGGACAGATGAACGAGCCGCCCGGCGCCCGCTGGCGCGTGGGACTGGCGGCACTTACCGTATCGGAGTACTTCCGTGATGACTTGCAGCAGGACGTGCTACTGCTCATAGATAACGTGTTCCGCTTCGTGCAGGCGGGTGGCGAAGTGTCCGGTCTGCTCGGCAGGATGCCGTCCAGCGTCGGCTATCAGCCCACCCTGGCGACAGAGATCGCGGAGCTGGAGGAGCGCATCACTTCCGTGCGCAACGCCGCCATCACATCGATCCAGGCGGTCTATGTGCCGGCGGACGACTTTACCGACCCCGCGGTGGCCCAGACTTTCTCGCATCTGGATTCCTCCATCGTGCTGAGCCGCGAGATGGCAAGCGAAGGTCTGTACCCGGCCATCGACCCGCTGGCGTCCACCTCGGTGATGCTGGATCCGGCGGTACTGGGCGATGAGCACTATGCCGTGGCGCAGGAAGTGCGGCGGCTGATCGAGCGCTACCGGGAACTGCAGGAGATTATTTCCCTGCTGGGTATTGAGGAACTCAGCGCCGCCGATCGCCGGGTAGTCGGACGCGCGCGGCGGCTGGTGCGCTTTCTCACACAGCCGTTCGGCGTAACCGCCCAGTTCACCGGGCGTCCCGGGGTGTCCGTATCACTGGAGGACACTATTGCAGGTTGCAAGGCCATCATGAACGGCGAGGTGGACAAGTGGTCGGAAAGCTCGCTGTACATGACGGGCACCCTGGACGATGCCCGCGGCAATGAACAGGCGGCACGGGAGGAGGCGGCGTGAAATTGCTTATATCGACCCCCATGGCCACCGTCGTCGATCAGGATGGCGTCGGTTACGTGTTCGCCCAGGACGCCAGCGGCGCTTTCGGCATCCTGCCCGGCCACGCGGATTTCATCACGGTGTTATCCATTTCCGTGATTTCCTGGCGCAATGCCGGCGGGGAAATGCAGCACTGCGCCGTACGTACCGGCGTGCTTATGACGCGTGACGGGTCGCAGGTGCGCGTGGCGACGCGCGAGGCAGTGATGGAGGACTCGCTGCATCGGCTCGGCCGCGCCGTACTGGTGCGCATGCGCGAGGAAGCGCGTATCCAGGAGGAGTCAAGGGTTTCCATGACCCGTCTGCAACTCGCCGCCATCCGCCAGTTGCAACGCTACCTGGACGCGGGTCGCGGGGCGCGGCACCCGGCGCGGGCGGCGGGTGCCGGCGCACTGGTTCTGGAAGATTGACGGCGGGGGCGAAATGGCGGACACGCCGCGAGATCGGGATCACAGGGAGCTGCACCGTGCAGTCAAGGCGCGGGAGCGTTCGCACCGGCGCTGGGAGGAAGAGGGCGAACGGCCGCTGTGGCGCAATCTTTCCATGATCGGTTCATTGGGATGGTTGATCGTGACACCGGCGCTGCTGGGAATTGTCGCCGGGCGCTGGCTCGATCGGGTGTTTGATGCCGGTATCTTCTGGAGCGGGATGCTGCTGTTCGCGGGGATTGTTTTCGGCTGCTGGCTGGCCTGGAAGAAGATGCACGCGCCATGACCGGTGTAATACTGCTGCATATTCTTACGGGGCTGACCGCCGGCGCTTTGCTGGGTCATATTTATTTCCGGCTGCTGGCCGGCAGCGTCAAGGCGCTCATTGAAGGCGCCCCGGCAAGGCGGATCGTGATGTTCTACGCGGGCCGCATCGGATTGGCGGTGATCGTGTTCTGGTTGTTGGCCCATCTGGGCGTGGCGGCGCTTGCAGCGGGTCTCGCAGGCTTGCTGGCGGTACGGCTGCGGCTCACCTGCGGCAGGGATGCAGCCGCATGATCCGCCACAGTCCCCTCGGTTCCGACGTGGTTTTTCGGCTCGGACCTCTTGCCGTCACCCAGCCGGTGATAACCACCTGGGTCATCATCGCGCTGTTGGCGATCCTTGCCCGGGTGATCCTGCGCCGGCCGGCGCTGCATGCCGGCGCGGCGCAGACGGTGCTGGAGATCCTGGTGCAGGCGGCGGCGGCGCAGATCCGCGACGTCATGCGTTGCGATCCCTGGCCGTACCTGCCGCTGCTGGCCAGCCTTTTCATTTTCCTTCTGTTTGCGAACCTGTCCACCGTGGTGCCTGGCGTGTCTCCGCCGACCGCGCATATCGAGACGCCGGCGGCCCTGGGCGGCATTGTTTTTCTGTCGGTACATTATTTCGGAATACGGGCACAGGGGTTGCGGCATTACCTGAGGCGCTACATCAGGCCGAACCCGTTCCTGTTGCCGCTTAACCTGCTGTCGGAAATCACGCGCATCTTTTCGCTTATGGTGCGCCTGTTCGGCAACATCATGAGCCACGAACTGGTTATCGCCGTAATCGTGTTGCTGGTGGGTCTGTTGGTGCCGGTGCCGTTCATGCTGCTGAGCATACTGATCGGCATTATCCAGGCGTACATTTTCACAATTCTGGCCGCGGTGTTTATCGGCGCGGCCATCGGAAGCGTTGAGGAGGGTTAGAAACTCATGACCATAGAAATGTGGAGCATCATCGGTGCGGCTGTGGCCGTGTCACTCGGATCCCTGGGGCCCGGGCTGGGCGAAGGACGCGCCGTTGCAGCCGCCATGGATGCCATCGCCCGGCAGCCGGAATCAGCGGGGACAATATCCAGGACACTGTTCGTCGGCCTGGCCATGATCGAAACCATGGCCATTTACTGCCTGGTTATCGCACTGCTGCTTTTGTACGCCAACCCCTACGTCCACTGATTATGCACGTTGACTGGCAGACGCTTGCCCTGCAGGCGGTCAATTTTCTCATTCTGATCTGGCTCCTGCAGCGGTTCCTTTACAAGCCGGTGCGAGCGGTAATCGAGCGGCGCCGCCTGCTGGCGGAAAAAGCATTTGCTGACACCGATCGCAGCCGTACAGAGCTCGAGGAGCAAAAAAGGTCTCTGGAAAACGAACGGGCCGGGGTTGAAGCGGAACGGCGCGATCTGCTGCGCGCCGCGCACGAGCAACTCGAACAGGAGCGCGGCCGCATTATCGAGCAGGCGAAGCGCGAGGCAGAAACCATTGTTAAATCGGGGCGTGAGCAACTGGACAAAGAACGCGCCCGCGCATTGGATGAACTCAAACAGCAAATTACCGAAACCGCGGTCAAGGCGGCCTCGGTGTTGCTGCAGCACGCCGCGCCGGAGGCGCTCAACATGCATTTTCTGGGCGGGGTAGAGAGGCGTTTCGCGGAACTACCGGGCCAGGAGCAGGCGCTGTTACGTTCGGCCGCCGCCGGCGCGGGCGTCACCACGGTTACTTCGACCGCCCTGGACGCAGCCCAACAGAAGCAGTGGCGCGAGCGCCTGGGCGAACTGCTGGGTGACGATGCCAAAATCGAATTTTCCGCCGCTCCGGAGATTATCGGCGGGGTCGAACTGCGATTCCCCCATGCAACACTGAAATACTCCTGGTCCGCCCAGCTGGACCAGGAAGGCAGACTGTTAAATGAGCGAGACACGGCTGCGTGAGGATCTGACCCAGTGGCTGGCGGGCGCCAATGAGCGCCTGGCTGCATTTCGGCCCGAGGTCTCCCTGGAGCATATCGGTACAGTTCGCCATGTGGGTGACACGGTGGCCGTCGTAACCGGGTTGCCGCGTACGCGCCTGGGCGAAGTGCTGCGCTTTGCAGACGGCACGCCCGGGCTTGTGTTGCGGGTGGACGAGGATTCCGCCGGCTGTGTGCTGTTGGGGCGTAGCGACCTGATCTCGGCCGGTATGCGCGTGTACGGCACCGGGGAGATCGTGCGCGTCCCCGTGGGAGAGGATCTGCAAGGGCGGGTGCTGGATCCGCTGGGTATGCCCTTGGACGGCGGTGAGCCGGTTAAGGGGCTTCGATACGATTCCGTGGAACGGCCGGCGCCTGCCATCGTCGATCGGGACCTGGTGACCGTGCCTTTGCTGACCGGTCTGTGCGTGGTGGATGCCATGGTGCCGCTGGGGCGTGGCCAGCGACAGCTTATTCTCGGCGATCGCAAAACCGGCAAGACGGCACTGGCGGTGGACACGGTCATCAGTCAGCGGTCGAGCCAGGTCGTGTGCGTGTATTGTTTCGTGGGACAGAAGATGTCCTCCGTGCATCGGGCCATTGAGGCGGTACGCAAGCACGGGGCGCCGGAGCGGTGTATTTTCGTGGTGGGGGAGGCGGAGACGCCGCCGGGAATGCAATGGATCGCGCCGTATGCCGCCTGCACCATGGCGGAGTTTTTCCGGGACCAGGGCCGGGACGCGCTGCTGGTGATCGATGATCTGAGCAAGCATGCCATTGTCTACCGGCAATTATCGCTGCTGCTGCGGCGTCCTCCGGGGCGCGAGGCCTATCCCGGAGACATCTTTTATACGCATGCGCGCCTGCTGGAGCGGGCGGCGCACCTGGGCGCGGAACTGGGCGGGGGCTCGTTGTCGGCGCTGGCTATCGCAGAGACGCAGGCCGGTAACCTGAGCGCGTATATTCCCACCAATCTGATTTCCATCACGGACGGGCAGATTTACCTGGATCCGAAACTGTTTTACGAAGGTCAGAAACCGGCGGTAAACGTCGGATTGAGCGTGTCGCGCGTGGGGGGGCAGACCCAGGCGCCGGCCATGAAGCGACTCGCCGATACCCTGCGCCTGGAATATGCCCAGTTCCTGGAACTTGAGGTGTTCACCCGCTTCGGCGCCATGCTGGATGCGCGCACCGGGCGCACCATAGAACACGGTCGCCGCATACGCGCCATCCTGTCCCAGCGGGAGTACCGTCCCTTGTCCCAGTCCGCTGAAGTCGTCCTGCTGCTGGCGCTGCACAGTCGGATCCTGGACGACATTGCTTTAGACCGCATTCCGACATTCCTTGAGCGTATCGCTGCCCATCTGCCTTTGAAGTGTCCGGACGTGCTGTCGCGCATCGACGCCAGCGGCGAACTGACCGACGCTGATGAACAGGCGCTGATCGCCCAGCTGAAGACTGAAAGTGAAAAGTTAAAAGCGGAAAGTGAACAGAGCTGAGGACGATCATTTCTTTTAACTTTTAACTTGCACGCTATTTAATATGGAAGAACTGGCGAGAATCAAAGCACGCATCGACAATCTTCAGGAACTGCGC
>CAZNWR010000025.1:10473-16776 GCA_964576645.1 uncultured Enterobacteriaceae bacterium | reverse complement strand
CCCGCACCAGGTAGTCCTCGCTTTGGGACAACTCGCCCAGATAGCGCATGAGTCCGGCCGCGTCGAGCACCGTGCCCTGGTTGCCCCGATACTGCCCGTCCGGCTCGAAGGTCCAGCGGGAAGCCCCGCGGCCCCCGGCGCCGCGCACCGGTTTCAGAAACACATCGTCCTGCGGCAACCCCAGGCCGTCCAGCCACTCGACCCGTCCCTTGCGTACGGTGGCGAGGGCACGCACCGCCGACAGACCATGCTTCAGGCAGCGCGCGGAAAACGCCGCCTTGTCGCTCAGCGCCTCCACTGTGCCCGGATCCGACAGGCGTTTGCGCAGGGTGTCGTACAGCGCGGCCTTTGTTTCGAACCGGTACAGGTACTCCAGGGCCCGGGCGTGATGACCCGCCTCGTAGAGTTCGAATACGTAGTACCAGGGCGGCGGCACAGCCTTGCCTGCCGCGAGCGCCAGTTGCTCCAGAAATTGGCGCAACAGGCTTTTGCCGGTCACGGCTCGAACCCTGGGGCCGCAGCGGCGGGTCAAAACGGCGCTGACTGCGGGGGTAATCGGCACTGCCAGCACAAAGCCCAGAATCAGGACCAGGCGCTCGGCAAAGCCGCTGTTGTGCCAGGTGTCGCTGACGAAGGCGCGGTGAATCGAAACTGCATGGGAACTATCGGCTTTGAGAAATGACCAGATAAATGCGGCACCGCTCAAGGCCTTGACCAGGGTGTTGGGCCTCAGCGACTTGGCGAACTGGAGCAGTGGGCTGCGGGAATCAGCAGATTCCATGGTCTTCTGGATAAGGATGAAAGTCGTCGGACGGTCCGAACGGTCTATCGTATTGGCGCGTCCGGCTGTTTGATTCGGATCAATAAGGGACGCAAGAGGCCTGATTAAACGTTAAATGTGGATGCAAAGAGCGACATTCCCGATGTCCAACGGAGCCGGGCAACACTGTTATGTGTCCGTGCTGATTTGCAAAAACACCATATTGAATATTGTACCACCGCGCTCCACCTCCCAGCGGTAGCCCGTATGTCAAATTGCCTGAAAATTTCCGACGAGGTGAGTTGATGGCAAAACCGCCCCATGACCCCATTTCACTGGCTGATCACACCATGCGCTACTGGCAGGGCCCGGAACCGGGCCAGGTGGCCATCGGATCGAAAGCCCACAAGCGGCTGTTTTGCCTCATGCTTTTGGAAACGCATAATCCCTACCGGCCGGCGGTGATCCAGTGGCCTCGCCTGGAAGGCGACGCGTTGCGGCGGCTGACCTCCCTGCCCATATGGGATATTGCCGTACAGACCGAAGGCCGGGCCGCCGTCCGGGTAAAGGCGTTCGCGCAGACGGTCACGGATCCTCTGCTGAGGGAAGCCATGGAAATGGGTGCCGGCGAAGAGGCGCGTCACAAAGTCGTGCTTTCCAAGCTGGTCGAAGCCTATGGCATCCGGCTTGCGCCGGAACCCGGGTACGCGGTCCCCAGGTTTACCGAGTGGGCCTGGCTTGTCACCGGTTACAGCGAGTGCATAGACAGCTTTCTGGCCTTCGGCCTGTTTGCCCACGCCAGGCGTTCCGGCTACTTCCCGCCGGAACTGGTGGAAACCTTCGAGCCGGTAATGCAGGAGGAAGCGAGGCACATTCTCTTTCTGGTGAATTGGTCGGCATGGCACCGGCGCAACCTGCGCTGGTGGCAGCGGCCGATTTTTGCCGCGAAGTTGGCCGCGGTGGCCGTGTTTCTGGTGTGGGAACGAATTGGAATTGCCCGGGGGCTGGATGCCAAGGGTGAATTCCAGGATGCGAACTTCGCCATGACCGGCGGCAATGCCGTGGGTGCGCAGATCGAAATAGGTGAATTACTGGAGCTATGCCTGAAAGAGAATGACATTCGCATGCAGGGTTACGACCGGCGCCTGATCCGGCCGCGTGTCATGCCGGCGATGGCCAGATTTGTGTTACACCTAATGCGAAAACTGCGGCGCGGGACTGAAGGGAGGCGAAGCGAAGCCCGCCATTAACCTCCTTGTTGAGATAAACGCGGATCCCGGGTCCGCGCACCGCGATTAGAGACCCATATCGCTGCGCGCGAACCCGGAATCCACGGAGCCACGCACACGGATTCAGGTCCTGCATGAAGGAATATGGGTCTCTAATTCCGGAATGCAGGACCTGAATCCCCGCCTGTCGGCCGCAAGATTACGAGGTCGGAGCATGCGCTCCTACCCCGTGTCCATCGTATTACTTGTCGATCATCACCTCGGTCGACTTCACCACGACCTTGACCTCGTCCCCTTCCTTCAGATCCAGGTTTTCGGTGGAAGTCCGGGTGATCGCCGAAACAAATTCGAGATTGCCGGCGGCGATGACAATTTCAGCCATGACGTTGCCGAGTTTGACTGATTTAACCTTGCCCTTGAATTGATTCCGTGCTGAGAGCATTTCGTCACCTCGAGTTTTTGAGCCCGGGTTAATTCTACGGGCGTCCGGCGCGGAGCGGAATAAGGGGGAGGTGCCGCCTCTGATATATGGGCATTGGATGCGGTATCATTATAAATAAGGCAAGCAGAATGTGACCGCAAAGTCCCGGGAGGAATGAGTATGTCAGCAACGGCGGAACGCACGCAGGTGGAGCCCTGTTTGACAACGGAGATCAGCGACGGCATCGCCACGCTGACGCTGAACCGGCCGAAACAGTACAACGCCCTGTCGGTTGAAGTACTGGACGAATTGCAGCAGGCCCTGGATCGCCTCGCCGGCGACGACAGCATAAGGGTCGTCATCCTGGCGGGCAGCGGGAAGGCTTTTTGCGCGGGTCACGACCTGAAGGAAATGCGTTCCAGCGAAGACAGGGAATTTCATCAGTCCCTGTTTGATCGTTGCTCGCGTGTGATGCTTGCCATCAACTCCCTGCCGCAACCTGTCATCGCCAGCGTCAACGGCATTGCCACGGCCGCGGGTTGCCAATTGGTGGCGGCCTGCGATCTGGCGGTGGCCTCCGCCGATGCCCGCTTCGCCGTGTCCGGCATCAACGTCGGCCTGTTCTGTTCCACGCCGGCAGTGCCCCTGAGCCGCAATATGCACCGCAAGCAGGCCATGCAGATGTTGCTGACGGGGGATTTTCTGGATGCGGATACCGCCCTGCAGTTCGGCCTGATCAACCGGGTCTGCCCCCCCGACCAACTGGTTGCGGAAACGCGCAAGCTGGCGGAAAAAATCGCTTCCAAGTCGCCGCTGGCGATCCGCATGGGAAAAAAGATGTTCTACGAACAACTGCCCATGAACCTGGAATCGGCGTACCGGCTTGCGGGCGGGTGCATGACGTGCAACATGGACAGCGAAGACGCGCGCGAGGGCATCGATGCCTTTATTGAAAAGCGCAAGCCCGTGTGGAAGGGCCACTGACCGACAGGAAATTTGCGCGAGTCTGCGCACCCGGGGAGTCCTTCAGAAGACATGCCGTGAATACATCCCTGTAGGCTCGAGTGCCGCCGTCCCTGGCGGCACACGGTCTTCCGAAGGGCTCCCCGGGTGCGCAGCATTTAGTTCTCTAAGCCGGATTATTCATGAATAGCGAGATAGTCTCAGGACGGGTGACAGCGGGTATGGCCATTCGCGCGCAGCCTTGCGAGCACGAAGGCCGTGCCCGCTGGCAGGACCCGTCCTCCCCGTACCACCGACGTTCATGGATAATCCGGCCTAAACGACTGATCCTGTAAACATGGCTGCCGATAATCCGTACAGCGCGGGGTTGGACCAGAACCCCACCAACCACCAGCCGCTGACTCCCCTGGTTTTCCTGGAGCGGGCCGCGTCCGTATACCCGGAACATACCGCCGTCGTTCATGGCCGCGTGCGCCGCACCTGGTCTGAAACCTACGAACGCTGCCGGCGCCTGGCTTCGGCGCTCGCTGGGCGCGGCATTGCGCCGGGTGATACCGTCGCGGCCATGTTGCCCAACGTGCCGGCCATGTTTGAGGCGCACTTCGGCGTGCCCATGAGCGGTGCCGTGCTCAATGCGCTCAATTTCCGTCTGGATGCAGAGGCAATCGCCTTCATGCTGGAGCACGGTGAAGCCAAGGCGATCCTGACCGATCCGGAATTCGCCGGAGTGATCCGGGATGCAGTCGGGCGGCTGGGCCGCCCGCTGCTCGTGATTGACGTAGACGACCCCCTGTTCGGAAGCGGCAATCGCGTTGGAGAAATCGAGTACGAAGCGTTTCTGGAACAAGGCGATCCGGATTTCCCGCTGCGGCTGCCGGACGATGAATGGGACGCCATCAGCCTGAACTACACGTCAGGCACCACCGGCGATCCCAAGGGCGTGGTCTATCACCATCGCGGCGCCTATTTGAGCGCCGTGGCCAACATCCTTGTCTGGAACATGCCGGTGCATCCCGTCTACCTCTGGACTTTGCCCATGTTCCACTGCAACGGCTGGTGCTTCCCCTGGGCGCTGGCGCAGCAGGCCGGCACCAGCGTGTGCTTGCGCAGCGTGCGGGCCGAGCCGATATTCGACCTCATCAGACAGGAAAAGGTAGATCACCTGTGCGGCGCACCGGTGGTGCTGAATTTGCTGGCGAACTCGCCCGCGGAACTGAAGGCGGAAATCGATCACCCGGTCAAAGTCATGACGGCGGCAGCACCGCCGCCGCCGGCGGTGCTGGAGGCAATGGATAACATGGGCTGGAAGGTGACCCATGTTTACGGCCTGACCGAGACATACGGCCCAGCGGTTGCCTGCGACTGGCAGGGCGAATGGAACGACTTGCCGCCGCGGCAACGGGCCGAGCGCAAATCGCGCCAGGGCGTGCGTTATCCCATGCTGGAGCAGTTGATGGTAGCGGATCCTGAAACGCTGCAGCCGGTGCCCAGGGACGGTGAAACCCTGGGAGAAGTATTTTTTCGGGGCAACATGGTCATGAAGGGTTATCTCAAGAACCCGGCGGCCACGCGGAAGGCCTTCCAGAGTGACTGGTTTCACAGCGGTGACCTGGGGGTCTGGTACGAGGACGGGTACATCCAGATCAAAGACCGCTCAAAGGACATCATACTTTCCGGCGGCGAAAATATATCCAGTATCGAAGTGGAAAATATGCTTTACCGTCATCCGGCGGTGCTGGAAGCGGCCGTCGTGGCGCGCGCCGATGAAAAGTGGGGGGAATCCCCCTGTGCGTTCGTTACCCTGAGGGAAAACGCCGGCAAGGTGTCCGAGCGCGATATCATTGATTTCTGCCGCCAACACATGGCGCACTTCAAAGCACCGGGCACCGTGATCTTCGGTCCCCTTCCGAAGACATCCACCGGCAAGGTGCAAAAATTTCTGCTGCGCAAACGGGCCGATGAACTGGACTGAGGACAGCGCGCGGTTGCGCCGGATTTTGCAGGAGAACCGGGTGGTGGCGGTGGTGGGTCTGTCGGCGGACCCCATGCGGCCCAGTTACTTTGCCGCCAAATACCTTCAGGACCACGGTTACCGCATCATTCCGGTGAATCCGCGCTACGACTCCGTCCTCGGTGAGAAGTGCTACGGGTCCCTGGAGGATATCCCGGAGCCGGTGGAAATGGTGGACCTGTTCCAGCGTAGTGAGCAGGTGGAGCCCTTCGTGGAGCAGGCCATCCGCATCAACGCCCGCGTTGTGTGGATGCAACTTGGCATTGTCAATGAGAAGGCGGCGCAGAAGGCGCGGGCGGCGGGCCTGGAAGTAGTGATGGATCGCTGCGTCAAGATTGAATACGCGCGGCTGTTCGGCGGACTCAACCTGGTGGGCGTCAACACACGCGTGATCTCCTCGCGACGGCCGCTCACCGTGGTACGCTGAACATGGAGCGGTCGGCTTTCGACGCCCGCCTCCTCTCGGCATATGACTTGTTGCTCTCTCGCAAAGACGCCAAGTACGCTAAGAGAAGACCAGCGAGATCGAACAGGCAGTCTGCAAGACTATTGTTCAATGCGGCAAATATGCATGAGCAAGTCGGACCTCGGTCAAGTGGATGGCTTGGCTGTCTTGGCGTCTTGGCGAGGATGATATATCCACAAGCTTCCGTGATGACCCAGGCATGATCACCACGAACGTAGCCGAATTTGATCAATGGATCCGGACCGGCTTCCGTGACATGAACACGGAACTGGAGGAGCTGTATTTTGCGCGGGAGCAGCGCCACGTGGTGACAGGCGTGGGCGATGCCATCAAGAAAGCGCTGGTGGAGGAGGGCAAGCGCCACATCGTGCGGCTGCTGAACGAAGGCAACACGGATGAAGGTTTCGACAACGCCTACAACCTGCTGGGTTGCGTGGGCCTGTACATGGCGGC
>CAZNWR010000025.1:7597-10463 GCA_964576645.1 uncultured Enterobacteriaceae bacterium | reverse complement strand
GCCTCGGCGCTGGCGCTGCATCTGGCCACGACGTTGGGAGTATCGCCGCGCTTCGCCACCAGCCACCTGAGCACCCATAACCCGGCGGTCAACGGCACCTATCGCAGTTTTACCTCGCTCAAGGACGAGATCCTGTTCGTGGATTACAACACGTTGGGGGTGTTGGCCTACCAGCGGGCGGCGGACGCGCTGCGGCGGGTGCTGCCTCTGGGCATTTCCCATCCGGTGAGTTATTACCTGTTCCATGACGCCAGATTGGCGCTGGAGGATGTCAAGAAGTTCAACGACAAACTGTTCGCCGAGCTGGACACCGACCGTTTCTTTTATTGTGTGCGGCCCTACTACAAACCCTACCGGGTGGGACCCAATGTATACCGTGGAGCGAACGCCGGCGACTTTGCCGGGATCAACGTCATCGACCTGCTGCTGGGTTTGTGCAGTGCGAACAATCCGTCGTACTCGCAGATCCTGATAGACAAGTTTCTGTTCATGCTGCCGGAGGAGCAGGCGGTGTTGAAGGATTGCATGCGTCGCAAGAGCTTTCTTAACCGGTTTCTGGAGGCGCTTGACGGCCACGGCGGCGAGGACTGGTACGGCAGGAACCTGCGGGCGTTTCTGGCGGTGGTTGAGGTTCATGGCGAAACGGCGGCCCAGCATCACAATCAGCTGGTGCACAAGTTTATCGAGGGCCCGGCGTCGAAGCTGCCGGAGGAGGGGCTGACCAACATCACTGCCAGCGGCCCGCCGCTGCCGGTGCTGTTGAATGCGCTGGAGCGGCTGCGCGACCTCAGGCTGGCCGCGGACCGGGACGATATCCCCAGCCGTCATAAGGACTTGAAGCGTTTGAAGGAGGCTGTAGGTTATGGCTGACCACGAGTTCGGCATCGAGACATTATGTCTCCATGCGGGCCAGATCCCCGATGCGGCAACGGGGGCGCGCGCCGTGCCCATTTACCAGACCACTTCTTTCGTGTTCGACGATACGGACCACGCGGCGAGCCTGTTCAATCTGCAGACTTTCGGCAACATCTATTCGCGCCTGACCAACCCCACCACCGCCGTGTTCGAGGAGCGCATGGCCGCGCTCGAGAACGGCCGCGCGGCGCTGGCGGCGGGATCGGGCATGGCGGCGCAGATGCTGGTGCTGTTGACCTTGATGCAGGAGGGCGATGAGTTCGTGTCCGCCAGTACCCTGTACGGCGGCACCTATTCGCAGTTTGACGTCACTTTCCGGCGCTTGGGGCTCACACCGCATTTCGTCGACCCGGATAATCCTGATAATTTCCGGCGCGCCCTGACGCCCAAGGTAAAAGCAGTCTATGCCGAGACCATCGGCAACCCGCGCAATAATATTCTCGATATTGAAGCCGTTGCGGCCGTTGCCCGCGAGGCCGGGGTGCCGCTGGTAGTGGATAATACCTTCGCCACCCCGTACCTGTGCCGGCCCATGGACTTCGGTGCGGATATCGTCGTGCACTCCGCTACCAAATTCATTGGCGGTCACGGCACCTCCATGGGCGGCGTGCTGGTGGAATCAGGCCGGTTCCCGTGGGACAACGGTAATTTTCCCGGAATGACCGAGCAGTCCCAGGGATATCACGGCGTGCGTTTCTTTGAGACTTTCGGCGATTTCGGGTTCACCATGAAGGCGCGCTGCGAAACCCTGCGCACGCTGGGTCCCGCTCTCAGTCCCTTCAATGCTTTCCTGTTCCTGCAGGGCCTGGAAACGTTGCCCGTGCGCATGGATCGCCACTGCAGCAATGCGATGGGCGTGGCGCGGTTCCTCAAGGATCATGCAAAGGTAGGCTGGGTGAGCTTCGCCGGATTGCCGGACAACCCTTATTATCCTCTGGCGCAGAAATATCTGCCCAGGGGCGCCGGTTCCATTCTCAGTTTTGGTGTCAAGGGGGGAGCGGCCGCTGGTGCCCGCTTTATCGAGGGCGTGCAGTTTCTCAGTCACTTGGCCAATGTCGGCGACGCCAAAACACTGGTGATTCATCCCGCCTCCACCACGCACCGGCAGCTCAGCGAGGAGCAGCAGGCGGCTGCCGGCGTCACCCCGGACATGGTGCGCATATCGGTCGGCCTGGAAACCCTGGACGACATTCTCTGGGATCTGGACCAGGCGCTAAGTCGCGTCTGATCCCCGTCGGCTCTGCCCCTGGATCCTTGCCTGCAAGCACAGCCGTCCAAGGTTCTTGGCCGGATGCCGGAGGTTCGCGCCGCTTAATCTCGCCGCGCGTCCATGCGCGGCTCGAATCAGTTCCGCGCGCTATACACGTCCCTGTAACGCGCGCTCCACATGACGCTTCGCGAACTTCCGGCATCCGAATCTGGCGGGCCGAACTTTACCGGGGGGGTGACAGCGGGTATGGCCTATCGCGTGCAGCTTGCGAGCACGAAGGTCATGCCCCCCGGCAGGGCGCGCCCGCCCCGTATGATCAAGGCCTGTGTACCGGGGTTATCGGAGTTTGGGCGGGCGCAGGTGAAAGCGCGGGACCGGCACCGGGGCGATATGGATGAGCGGTTTTAGCGGCTTAACCGGGGCCGGTTCGAGGCGCGGCACCGGTGGTTCGTCGGCGGGCTCGGCCGGCCTTGGAATACGCCGGATCGGAGCGAATTCATCTGCCGTTTCAATGGCTTCCGCCTGCGGTAGCGGCTGGTCGAGGGTGATGGGTCGCCGGGGAACGGAACGATCCGCCTGCGACTCCGGGATTGGGCCGCGGGCCAGGAAGATGCCCGCGTAAAGAAACAATATGGATGCCAGCATCACCCCGAGGGTGACCTCGAGTTGTTTGTGAATATCCGCCTGCCCAGACACTGAAGTTTTCCCGACGTCAGGTTTCGCGCGTATCCCCCGCGAACC
>CAZNWR010000025.1:1246-7587 GCA_964576645.1 uncultured Enterobacteriaceae bacterium | reverse complement strand
CGAACCGGTATAGAAGCTGGGGGACATCCTAGGCCCAGCCTGCCATCCACAAGGTGGACAACAAATTAATTATTTGTAATGTGCACGTGGCCGGCGTCCGCCCCCGCGCCGGCGGTTGCGATTCAGCCGGCCCGGAGAAAGCGGCGACTTCTTTTTGCGGGTAATGGAAAGTGCAGCGATGCTTTCAGGCCGGGTGCGTTGTCTTCCAGAAGGAATGTGGCGCCGTGCTGTTTCGCGACGGCGGCGACCAGGCTGAGGCCGAGTCCCGCACCCGGAGTAGAACGCGCTTCGTCCAGGCGGATAAAACGCTTCAAAACAAGTTCTCGCTTTTCCGGCGCTATTCCCGGACCGTGATCGGCGATGCTTACGCTGGCTTCCATGCCGGCAAGTGTGGCAGTCACCTCGATGGTGTCGCCTTCAGGGCTGAACTTGATGGCATTGTCGAGCAGGTTTGAAATAGCCTGGGCCAGCAATGTACCGGACCCGCGGATGGAGATTGATGGCGCCGCGTTGATCTGCAGCGTCAGGCCCTTTTCTTCGGCCAACGGGCGGTACAACTCGCCCAGGTCCTGGATCATGCGGTCGAGGTCCACGTTGGAGGTTTGTTCCTGGGACAGGTTTCCCTCGGCACGCACGATCTGGAGCAAGGAATTGAGGGTGTGCAGCACGGAGTCGATCTCGCCCAGCGCGGCTACCACTGTATCCCTGAGTTGCTCCGTGTTTTCCGCTTTGCCCAGCTCCATTTCCAGCCGGGTGCGCAGCCGGGTCAGGGGAGTTCGAAAATCGTGGGCAATGCTGTCAGTAGCCGACCGTGTTGTGGCGACCAGTTCCTCCATGCGGCCGAGCATGGTATTGAGAAACCGGGCCAGTTCGTCGAATTCGTCGCCGGTACCGGGCACCGGGACGCGCCGCACGGTTCCGTCCAATGTGGTTTCCTTTGCCGAGCCGACGATTGTCTGAATTCGCCCGAGAATGAAACGGGACAGAACGTGCCCGCCGAGAAGACTGATGAGCGCTAGGGCGGCCAGGGTCATGACCAGGGCAAGCACCATGGTCGTTCTGAAGTGCTCGTAGTCCGGTACCCGGCGTCCGGCCAGAAGCCACTTTCCGTCCGGGAGAACGACAGCCCTCGCACCGATGAATGCCGGCTGGTACCCGGGCGGTTCCTTTATGCGTACCAGGCGCCAGCGCCCGTCCCGTTCCACGCTACCGGGCCAGGACTGAATATTGCCGCCCAGCTTGAGGCTCGCCTCCGGGTCCGCCAGCAGGAACACGGAATCGTTGCGGGCGTGTCTGGATTCCAGTGTGCTGATAGCGGACTTGACGGCATCCAGGCCGCCGCCCGCATAGCGTGATTCAAGATACTTGAGGTCGCGGCTTGTCCCCTGGCGGGCCTGCTCGACGGTCATGGGGCCAACGGTCCGGTAAATGAACAACCAGGCGATGGCCACGATCGCCATGGTTACCACCAGGTATCCAACGGCGAATCGGGTCGCGGAGGAATGCCGGCGCGACAAACCTCAATGGCCGGCGCTGAGCATGTAGCCGGCCCCCCGAACGGTATGGATCAGGGGATAGGGGAAACCCTTGTCTATTTTCTGGCGCAACCGGCTGATATGTACGTCGATCACATTGGTTTGCGGATCGAAATAGTAGTCCCATACGCCTTCCAGGAGCATGGTCCGGGTGACAAGCTGATCCTTGTGGCGCAGCAGGTATTCAAGCAGTCTGAATTCCCGCGGCTGCATTTCTATGGTCTTGTCGCCGCGTTTCACCTTGCGCGACAACAGGTCCACGCTCAGGTCCCCACACTGCAGCGTCACCTGGGTGGTAGGCGTATTCTGACTGCGCCGCAGCAGCACCTCGAGCCTTGCCAGCAACTCTGAGAATGCAAATGGCTTGGCCAGGTAGTCATCCCCGCCGGCGCGCAGGCCTTTGACACGGTCGTCCAGGGCGCCCATGGCCGAAAGAAACAGCACCGGGGTATTCACGCCGGCAGTGCGCAGTGCCAGCAGCAGGGATAGGCCATCCAGCTCCGGAAGCATGCGGTCCAGGATGATCGCGTCATGCTGGACGTCGGTGGCAAGGTAAAGGCCTTCGCGGCCGTCATGGGAGACGTCCACCGAAAAACCGGCTTCCTCCAGTATCTGGGTCAGATACGAGCACGTGACCTGATCGTCCTCGATAACCAGTATCTTTCTGCTCATGATTGTGCTCAGGTCGCGTTGCCGAGGAGAATCTATTCCTCGATCATGGTATAAGATGCTCGCAGGCCGGGATCGGCGGGCTTGCGTATGGGCTATTTCGGAGCCATTGATTATACTCAATTTTATCGTGTAACGTTGAATCTGGTAGGCTGTGTGGAACTTGCCTGACGGGTTGTTACCCCAGGGGGGGGCGCCAGGCGGCGTATTTCCAGGACGGGTTGTACTTCATAAGTCCGGCCCACAGCATTGATGCAGCAAAATTAATTTTTCGTAATGTAGCAAATTGATTTGAAATGGGATGATACTTGTTTGCGGTGGGTCAGGTTGGAGCCCTTCCGCGGGTTTCAACCATCGAGCGACTTGAGGAATGCCGGATTTTTTTAAAGCAGACATGACTTGAGGTTGTATTTTGAGTTTAGATTACGCCCGGCCCGTCCACTCCACCCAGGTCCTCGCTCTCAGTGCCGATGACCCCTTTGGGCAGGGCGTTTTTTTTCTAAGGAGGCGCGTTAACTCATGATGCGGAACAAATTTTTCAGTTTTCTTTCGCTGTCGCGATGGTTACTTGTCGCGGGTGCTCTGACGCTGGCGGCCAGCGCCGGCGCAGCGACGCTCAAGGGTGCCGTGGCGGCACAGGCTAAGACCGACAAGGCGGCCGCCGCGTCGCAGAAGCGCATCAACGACCTCGTTTCCAAGACGGACGACGCGGCGAACAAGTACGTGCAGGCCAAGGTTGATACCGAGAGTTTGGACAAGTTCAACAAACGTCTCAGTGCACAGGTGGACGCTCAGAAAAAGCAGATAGCCAGCTTGCAGAGCCAGCTCGACGGCATCCAGACGACCGCCCGTGAGGTGCAGCCGTTGATGCAGAAGATGGTGGAGACGCTGGCCCAGTTTGTGAAGCTGGACATACCGTTTTTCCTCAAGCAACGTACCGACCGGGTCAACAAGCTGGAGGCCATGCTGCAGCGACCGGATGTCACCATTTCCGAGAAATACCGCCGCATCCTTGAGGCCTATCAGATCGAACTGGAATACGGCCGGACGCTGGACGCCTACGAAGGCAAGATTGGGACGGGATCCTCCGCGAAAACGGTGGAATTCCTGCGGCTGGGCCGAATTGCCCTCCTGTACCAGACGCCGGATGGCAAGGAAACCGGGTACTGGAACAACGACAAGAAGCAATGGGTAAAGGACAACAGTTACGCGCATGACTTCCAGGTAGCCGTGCGCATTGCCAAGAAGCAGGGCGCGCCGGATCTCATTACTGTGCCCGTGCATGCACCGGTGGAGGGCCAGTCGTAATGCGATTTCTATCAGCCGCTGTCGTCACCGTAGCCGCTGTTTTTTCGCTGGCAGCGGCGGATGTGTCCGCCGCGGAGTCCATGAATCAGCTCCTCCAGCAGACCGAGAACGTGGGTAAGGCACGGGCACAGGAGGAAGCCTCGCTGGCCGCGGACTTCAATAACGCGACTCCCGAAGACCAGAAGAAAATGTTGAAGCAGGCCCTGGACGATGTTGATGCCGCCAAGGCGCAACAGAAGTCGCTATCGGAGGAGTCTTCGGCCAACGAATTGCAGGTCAACAAGCTTACCGACCAGCTCCACGAGCAGGCCAAGTCCCTGGGTGTCAATGAAATCTTCGGGCTTGCCAAACAGGTTGCGGGAGATCTCTCCACCACGCTGGATCAGTCCATGATCACCGCGCAGTTTGCGCCGGGCAGTCCGGAACGTTCGCGCGCCGACTTCCTCAGTTCGTTCTCTTCGGAGAAAAGCATGCCTACGACCGCGCAGTTGGAGCGCTTCTGGAAAGAGATCCAGCTGGAGATGGTCGAGGATGCCAAGGTGCTGCGTTTCAAGGCGAATGTGATCCAGCCGGACGGGAATTCGGAACCGGCCACCGTTGTGAGGATCGGCCCATTTATCGCCATGTCCGAGGGCAAGTACCTTTCCTACAAGCCGGACCTGAAATCGCTCATAATGCTGCCGCGTCAGCCGCCCAGCAAATTCCTCGCCGCCGCGAGACGTCTGGAAAATGCGAAAAGCGGCTACGTTCCGGCCGTGGTCGACTCCACGCGCGGTGTGTTGTTGTCCCTGTACGTGCAGCGGCCCACCTGGTTTGAACGTATCAACCAGGGTGAGGCGGTCGACTACGTCATCATCGCCGTATTCCTGATTGGCGCCGTCGCCTTCATTTTCCAGTTGTTTTACCTGATTTTCATGCGCCTCGGGGTCGGCTGGCAGTTGAGTCACCTCGACACCCCCAAGAAGAACAACCCTCTTGGGCGGGTGCTGCTGGCGTTCAAAGGCGATCCCAATACCATTGAAGATGATGCCGACATCGCCGAGCTGCGCATATCCGAGGCGGTGTTGCACGAGGTTCCGAAGCTGGAGCGGTTCCAGTCGCTGCTGCGGTTGGCGGTGGCGGCCGGCCCGCTGCTGGGTCTGATCGGTACCGTCGTAGGTATGATCATCACCTTCCAGAGCATTGTCGAAGCCGGCACCGGCGATCCCAGGCTCATGGCCCACGGTATCGGCACTGCCATGATCGCGACCGTCCTCGGGCTGGCATGTGCCATTCCGCTGTTGTTTGCCAACGCCGGCCTGGCCTCTCTGTCGCGCACTATGATCCAGATCCTGGACGAGCAAAGCGCGGGCCTGTTGGCGGAGAGCCTGGAGCGGCGCCGCAATGCATGACGTGACGGCCATGTACACCGCGACGGCCGCGCTGGTGAGCGACGGCGGTCCGGTCGTTATCTGGATCGTCAGCAGCGGTGTCGTGCTGTGGAGCCTGGTGTTTGAACGCATCTGGTTCTACTGGCGGATCCTGCCGAAACAGGCCGATGCCGCCCATGCCGAGTGGATGGCGAGAACCGATCATTCCTCCTGGTGTGCGCGGCAGATACGTACCGCCATGATCTCGCGGTTGAACAACGCTATGAACGCCGGGTTCCCCGTGATGCAGGTGTTGGTGCCGCTGGCGCCGTTGCTGGGCTTGATCGGTACGGTGAGCGGCATGCTGGAAGTGTTCGACTCGATGGCGCTTAGCGGTTCTGCCGACGCCCGCACCATGGCCAACGGCGTTTCACATGCCATGATCTGCACCATGTCTGGACTGGCGGTGAGCATAACCGGCTTGTACCCCGTGCACTACTTCAGGATGCGGGCGCGTCGCGAAACCGAATTGCTCGCCGATCGTTTTACCCTCTGAGACTTAACTTATGCGGTTGCAACGGCATACCCAGCAGGCCCATGAAACAGCGCACGGCATCGATCTGGCGCCGATGCTGGACTTTGTTTTCAATTTGCTTATCTTCTTTATTATCACCGCAGTGTTCGTGAAGGAGTCCGGGTTGATGGTTAACCGGCCTACCAGCTTCGAGCAGGCCAGCAAGAAGTCCAAAAGCATACAGGTTCAGATCCTGAAGACCGGCGAGATCTTCGTTAACAATCGCCTGGTGGATCCGCAAGCCGTGCGCGCCAACGTGGAACGCCTGCATGCACTGGAACCGAAGGCCGGCGTGCTGATCCTCGCCGACGACGACGCCAAAACCGGGGAGGTTGTAAACGTCGTCGATCAGTGCCATCTCGGCGGGATCTGGAACATAACGTTCAGTACCTCGAAGTAGTCGATATGCAGCCACGCAGGCACAGCGCGGAATCCGAGGAGCACGGCATCGACTTGGCGCCGATGCTGGATTTCACACTCAATCTCCTCATCTTCTTCATTATGGCGACCTCCTTCATCAAGCAGCCGGGCGTCACTGTGCAAAAGCCGGCTGCCGAGACCGCCCAACATCGGCAAAACGGCAACATTCTTATTGCCGTGCGCGAAAACGGACAGATCTGGCTGGACCGGCACGAGGTCAGCCTGCGGCAGGTGCGTACCAAGATCGAGCGCATGCATATCGAGCGTCCGGCTGACACCGTGGTCATCGTTGCCGACAAGGCTTCAAAAGCGGGAATGGTGGCCAAGGTAATGGATGAGGTGCAGCGGGCGGGAATCAAGGAGGTTGCAATCGCGGCGAAGCCGGGAGGACAGGGCTAGCGTGAATTCCGTAGTGAACTACCTCCGATTTCCGACGGCCTACGCCGACCTGCTGCAAACCATCGTCACGATCGCCACCGACCAGCG
>CAZNWR010000025.1:0-1236 GCA_964576645.1 uncultured Enterobacteriaceae bacterium | reverse complement strand
GCGCCACGACGGCGCTGGCGCTGGCACTATTGTTCACCGGCGCGGTATTTTGGAGCCTCCATCATCTGATTGATGTGCGGGTGGACGTGCACAAGGAACTGCATGCCACGCGCATCGAATTTACCCGCATGCTGCGCATGACGCAGACGAAAACGAAGCAGCAGAAGAAGGTGCAGCGCCAGCGGCCACCCACGGTACCGCAGGTGCCGCAAATGGCGGTGAGCTCGGGCGGTATCAAGAACAGTGTGCAGATGCTGAGTCCGAATATCGATACCAGCGGGGTCGGGTCCGGCATCAAGATGAGCGTGGCCGGGTCGGATCGTGACGTAATACCGCTGGTGCGTATCAATCCCGAGTATCCGCAGCGCGCACTCAACATGGGCGTCGAAGGATGGGTGGTCGTGCAGTTCGACATTACTCCGGCAGGTACCGTGACGAACGCGAAGGTCATCGATTCCGACCCCAAGGGTTATTTTGAGAAGGCCGCGATCAAAGCGGTTGAGCGCTGGCGCTACAATCCGAAAGTGGAAGAGGGGGTGGCCGTGGAGCGCCGCGGAGTTCAGACCCTGATCAAATTCCAGCTTTCCAAGAAATAGGTCGCGGCAAATATGTTCAGATACAGGGTGCTTGCACTGCTCATGGCCGCCGTCTGGCTGGCGCTGGCGCCGGGCTATGCAGCCGCGGCTGACAAGAAGGACGAAGGAAAGAACCAGCCGCCCCCCCTTAGCGCGGTGATTGGCAAGGAAATCAACAAGGCCATCGACCAGCTAAACAAGCAGCAGTACGACCAGGCAATTGCCACCCTGTCCAAGCTGGATATGAAGAGGCTGGCCCCGTACTGGCAGAGCAAAGTTTGGCAGATTTACGCCAACATCGACACGAATCGAAATAATTACAAAGGCGCGCGCGAGTACTTTCAGAAGTCAATTGACGCGGGCGGGTTAAACCAAATCGATATAGACCGGATACGCTACGTTATTGCTCATCTGTATATGGTGCAGGGCGATTGGAGGCGAGGTGTCGAAGCTCTCGAAAAGTGGTTCAGAACAACCAAAACCAAGCCCAATGCGGGGGCATACTATCTTCTGGCCGTGGCGCACTACCAGCTGAAGGAGTACGAGAAGGCGCTTACGGCGGCGAAAAAAGCCGTCGAGATTTCAGAGAAACCTTCGGAAAACAGGCTGCAGCTGGTGTTGGCCCTGCTGATCAATCCCGGCGATCAAGTGCTGCTGACCG
>CAZNWR010000024.1:0-16792 GCA_964576645.1 uncultured Enterobacteriaceae bacterium | reverse complement strand
GGGTGTGCTGGCCCTGCTCGGCCGCGACGTGCCCTCTCCGCTCAAGCTGTTCCTGCTGGCCCTGGCCATCATCGACGACCTGGGCGCGATTATTATTATCGCCATATTCTATTCCGGCGATCTTTCGGTTTGGGCGTTCGCGCTGGCCGCCATACTGATTGGCGTGCTGGCGTTCATGAATTGGCGCGGGGTAAGCACAGTATCGCCCTATATCCTGGTGGGCACATTGCTTTGGATCGCCGTACTCAAGTCCGGTATCCATGCCACTCTGTCCGGCGCCGTCCTGGCGCTGTTCATCCCCATGCGCGACCGGGAAGATCCGCAGCACTCGCCGCTGCGGCAGCTGGAAAGCGATCTGCATCCGGCCGTCGCGTTCGGCATACTGCCCGCCTTTGCGTTTGCCAACGCCGGGGTGCCGCTTTCCGGGCTCTCTTTCCACACGCTGCTGGGGGGCGTGCCCCTGGGGATCGCCCTGGGTCTTTTTGTCGGCAACCAGACAGGCATTCTGCTGACCGTGTGGCTGGCGGTCCGCCTCGGCCTTGCGCGGCTTCCGGAAGGCGTCAACTGGCTGCAGATGTACGGGCTGGCGATGTTGTGCGGGATCGGATTTACCATGAGCCTTTTCATCGGCTCCCTGGCATTCGAACACGCCGGCCCGGCGTATCCCACCCAGGTACGCCTTGGCATACTGCTGGGATCGGTGCTGTCCGGCTGCGGGGGCTACGCTGTGCTCCGCCTTGCCGCGAAACGGGGCGCTGCAGCCTGACAGTCGATATCCTTGCCGTGACAGATCATGGAAATTATCCATGCCCTGACCAGAGATCAACTTGAAGAGGCGCGCCGACTGTTCATGGAATATGAGGCGTACCTGAACGTCGATCTGTGTTTTCAGAACTATGCCGAGGAACTGGCCAACCTGCCGGGAGACTACGCGCCGCCGCGCGGCGTGCTGCTGCTGGCCTCGGACGGCCACGAGTTCGCCGGCTGCGTCGCGATGCGGCAGCTTAACGGCGACACTTGTGAAATGAAACGGCTGTTCGTGCGCCCCGCTTACCGGGGCACCGGTCTGGGACGCAGGCTGGCGCGCCACAGCGTCGAGGAAGCCGCGCGCCTGGGCTACAAGGCCATGCGCCTGGACACCCTGGAGCGGCTGCGCGAGGCGCTGGCGTTGTACACCTCCATGGGATTTCGCAGAATACCGCCCTACTACCGGAATCCACTGGAGGGCGTAGTTTACATGGAACTCTCGTTGGAACATTCCGCGAGCGACACCGGCAGCGGCAACTGATCCGGCGCGGTAGATCGTCTGTCGTGCCGGGCACATTTTTCGGAGACCTGCACCGTCTGGTCGTGACCCAGATCCGCGAAATCGAGGCGGAATCGCCCGATGCGTACTCCACGGAATGGTTCCTGCTCTCCTACCTGCGCCGGGTCGCCGATAACGCCAACCCGCCATCATCCCGCCACGGGGTGGAAAACAGCATGCGCGCCCTGTTGCGATTCTATGTTGATATCATCGAAGTCGATTCGGCGCTGGGGCAGCGCTGCCGGCTGGTGTTTGAAACACACCGCAGGTGTTTACTGGCCAGGAGCCGCTCGGAATGACACCACCATCGTCGTTCCGGGGGCGGCGCTCCCTTTCCCGGTCATCCTGGACGCGAAGCGACCAGGATCCAGTCAATTCAATGGGTGCGCTCCGCGCACACTCTAAATTTACTGAATTCCGGCCTCCGGCCGGAATGACGAAATGGAAGTTCATGAAACCCGGCAGACCAGTCCCTTCAGGTAATGTCCCTGGGGGAAGCTCGTGGCCACGGGATGATCACCCGCCTGGCTGAGGAATCCCGTGATTTGAACGTCGCGTGCGGCATCCACGGCTGCGCCGGCCACGATTTTCTGAAACAGCTCGGCGGACACATGGCCGGAGCAGGAAAAAGTCACCAGCGTGCCGCCGGGGCGCAGCAGCTTCAGCGCCAGCAGGTTGATGTCCTTGTAGGCGCGGGCTGCGCGCTGCACCTGGGCCGCGTTGGCGGCGAACTTCGGCGGATCCAATACAATAAGATCGAAATCCCGGCGCGCATCCCTGAAGTGGCGCAATTCGGTGAACACGTCTCCCTCCAGCATCTCCGACGTATCCTGCGAAAATCCGTTCAGCTCAGCGTTGCGCCGCGCCAGTTCCAGCGCGGGTCCGGACGAATCCAGGTTGAGCACGTGTGCGGCGCCGCCGGAGAGCGCTGCAATACCAAACGCACCGGTGTAGGCAAAACAATTCAGCATCTCCCGACCCTGCGCGTGGGAAGCGACGACGCGCAGGTTCTCGGCCTGGTCCAGGTAGCAGCCGGTCTTGTGTCCGGTCCTGATATCCACCAGCAGCTTTACGCCGCCCAGGCGGATCGTCACCAGATCCGGCGGCGCATCACCGCGCAGCACGCCCGCGCAAGGCTCAAGGCCTTCCTTTGCCCTTACTTCCACATCGGAACGCTCATAAATACCACGCGGCCGCGTCAACCCATTGAGCAGATCCACTATGGTGGCTTTCCAGTACTCGGCACCCGCGGACAGAAACTGGCACACGAGAAAGTCCGCGTAGCGATCCACGACGAGCCCGGGCAAGCCATCGGATTCCGCGTTAACCAGCCGGCATGCCGGCATCTCCAGCCTGTCGAAGCGCTCGCGCCGGCCATCGACGGCCAGTTGCAACCGTTCCTTGAAGAAGTGCTCGTCGACTGCCTGCCCGGGATCGAAGGACCACAACCGGATCGCGATCTGCGAGGTAGGGGACGCGGCGCCGCTGCCGAGAGGCTGGCCCGTTGAAGACATTACCGCCACCGTCGCGCCGGGTTCCACGCCTTCTGGAAGCGCCTGCAGCGCGCCGGAGAAGATCCACGGATGACGGTTCTTCACAGACTGCTCGCGTCCCGATTTGAGCCGCACGACAGGCTGTGTCCGGCCGGCCGCCATCAGGAATCCGCCTCGTGTTCGCAGAAAAATGCCTGCACACGCTCCAGGGAGCGGGCCAGGTCCATGTCCGGCAGGCTCTTAAGGAATACGCGCCCGTAGTTTCGGCTCAGCAGCCGTGGATCGCAGATCATCAAGATCCCGAAATCATCCCGGTCCCGGATCAGCCGGCCGATCCCCTGGCGTAAATCGATGACCGCGGCCGGAAGCTGATATTCCCGGAATGGGTTGTGTCCCTCCTCTTCCAGTTTTCTAAGCCGCGCCTGCAGCACCGGGTCGTCGGGAGCGGCAAACGGCAACTTGTCGATAATGACGCAGGACAGCGCCTGGCCGCGGACATCCACGCCTTCCCAGAAGCTGCTGGTGCCGAGCAGGACCGCGTGCGGCGTGCTGCGAAAAGCCTCCAGCAGTTCCATCCGCGGCGCATCACCCTGGGTAAATACGGGATACTCGATCCGGGACTTGATGATCCGCGCCGCGATGTTGAGCGCGCGGTAACTGGTAAAAAGAAAAAATGCCCTGCCCCCGGTCAGTTCAAGGACCGGAATAGCGCGCTCCACCGCAAGCTCCGTATAGGAGTCCGCACCCGGATCGGGGAGGTCTTCCGGCACGTACAATAATGCCTGCCGCCGATAGTTAAAGGGGCTGGGCCAGGACCGTGCCGGCAGGCCGGCCAATCCCAGTTGTCCGGCAAACAGGCTGAAATCACCGGCAACGCTCAGCGTGGCGGACGTGAATATGCACGGGCAGGCCTGGCTCTCCAGTTGCTCGCGGAATCCAGTGGATACATCAAGCGGCGTCTGGTGCAGCAGAAATCCCCGTCCGCGCACCTCCACCCATTGCACCTGCCCGTCCCCGCTCCGCTCGTTGAACGAGGCCAGCAGGTCAAGCAGGTCCAGGAATCGCTGACAGCAGTTATCCAGCAGCTTGCCGCGGGCGGAGAACTGCTCCAGAACATCAAAAGTGCCATGCGCGGTACTCATCAACGCCTCAAAGGAGCGCGCGGCTTCCGGCTTGTCCCTGGCCGCCTCCCAGGTACCGCTGGCGTCTTCCCGCCCCAGTGCCAGGCGCAGATCGCGCACCGCTTTTTCCAGGGCATCCAGCGCCGCCGGCAAGTCGGGCAGATCGGCGGCCTCCTTCACAAAGGCGGTGCGGGTATCGCGAACCAGCTCCAGCCACTGGTTACTGGACAGGGTACGGCTGAAAAACTGCGAGGCCAGTTCCGGCAATTGGTGTGCCTCGTCGAAGATAACCAGGTCCGGCGCCGGCAGCAGTTCCCCGTGCCCGCGGCCTCTTAAGCCCAGATCCGCCAGGTAAAGATGGTGGTTGACGATGGTGATGTCCGCACGGGCGGCGCGCTGGCGCGCCCCGAACACAAAGCATTCGTCGTAATTGTCGCAGGCCTGGCCCAGGCAGTTGTCGCGCGTGGACGTCACCAGCGGCCGCACCCGGCTGTCTTCGGACAGTTCCGCCAGCTCCGCCAGGTCCCCCGACTCCGTGCGCCCGCTCCAGCGGCGGACCTGTGCCAATTGGGAGAGTGCGGTGCGGCCCAGTTCACGGCCCTCCGCTTCCGCGAGTCCCAACCGGAACCGGCAAAGATAGTTGGCGCGTCCCTTGAGCAACGCAACGTTTATGGGTAAGCCCAGGGCGCGCTGCGCCACGGGTAAATCGTGCCGGTACAGTTGATCCTGCAGATGGCGGGTGCCGGTGGAAATGATCACCGTGAGTCCGGACAGCATGGCCGGCACCAGGTAGGCGAAGGTTTTGCCGGTGCCGGTGCCGGCTTCACAGATCAGGGACTGCCCGTTGGCGACGGCATCCGCGATGGCCTCAGCCATCTCGATCTGCTGTGGCCTGGGGGAATAGCCGTCAATGAGTTCTGCAAGCGGTCCCTGCGCCGCCAGTACGTCGCTTGGCGTCATTTCGTTCCTTCTACTGCGGCTCCGGCGATCATTTAAAACGGCTGCGCGCCGGCTGGCAAGTCAGCGCCGCTATGCTCATCATGCGCGGGGAAACGGAAATGCGATCACCTCGTCAATGCGATCGCACCCAGCCATCATCATGAGCAGGCGATCCAGACCCACGGCAACGCCTGCGCACGCCGGCAGTCCATTCGCAAGCGCATCCAGCAGCCTCTCGTCCACGGGCACTTCCACCCGACCCAGCTTGACCCGGCGTCCATTGTCCGCCAGGAACCGGCGCCTCTGCTCGTCGGCATCGCCAAGCTCGTGGAACCCGTTGGCGATCTCCACGCCCGCCATGAACAGCTCGAAGCGTTCGGCCACCGGCGGCGTACCCGGACGGATCCGGGCCAGCGCTGCCTCTTCCGCCGGGTAATCGTATATAAACGTGTTTCCCTGCTCAGCCAGCCGCGGCGCAACTTCCGTACTGAAAAGAAATTCCACAATGGCACTGCGCTCAATGCCTTCCATGCGCAAACCCTGTTGCCAGGCGCGGGCGCCGAGTTCATCCGTACCGACGCCATGGGGATCCAGCCCGGTTGCGTCCAGGAATGCCTCCCGGTAGGTGCGGCGCGCCGCCGGTTCCAGGCCCAGCGTGGTGAGAAGGTCGTTTATTTCGTGCATCAGCCCCTGGTGATCCAGGCCGGGCCGATACCACTCCAACATGGTGAATTCCGGCTGGTGCAGGCGTCCGGCCTCTCCATCCCTGAACACCCGTGCAATCTGATAGATGGGACCGCTGCCGGCGGCCAGCAGCCGTTTCATGGGAAATTCCGGCGAGGTATGCAGCCATATGTCGCATCCTGACGCCTCATCGGGCAATTCAACACGGCTGCGCAGGCTGTGGATATTCGGATCGGTGGCGCCGGCCCGGCTGAGCGCGGGCGTCTCCACTTCCAGGATACCGCGCTCGTCCATGAACCGCCGCACCCGATCGTCGTGGGAGTCGCGCGAGGCCAGGGCAGCATCTCCCTTGTTGCCGTCGGCCGCCAGTCAGTCACTATCATCAATCTCCGCAGCTATCCCTATTACAAAACACACCCGGGGATCCGCGATGCTTAATCCCGCCTTGCTCTTGCGTATATCGAACGCAGATGTGGGTTTGTCGGCACGTGTCGTAAGGATGGCCTGGATGCCTGGGCGCCAGGGTGTTCGAAAAGCGCCACACTGAACCTACCGGGCGGGTGACAGCGGGTATGGCCTATCGCGCGCAGCTTGCGAGCACGAAGGCCATGCCCGCTGGCAGGACCCGCCCGCCGCCAACAGCGAGATTAAGCGGCGCGCATACCCCGTGTTCGGCCGCGAAGCCGGAAACAATCAATCCCTGGCGCGCCCCATGTACTCTCCGGTGCGCGTATCAACGCGGATCACCTGCCCCGTCTCCACGAACAGCGGCACCTTCACCACCGCCCCCGTCTGCAGCGTCGCCGGCTTGGTTCCGCCCGTGGCAGTATCGCCGCGCACGCCCGGATCCGTCTCCGTGACCTCCAGCGTCACGAAATTGGGCGCTGAAACCATCATCGGCGTACCGTTCCACAGCGTCACGGGGCACATGTCCTCTCCTTTCAGCCATTGCGCCGTATCGCCCATGGCCTTTTCGTCCGCCATGTACTGCTCGTAACTGCCGGGATCCATGAAATGCCACATCTCCCCATCGCTGTAGAGAAATTGCAGTTCCACATCGACCACATCGGCGCCTTCCAGCGACTCACCGGATTTGAATGTACGCTCCAGCACACGGCCGGTCTTCAGATTGCGAAGTTTCACCCGGTTGAACGCCTGTCCCTTGCCCGGTTTAACGAACTCGTTTTCCAGGATGGAACAGGGATCGCCGTCCATCATCACCTTCAGACCGGTCTTGAATTCATTGGTGCTGTAGTTCGCCATATTCTTCGCTCGCGGGGGTCTCGAAAAACGGGGCGTATGATAAGGGAATGCCGGGAAAGTTTCGACGTCCGGGCACTGACCACGTGTTGGTCTGACCCGGCCGTCCCTGGCCAGGTACCAACAGAGGAGAGGGTTACCCCCCGCGGACGCTGCGACCGATCGGGGGGCGATAAAGGGCGGTCAAGCCGCCCTTTGTAAAGCTTCTATGCGTTCGTCCAGGGGCGGATGACTCATGAAAAGACGCCCCAGCCCCCCGGCAACGCCGCCTGAAATACCGAATGCGGCCATCTGCTTGGGAAGATGCGGCACGTCTACGCTCCGCTTCAGCGCCTGCAGCGCGGAAATCATCTTGTCGCGGCCGGCCAGGGTCGCGCCGCCCGCATCGGCCCGGAACTCACGGCGCCGACTGAACCACATGACGATGGCGCTGGCCAAAACCCCCAACATGATCTGGGCGACAATCGAAGTGATCCAATAGGCGGGACCGTAGCCGCGCTGCACATTGAACACGACCCGATCAACGACAATCCCGATCACCCTGGAGAGGAAGAAGACAAAGGTATTAACCACACCCTGGATCAGCGTAAGGGTCACCATATCCCCGTTGGAAACATGGGTGATTTCGTGGCCCAGCACCGCCTCCGCCTGGTCGCGATTCATCATTTGCAACAGACCGGTACTGACCGCCACCAGCGCGTGGTTGCGGTTCATCCCCGTGGCAAAGGCGTTGGGATCGGGAGAATCGTAGATGGCGATATCCGGCATGCCGATACGCGCCTGCTGGGCCAGGCGCGTAACCGTGTCAAATACCCAGGCTTCCTCGGGACCGCGCGGCGCCTGAATCACCCTGGCGCCCGTCATGCGCAGGGCCATCCACTTGGATATGGCAAGGGAGATAAAAGATCCGGTCATCCCCACCACGGCGGACATGATCAGCAGGGCGTTGTAGTCGATGCCGATACCGCTACGGTCCAATATCCCGTGCAGCCCAAACACTTCCATGACCACACCCAGCACGACTACTACGGCCAGGTTGGTTCCCAGGAACAGCAGAATGCGCATCATGGTTCAGGATTCCCTACAAAGAACAGGTTCCTACCTTAGATGGGGACGCGGCCCCCTAAGTTCAAGCATTTACCACAAGGATGGGGCCATGGTGTTGGAGCGACTGGCACCACGGATGGACGCGGGACCCGGCCAGGGATGGCTCATGAAGCGAAAACACCATGACCCCATCACGCACCCGGATTGCCCCCCTATTGTCCACACAGGGGAATCCGGAGCACTTATTCAGCCCGGGGCAAGCGGGGCCAGCCGGATCACCTGGCGGAACCCCCGCGGCAGCAGATTGCCGCGACGGCCACGCTCCCCCGCGTAATGTTCCAGGTCTCCGGGCTTGAGGGTCAGGTGGCGTTTGCCGGCATAAAGCACCAGAGAGTCCTTCGGGCCCAGCACAGTAATTGCCGCCAGCCGCTCCTCCCCGGCCTTGAATTTCGCCGAGGGGATGTTGATGATTTTCAGCCCCTTGCCTTTGCCCAGCACCGGCAGCCCGGCCGCCGCCGTCAGCAGCAGGCGGCCGCTGCTGGTTACCGCGGCGATACGGTCGGCCTTGCTGTCCGGCACCGGCGCGGGCGCCAGCGCGCGCCCCCCGGACGGCACATTCAGCACCGCTTTACCGTTCCGGTTACGGGCGCACAGGTCCTCAAACCGCGCAACGAATCCGTAGCCCGCGTCACTGGCCAGCAGGTGAAGAGCTTCCGGCTCGCCGAGCATGCAGCCCTCGAACGTTGCCCCGTCGGGCGGTGTCACCCGCCCGGAAACCGGTTCACCCAGGCTCCGGGCGGACGGCAGGGAATGGGTCGGAAGGGCGTAGCAACGGCCGGTGGAATCCAGAAACACAACCAATTGGTTGCTGCGCCCGCGCGCCGCCTGGCGGAACTCATCACCGGCCCGGTAGTTCAGCGTCTCCGGATCAATTTCATGCCCCTTGGCCGAGCGCACCCAGCCCTTGGCCGACAGAATTACAGTTACCGGCTCGGTCGGCAACAGTTCCGATTCGTCAAGCGCACGCGCCTCGGACCGCACCTTCAGCGGCGACCGGCGGGCATCGCCGAAGGTGTCCATATCGGCGACAATTTCCTTCTTTACCAGCGTACGCAGGCGTGCGCGCGAACCCAGCGTTTTCTGTAGCGCCGCGCGTTCCTTTTGCAGTTCGTCCAGCTCTCCCTTGATCCTGATCTCTTCCAGCTTGGCAAGCTTGCGCAGCTTCAACTCCAGAATCGCCTCCGCCTGCCGATCGGAAAGCTTGAAGCGCTTCATTAAAACCGGCTTGGGCGGATCCTCGGTGCGTATGATCTTGATAACTTCATCGATATTCAGATAAGCGATCATCAGGCCTTCGAGAACATGGATCTGTTCCTCGACCTTCTCCAGGCGATGCTGCAGGCGCCGGCGAACGGTTTCGATACGCCAGTTCAGCCACTCCTGCAGAATGGACTTCAGATCCTTGACCTGGGGACGTCCATCGACCCCGATCATGTTCAGGTTGACCCGGTAGCTGCGTTCCAGATCCGTAGTGGCAAACAGGTGCGACATGAGTTCGTCCAGGTCCACACGGTTGGAACGCGGCACCACGACCAGGCGAGTCGGGTTCTCGTGATCGGACTCGTCGCGCAGGTCCTCAACCATCGGCAACTTCTTTGCCTGCATCTGCGAGGCAATCTGTTCCAGTATGCGGCTGCCGGAGGTCTGAAATGGCAGCGCAGTTATGATCACATTGCCGTCTTCCTTCTCCCAGCGTGCCCGCAGCCGGATCGAGCCGGTCCCCGTTTCATACATCTGCACGATATCCGCGCGTTGGCTGATTATTTCCGCAGAAGTGGGGAAATCCGGCGCCTGCACGTGCTTGCACAAATCACGCACCTTGCATTTGGGGTTGTCCAGCAGGTGGATGCAGGCACGTGCCACCTCCTGCAGGTTGTGCGGCGGGATATCGGTGGCCATACCCACGGCGATGCCGGTAGCGCCGTTCAGCAGAACGTTGGGAAGCCGCGCCGGAAGTAACTTGGGCTCCTTCAGCGTGCCGTCGAAATTAGGCGTCCAGTCCACCGTGCCCTGCTCCAACTCCGACAGTAACACGTCAGCGTAGGGACGCAGCTTGGCTTCCGTGTAACGCATTGCCGCAAAGGACTTTGGATCGTCCATGGATCCGAAATTGCCCTGCCCGTCGACCAGCGGATAACGGTAGCTGAAATCCTGGGCCATCAGCACCATGGCCTCGTAGCAGGCACTGTCACCGTGGGGATGAAACTTGCCGATAACGTCACCCACCGTGCGCGCCGACTTCTTGTACTTGGCGCTGGATTTCAGCCCCAGTTCCGACATGGCGTAGATGATCCGGCGCTGCACTGGCTTGAGCCCGTCGGCAATATGCGGCAGAGCGCGGTCGAGAATGACGTACATGGAATAGTCCAGGTACGCCTTCTCCGTGAATTCGTGAACGGGTCTGGACTCGTTGGATTCGAAATCCAGCGTCAGATTTTCAGACATAGGAGAACAAAGTTAAAAGTGGAAAGTTAAACGTTAAAAGAGCCAAGGAAGATGCTTTCTTTTATCTTTCACCTTTTACCTTTTAACTTTTACCTTTTACCTTCATTGAATGAGTCATGTCCGTGGGCACGACGTAGCGGTCGAACTCCTCCTCCGTCAACAGTCCGAGTTTAACCGCCGCCTGCTTCAACGTGCTGTTTTCCGCGTAAGCCAGCTTGGCGATTTTCGCCGCGTTATCGTAGCCAATGTGCGGATTGAGCGCGGTGACAAGCATGAGTGAGTCGTGAACGTACCTTTCAATGACCTCGCGGTTCGCCGTAATGCCCTTGGCACAGTTGTCGTTGAACGACCGCATGGCATCGGCCAGTAGCCGCACCGATTGCAGGAAGTTGTAAATGATGACCGGTTTGAACACGTTCAACTCGAAGTTGCCCTGGCTGGCGGCGAAACCGATCGCCATGTCGTTGCCATGCACCTGACACGCCACCATGGTCAGCGCCTCAGCCTGGGTGGGATTCACCTTGCCCGGCATGATGGAACTGCCGGGCTCGTTGGCGGGGATGCTGATCTCGCCAATACCGCAGCGCGGCCCGCTGGCAAGCCAGCGTACGTCGTTGGCCAGCTTCATGAGATTGGATGCAAGTCCCTTGAGGGCGCCGCTGGCATGTACCAGGGCGTCGTGGGCGCTTAATGCGTGGAACTTGTTTTCCGCGCTGACAAAAGTGGTGCCACAGGATTTGGTCAGGTCCGCGGCTACCATGTGGCCGAATTCCGCCGGCGCGTTCAGGCCCGTGCCCACGGCCGTGCCGCCGATGGCGAGATGGCGCAGATGCTCCAGTGACTCGCGGATCTGCCGGCCGCTGGACTTGAGCATCGCGGCCCAACCGCTGATTTCCTGTCCCAGGGTCAGCGGCGTGGCGTCCTGGAGATGGGTGCGGCCGATCTTGACGATGTCATCGAACTCCGCCGACTTGGCTTCCAGGGTCTTTTGCAAAACCTCGAGCTCCGGCAGCAGTTTCTGCTCCAGTTCCAATACCGCGGCGATATGCATGGCGGTTGGAAAAGTATCGTTGGAACTTTGCGAGTGGTTCACATCATCGTTGGGATGGATCTTGCGCTCGCTCCCGGCGCCGCCCCCCAGTAGTATCGAGGCCCGGTTGGCAATTACCTCGTTGCAGTTCATGTTGGACTGTGTACCGCTGCCGGTCTGCCAGACAACCAGCGGAAATTCAGCGTTATGGATCCCTGAAAGTATTTCCTCGCATGCCCCGATAATTGCGCCGGCCTTCTCCTTCGAGAGCAATTCCAGTTCACTATTGACCCGGGCGCATGCGGCCTTCAACCGCGCAAAGGCATGGATCAACGGTACCGGCATGGTTTCCGTGCCGATCTTGAAATTGTTCATGCTGCGCTGAGTCTGTGCACCCCACAGGCGCTCGGCCGGCACCGCTACTTCGCCGAGCGAATCTCTTTCTTTGCGCGTCTTGTCGGTCATCATGCTTCCTTCTGTAGAAGTGTCGCGCCTGCGCCGGGCAAACGCAAATCTGTCATGTGCATATCACGGAACGTTCATTCGCCGTTCACATTGATCCGCCAGATTGGCGTAACGTCAATGCGGAGGCACAACATGTCGAACGCCGAACTTCTGGATCGGTTTATCGCAATCTCTAACCTTTATCTGGTGCTGAAAGAACCGGACTGCAAGGGCATGCCGCTGCATGAACTGGCCGAGTACATTGACGCGCTGGATGAAGCCAACGTGCCGTGTGTCTGCCCCGACCAGCATATCGCTTAGTCGCCTCGGTACGGATATTTAAATCGCTTTCGCCAAGATCGCCAAGGACGCCAGGAGCATGAAGGACTTATAGAATTACGAATTCCTGGCGTCCTTGCGTCTTGGCGGGAAATTGTTTCCCTTGGATCCGTTCTACAAAGTCGCGTGATCGCCCCTGGTTTCCAGCCAAGAGCGCCGATCGGCGGCCCGCTTTTTCGCAAGCAGCATATCCAGCACCTTGTCCGCGCGATCCCCCGCCTCCAGGGTCAGGCGCACCAGGCGGCGTGTGTCCGGCGTCATGGTGGTCTCGCGCAATTGCAGCGGGTTCATCTCGCCCAGCCCCTTGAAGCGCTGCACGTTTACCGATCCCCGCTTCTTTTCCGCCGCGATGTGATCCAGTATCCCCTGCTTCTCCGAATCATCCAGCGCGTAGTGCACTTCCTTGCCCACGTCGATTCTGTAAAGGGGAGGCATGGCCACGTAAACGTGCCCCTGTTCGACCAGCGGCCGGAAATGGCGGACGAACAGCGCACACAGCAGCGTGGCAATGTGCAGGCCGTCGGAATCCGCATCCGCCAGAATGCACACCTTGCCGTAACGAAGTCCGGACAGATCCTTGGAACCCGGATCTACGCCCAGCGCCACGGCGATGTCGTGCACCTCTTTTGAGGCCAGCACCTGTCCCGATTCCACTTCCCAGGCATTAAGGATCTTCCCGCGCAGCGGCATCACGGCCTGGAATTCCCGATCGCGGGCCTGCTTGGCCGAGCCTCCCGCGGAGTCGCCTTCCACCAGGAACAACTCACCGCGCTGTGCGTCCTGCACGGTGCAGTCCGCCAGCTTGCCCGGCAGAGCCGGTCCGCCGGCCACTTTCTTGCGCACAACGCTGCGCCCGGCCTTCAGGCGCTTCTGCGCGTGGCTTATGGCCAGCTCCGCGATGCGTTCTCCCATTTCCACGTGCTGGTGCAGCCACTGGCTGAACGCGTCGCGTACCAGGGCCGAGATGAAGGTGCTGCACTCACGGGATGTCAGCCGTTCCTTGGTCTGGCCGGCGAACTGCGGCTCATCCATTTTGACCGACAACAGGTAGCAGCACCGTTCCCAGACGTCTTCCGCGGTCAGGCGCACCCCGCGCGGCATCAGGTTGCGGGATTCACAGAATTCCCGCAGCGCCTCCAACAGCCCCTGGCGCAGTCCAGTCACATGGGTACCGCCCTGGGTGGTAGGCACCAGATTTACGTAACTCTCCGTTACCAGATCGCCTTCTTCAGGAAGCCAGTGCACGGCCCAGTCCACCGCTTCATGGTTGCCTTCCATCGACCCCATGAACGGCTCGGGCGGCAACAGTATGCTACCGACCAGGGCTTCGCTCAGGTAGCTGCGGATGCCGTTTTCGTAGTGCCACTCGATCTTCTCCCTGGACTTTTCGTCGGTAAGCTTTACGGTCAACCGCGGGCACAGCACCGCCTTGGCGCGCAGCAGGTGCTTGAGTCTGGGAACGGCGATGGAAACGCTGTCGAAATATTTCGGGTCCGGCCAGAAGCGGATGGTCGTGCCGGTATTTCGTTTGCCCACCTCGCCCACCACTTCCAGTGCGGATTTGCGGTTGCCGCCGGCAAACGCCATGTTGTATTCCTTGCCGCCGCGCCTGACCCACACTTCCAGGTGTTTGGACAGAGCATTGACCACGGACACGCCGACACCGTGCAGCCCGCCGGAGAATTTGTAGTTCTTGGTGGAGAATTTGCCGCCGGCGTGCAGCCTTGTGAAGATCACTTCCACGCCGGATACCTTTTCGCCCGGGTGCTTGTCGACGGGCATGCCGCGCCCGTCATCAGAAACGGTGACGGAGCCGTCCTTGTGCAGAATCACTTCCAGGCGGCCGGCGTGCCCGGAGATGGCTTCGTCGACGCTGTTGTCGACGACTTCCTGGATCAGATGATTGGGACGGGAAGTATCGGTGTACATCCCCGGGCGCTTGCGCACCGGGTCCAGGCCGGTCAGTACTTCTATGTCGGCAGCCGCGTAGCGGTTACTCAATCCTGACGGGCCTCCATGTTGGGTGAGATAGTCGAATTACGGGCGCAAAGCATACCGCAATTCCATCTCCAGGGGCATACGCGCTTACCGTTACCAGTCGCAGCGCGCCGCTCCTGCCGGCGAGCACGGCGTTTAAGCTTTCTCATCGACTGCGAGCGTTCGTTTCGCGATTCCCTCTAAGCGGGCGGATGCTGCGCGGGTTCCCGGAAGACACGCTTGTTGAATACGTCCCTGTAGGCTCGAGTGCGGCCGTCCATGGCCGCACACGGTCTTCCGGGAACCCACCCAGCAACGCCCGCGACCGTGCACGGGCGCGTTCGCAGCGACGACATGTATTCGCAGGCCAAGGCGGGATGCGGAGGACCGCGAAGCGTCATAGAGAGGCTTGCCGGGCGGGTGACAGCGGGTATGGCCTATCGCGCGCAGCGTGCGAGCACGAAGGCCGTGCCCGAGGGCAGGACCCGCCCGCCACGGACGCCAAGATTACGCGGAGCGGATAGGCTCCAATCAGTCCAAATCCTTGAGCAACGACTCGCGAACATCCTGGGGCACGGGCGCCACGGTGTAGTCGTAATGCTCGTGATCGATGCCGGCGGCCAGGGACGCACCGCCCTTGAAATCCTTTACCATCTGCGGCGTCAACTCAAAACGCAGAAAATGCACGGAAGCAGTCTTGTCCGCCGTGTCCCGGTCCATATCCTCGTCCGCCACCGGCCGCACCCGGTCGTGCCCGTCCACCTTCATCCACACCCGGTCCTCGATCCCCACCAGTTCAGCCAACCGCGCGCGCCGCTCGGACGAATCTTCGAACTCCACCATGAACGTGGCCTTCCAGTTGCCGCCGTCGGGAATCAACGGATTGTAAGCGCCCAGTTCCTCCTCAATGCCCTGCGGTTCGAAAATCCGCTCGATACGCAGCATTTCCTGGACCTGGTACTGAATGGTGAGCCGATCCTCGAAATAAAGAGTGGCATTGGGCCCGATATGCAGGCGCCGGGAACGCTTATGTTCCATCGCCTTGCGCCGGAACGCCGGCCGCGACTCCGCGTATTTTTCCAGCGACAGCAGATCACCGCGCGCCAACTTCTCCATCAGCTTCCTCCCGGCTCCAGGCCATATGCGTGGCGCAGCAGCCCGAACGGCGACTCCGCGACCGAGCTGTCCGCCATGCCGTTCTGAATTTGATCAGCGGCCATCGGACAATCACTGATGTAATGATCCACTTCACCCTTCTTTACCTTGTTGACCACAGGGCGGCAGATTTTCATGGAAATATCGTGAAATTCGCTTTTGACCGCATAGGTGCCGTCATGTCCGGAACAGCGTTCTATAACCTCGATTTCGGTACCGGGCACCAGTTGCAGCACGTCGCGGGTTTTCAGCCCGATATTCTGGACCCGCTGGTGACAGGGCACGTGATAGGCAATCTTCCCCAGCGGATTTTTGAAATCCGTGCGTAATTTTCCGCTCTTGTGCCTCAACATCAGGTACTCGAACGGATCGAAGAATGCCTTGCTGACCTTCCGTACCTGCGCGTCGTCCGGAAACATCAGCGGCAACTCCTTCTTGAACATGAGCACGCAGGACGGGACCGGGGCAATCAGGTCCCACCCCTCGTCCGCAAGCTTCGCCAAAACCGGAATATTCACTCTCATGGTCTGCTCTATGGCATCGAGATCGCCAAGCTCCAGCTTGGGCATGCCGCAGCAGCGCTCCTTGTCCGCCAGCCTCACGGGAATGCCGTTGTGCTCGAACACGGCCACGAGATCGCGACCGATGTCCGGCGCGTTGCGGTTACAGTAGCAGGTGGCGAACAGGCCCACGCGCCCGCGGGTCTCCCCGGTCGGCTCCACTGCGGCGGTTTTCGCCGGCCGCCGACCCATCTGCTTACGCAAGGTTTTGCTGTGGAACTTGGGGAGTATGGCGTCCGGGTGCACCCCCAGCAGCTTATCCATTACCACGCGTGCGCCGTGATTGGCGTTGACCGCGTTGACCGTCTGCGCCACTACCGGAATGCCGGCGATACTCCCTACCGTGTCCGTGGAGGTGAGGACGCGGTCGCGCAGCTTGCTGCGTCCCTGCTTGTAGGCTACCGCCTTGCCGCGCAGCATGAGGTGCGGGAAGTCCACGTTCCACTCATGCGGCGGCACGTAGGGACACTTGGTCATGTAGCAAAGATCGCAGAGGTAGCAGTGGTCCACGACCTTGCCATAATCCGACCTCGGCACACCTTCCAGGTCCATGCTTTCCGATTCATCGATCAGATCGAACAATGTCGGAAAGGCGTTGCACAGGTTCACGCAGCGGCGGCAGCCGTGACAGATCTCGAACACCCGCTGCATTTCCGCCAGCACGGCGTCCTCGTTGTAGAACTCCGGATTTTTCCAATCGATGGGATGGCGGGTGGGTGCCCCGAGGCTGCCTTCGCGATATCCTTCTCCGGCTTCACTCATGTCAGCGCAAAACTCCTGCAAGCGGGTGAATTGATGCGGGCGGAAGATGTTTTCCCGGCGGCGCTGCCAACACGCTGTAGCGCGCGCTATTCACGACAATTGTCAAAAGGTGGCAGACGGGTCCTGCCAGCGGGCACGGCCTTCGTGCTCGCAAGCTGCGCGCGATAGGC
>CAZNWR010000023.1:0-16873 GCA_964576645.1 uncultured Enterobacteriaceae bacterium | reverse complement strand
GCCACCGCGTCGTTCAACTGGGTGGTGTCGCTTGCGTTCAGCCAGCGTCCCTTGGTGCCGGCCACCAGGGAATGCACCGCGGTGTTAAAGGTATAGATCTGGTAATTGCTTCCTGGCGGCATGCGCGCCGTCAACCAGTCCACGGTGGCCAGCGCCTGGTGCCACTTGGCCGAATCGGTTTTCCTCTTTACGTTGACCATGAGGTGCCGGCGCAGGATGTTGACGATGGTTGAATCGAGCATGCTGGCGGAGTCGTCGAACAGGATGAGGATGCGGTCACCGTGCATGCTCAGGCCGGTAATGTACTGGCGCCTGCCCTGGCCCTTGTAACTGCGCAGGTCCTGGCCGGTTTTCTTGTTTTCCCTGGTCAGTTCCTCCCTGGCTTTGTTCAGGCTTTGTACCCGCGCCTCCAGCGCCGCCAGTTCATTGGCCGCGGACGGCGCCTTGAGCGAATGCAGCGTACCCTCGGTCTCGCCCACTTTTTTCCGGATCCGGCGCGCCAGGCCCTCGGCGATGACCGACTGCCGGTCTATCTGGTCGATGGTATTGCGAAGCTGCGCCAGGTTCCTGCGCCCGTCGCGGATGTCCCGGTCCAGCAGATCCACTTCGGCGGAACTGGGTGAGGTGACGTTTGCGCCGGGCGCATACGCCTGGACATTGTGTTTGATGATCAGGAACAGCAGCACTACGGCCCCGAACCCGCAGGACATGACGTCCAGACAAGAAAGACTGAAAGGCGTGAACTTTCTGTTCTTACGCCGCATCCGGGTTGACGACGCTGATCAGGGAAAATACGGCCTCAGCGCCGGCAAAACTGATCTTGTCCCCGGCGCCCACCGGCCTTACGCCACTGAGGCGTTCACCGTTCACATAGATGGTCAGATCGCTCAGCGGGGTGATCACGGTTCGGGAGTTGAGGCTGGACAGGCTGCAGCTGACGTCCTCTCCATCCACCGTCGACACGTTGCCGCGGGCAGACAGGTAGAGGGCCGAATTTTTCATGGGAAACGCGCGGTGTCCCAGCAGCACGTGGGTCACGGATGACGGCTTTGCGGCGGGACCCTCGTCCGGCGGAGCGGCATGCTGTTCCGCTCCCATCAGGGTGGGTTTGTTGGCCGCCGGCAGCCGCATGACAAAGTTCAGGTCCGGGCCCTTCCCGCGGATCGCCTCCCGGTGCAGGTCGCAGGCCGTAAACACGGCTTCGGGTTCGATAAGCCCGTGTCCAGGCAGATCCATGGCGAAGCCCGGCAGCGCCGCGATGCGATCGCCAAGCAGGGGTGTGCGATCCTCGTCCAGCCGCCGGCGAATGTCCGCGTAAATGGCACCTAACCGTTCATGCAGCACGTTACGGGTCAGCTTGGCCTGGTGGCGCGCCTGCTGAAATTCGATCTCCAGCAGCGCTTCCTGTGATTCGGCCAGGGTTGCGAGCGTGCCGGGGATCTGGTCGTAGACCGCCTGTTCGGATTGCGCATGCTGGCGCGGATCGAAGCGGCACTGTTGAATGAAGGTATCGGCGATGAGATCGGCGACCAGATCTTCAATGGCGGTCAGGCCGGCGTTGTCGAGGGACTGCACCGAGTGACGGATGACCTGCCCGGCTACGTCTATCCGGGTGTACACCGTTTCGTGCAGGTGCATTTCCACGTGTTCGTAGCGGCCGGGACCGGCCACCGCGGCCACCGCCGCGACCGCGCTGTCCACCAGCCCTGCGGCAGTGAACGGGCACGACTGCACTATCCCCAGCAGCAACGCCAGTTGCTGGCGCGAGTAATGGCCGGGCACGGCGAAAATTACCGTCTCGGGTTTGCCCGCCTGTTCGTAAATATGAAGCAGATGCGCCCAGGCCAGGTCGGCGTTGTGCCGGAACTGCGGCGTGGGAGTCTGCAGTGCGTCCTGGTTCAGGTGCGCCCAGAACCGGTTATAGGTCTGGCGCGGCAACAGGTGGGCCTGGCGCAGGGCGCGCTCGCCCAGTTGTATGCCATCTCTGCGAACCAGGGCGTAACCGGGACTGCGCGAGATGAGATTGCCGCCGCTTCCGGCGCGTACCTCGCTGTCATTGAGTTCAACAACGCACAGTCGCATGGCCGGGTCATCTTACCTGCATATGGCGGATCAGGTTTGTGTCGCAGTAGTTCTGCGTATCCAGCACCAGGCGCTCCTGCATCAGTTGCAGCTGGTGCATGAGAAACATGATCACGATGCTGACGAGCAGCGCCACCAGGGTGGAGTTGAACGCCACGCCCAGGCTCGTTGTTACACCGACGATGTCGCCCTGAACCGCCTTGTGCGCCTGGCCCAGCGCCTCGTCGATGCCGCGCACCGTGCCGAGAAAGCCTATGGAGGGAATGGCCCAGACGATGTACCGGATCATGGACAGTTCCGAATCGAGCCGGTCCGATTCCAGTTCGCAGACCTCCTTCACCGCCGCCGATACGTCCTGGAGGCTGCGCGTCGATCCGAATCTCTGCAAGGCGGTCAGCAGCGCACGCGCCGGCAGAAACTCCTGCTGGTCGTCGGGCAGCGCCTGCAGCGGGCGCGCGTATTTGCGTGCATCTTCCGGAAGAATGCTGGTGCCGGGCGTCGCCTCGATAAGGGAGGTGCGCAGCAGTTTGCGCTCCTCCATGGCCTGCTTGATTTTCAATCCCATGATCGCCGTCGCCCACAATGCCAGTATGAAGCAGGACTCCTGCTCGTAGTCCTTGAGAATGATGTAAAGCGACTGCTTCATCTCCGGCGGATGCCCTTCCGCCTGCTGCTGCTGCTCCCGCGCCAGAATGGCGTCCGCCGCCGGCCTGATTACCGTGGCGTACACCGCCTGCACCAGGATGATGGAAATAAAAAGCGCGATGAGCTGGTAGGTAAAATCCGAGTTGGGATCATGCTTCATGTGGAAGGTTTTCCAGGTTGGGGTCGGCGCGCGGCTGCCGGCGCGGCCCGCTCAGATGTCGGCCGGGAAAGACGCCGAGAGGTCATGGGAGAGTTTTTCGCTTGGCACGAAAGTGTCGGGGGATTTTGCGGTCGGGGCGTTTTTGTCGGTCTTGGCCTTGTGCGCCTGCAGCGCCGCGGTCTTGGCCGGTTTGGGAGGCAGCGGCTTGTCGCCGGGCGCCTTGTCCGCCGCCGCGGCGGCGGTGCTGAGCAGCATGGCGGCCAGGATAATTCGGGCGCTGACTTTAAATTTCATGGATTAGTCCAGATATCGCGCGATGCGAAAACCTACATCATCGCGCCCCTCTATGCCATAGTCGCGAAATGACAGGCGGAGTTCCGTAAGTGTGCCGCTGGCCCAGCTTGCGCCCCGGATCACGTGATGCTGGCCGCTCGCCGGGCCCATGGGGTCCAACTGCGGGCGGCTGTTTGCCGGGATGGAGATCCCATAATAATCGTTGACCCATTCCGAAACGTTGCCGCCCATGTCGTACAGTCCCTTGGCGTTGGGCGGGAAGCTGCCGGGCGGCGCGGTGACGGCAAAGCCGTCCTCGTAGCCCTGGATAATGTCGCCCACCAGCCCGCGCGCGTCGATATCCGCGTAGTTGCCGCTCTTAAAATGCGGCGGCATTCGCGCGCCCCACGGAAATTTGAGCACTTTGCCGCCGGCCTGTGCCCGGGCCGCCCAGGCCCACTCCGTTTCGGTGGGCAGGCGGTAGCCGTCGGCGTGTTCGTCAAAACCCGTTACCTCGTTGTCCTTGACGCGATAGAACGGTTTCAGGTGATCGCGCCGGCTCAGCCAGTTGCAGTAAAGCGCCGCGTCTTCCCAGCCCACCTGCACGACCGGCTGGTCCGGGCCGTCCAGGGAGTGCTGCTTGACCGAGCCGGAGGAGTGTCCAGGCCGGAACGCTTTGTATTCGCGGTTGGTGACCTCCCTCAGCCCCAGGTAAAACGGGCGTTTCAGTTCCACGTTATGGAGGATTTCGTTGGCGCGTCGTCCGGGCTCGCGCCGGGGTGCCCCCATGGTAAAGACCTGGTCCGGGCGGAACAGCTTTAGTGTCTGGCCTCCGGCCGTCGTGATCTCCGGCCTGGCCGCCGCGAATTTGGCCTGTGCCACGGTTTTCAGGACCACATGCAGTTGTTGCGCCTGTCCCGGGCGCATGGTGACGGTCCGGTCGTAATCCACATAGCCATCCTTGTGCACGCGTATGTGATGACGGGTGGCGGTCAGCTTCAATGTCCGCGACCCGCCATTCACCTGCGTTCCGTCCACGTACAGTTTCGCGTCCGCCGGCATCACGGACAATGCAATGGGCACCAGCACGGGCGTCAGCCGTACTTTCAGGTCGGTTGATTGACCCGAGCGGGCCTTCACTGTCCGGCTGGCTTTTTTGTAACCGTCCTTGAACAGGTCCAGCTTTGCCGTGGTGCCGGCGGTGAGGTCCAGTTGCAGCGGCGTCAGTCCCTGAAATTCGCCGTTCACGGTAATACTGGCATGCTCGGGTTCGCTGGACAGGTTGACTACCGCATCGGCGGGCTGCAGTGTCACCGGCGGGAACCGCAGCGGCTGGCCCGCGGTGATGTTGATGCGTTGTACCCACGGCTTGTAGCCTGAACGCTGGATGCGCAGTTGGTGCACGCCTTGCAGTATTTGCGTTTTGATCGGGGTCTGGCCCACCCGTTTATCGTCCAACAGCACGTCCGCGCCGGCCGGTTCGCTGCTTACCGAGACATCCGCCCAGGCGGGCTTTAATTGCACCGCCAGTTTCTGCTCGATGCCCCGGCCCTTGATGTCGATGCTTGAGGTAAAGGGAAGGTACCGGTCGGCAACGATACGGAGGTCGTGCCTGCCGGGCTCCAGGCTGCGCACCTGGACCGGCGATTCGCCCCGCGCCACGCCGTCCACCAGCACCCGGGCGCCGTTCACCGGGCTGGTGGTAATTTGCAGGCGCCCCGGCAGCGGCTTCAGATCATAGGATTTCTGCTGGCTTGCCTGATCACCCACCTCCAGTACGGCGTTCACGGGATAGTAGCCTTTTGCCGTGATCTTCAGGGAATGCCCGCCCGGCCGGATCAGGTAGTGGTCCGCCAGGCGCAACTTGAGGCCGCTGATATGGACATTGGCGCCGGCGGGCCGGGTCTGCACGTAGACCGAGCGGGCGGTCATGACGAACCATGCCGAAAATGCGCACAGTAGCAGAACAGCGGCGGTCAGCACGCTGCCCGCGCGGAGGGTTATCCTGCGTTTGTGCCCGCTATGGGTCGGCGGCTGGAATTGCGCCGGCCGGATGATTTCATCGGGACCGGCTGAGTCCTGTTGTGGCTGACCGTTATCGGCGTCGCCGTCCATTCAGTCTTCCTGGCTGATTTTGTTGCGGCATTGAACCACGATGGGCGGCGGTGTATCGCCTGCATCCACGTCAAATTCCACGCGCACGTCGCGATAGCCGGGACGGCTGCCCACGGCCACGTAATGCCCCGGCTGCAGGGTCATCTCGCGCTGGTCGAAACTGCCCAGTACGCCCACCCGATACAGCGTTACGCGGGTGGCATTGTCTGACTGGAATGTGACATCCACCGGCTTGACGGCGTTCTTCAGCATGGTTCCCAGTTTCGCAATCTGCCCCTTCAGCCGGTTACCGGGATCTTTCACCGCCAGCGCCTTCAGCAGCAATGCGGCGGCATTGTCCCGTACCTGTCTGTCGGCGAGCCGATCCGGCCGGGCGATGGTGCGTATCAGCCGCAGGTCCAGTGCGGCCCGCTTCTCGGCCCGGGCGCGGTCCCGGGTCGCGGCAACCAGCGTCGGATCCATTTTCAGCACGGCATCATAGGTCTTAAGCGCCGCGTTCCATTGTTCGGCTTTTTCCTGCTGCGCGGCCGCGTCCATGAGCCGGTCGATACGCCCGGAGGTGATCTTATCCTCGGCCTGTGCCAGGCCGTCGCGGGCGGCGGACGCGCCCGGCTTCAGCCTGGATGCCGTTTCGAACTGCTTCTTGGCCTGTTCGGCATTACCGGTCTGCAATGCATTAAAACCGCGGGACATGGCCGCTGCGTAATCCCGGTCCACGATGCGTTGATTGATGTCCTGCATGCGCTGTTTTGCTTCGGCATCATCCGGGTCCAGTTCGGATGCCTGTTGGTAGGCGTCACGGGCTACATCCAGGTTACCGGCGCCGCGCTGCTTGTCCCCGGCGGCGATAAGCGTGAGAACCTGGTCGAGGCTGCCGGCGCGCTTGAGTCCGTGCGTCGCCGCCGGGTCGCCGGGCTGGATTTCCAGGGCGCGCTTGAAAGCCGCGGCGGCGGTGCGCGAATCCCCGTCCGCCAGGGCCTGGCCGCCGCGTTGCATGGACTGCCGGAATTCCCGTGCGGCGCGCTGTAGCAGCGACTGCATCGTGGCAAGCGCATCGGCATAAGCGATCTTCGCCTTTTTATAGTGCCCGTTCTGGTATGCCGCGTCTCCGGATTTTGCCAGCTTCAGCGCCCGCACGTAGTCGGTCCCGGCCCAGGATTTCACATTCATCTGCTGCAGTTTCTGCTGCGTATCCAGCAATTTCTGCAGCGTATTCTGGGATTCGCGCCGAGCCTGCTCCTGCTCCGCCTGGTTGAAGGGGGACGGGCCGGTCGGCGCTTCGGTGGCGGCCGTCATCGATTGCGTTGCCGGCGCGGCGGATGGCGGAGAGCTTGCCGGTGTGGCGGCGCCGGGCGGCGGCAGGTGTTCCGGCAGTACGAACATGACCCCACCCACGGCCAGCGCCAGCGCGGCCATGCCGGCCCAGAGCAGCCAGGGCCGGTGGCGCGTGACCGGCGTCATTCCGGGAACCGGGTCGCGCTCGGAAACCGACAGGTTGACCTCGGTCGGCGCGATATGTTCGAAGCCGCCCGGGTCCTGATCTGGATTTGCGTTTGCCATAGTGATGGAGTCATCCGCCCTTACGAAAATCACACTTGGGCGCCGCATGCCGGGTGTTCCTGTCGAATGTCTCCATGCATGACGGGACCCGTCCGCCATCCAGGTCAGGAGTCACGAACAATTCGGGCTAATTTCCCGATGCGGGTGCGGGTACATCGGCAACGCCGCCGGTTTCCTTCATGTACATCTGGTGGAGGATATCGCGCCACTGGGCGTACTGCTGATCCACGGTGCCCTTCAGCGTCACGGTACGGTCCTGAAGCTGGATCGTGTGCGGTTTAATGGCCGAGTCCAGGGACTGGGCGATTTCCCTCAGTGACTGCAGGTGCATTTTCGCTTCCGAGTCCTTTTCCATACCGCTCTTGTACAGTTGGTAGGCGCCGTAACCGCCCATGAAGCCCCCCATGACGCCGAGACTCTGCGCCGCCGCATTGTTGCTGGTGGCGCCCGCCACGATGGCGGCGACGCTGGCGATGCCGGCCAGAATGCCGAGAGCCTTGCGCTGGGTGCCTTCCTGCCTGGCCTGCTTCAGATCTTCCACTTCCTTGTAGCTTTGCTGGCGCCACTGGTAATAGGGTTTCTGCATCTTGCGGCTGAAGCTCGTGTAGTAGTCCTGCATGGTGTCCACGAACAGGTTGTCGCGCTGGCGAATTTTGCGGATCTGCTGAAGCAGCGGGTTGTCCCTGGCGGGCAGCCGGGTAATTTCGTAATGGCCGCTTGCGTCCTTCTTCAGGTAACCGGAGAAGGCATCCGGCGAAAACTGCCGCGCAAACCTGAGTTCGGTGATGGTGTGCAGTTGTCTCGCCTGCTGCGGATTCATGACTTTGAGGTATTCGGCCATGTCGTTGGCGATGCGGTCATAGATGGCCTGGAACGGTTCCGAGTTGTGACTCAAGGTTGGGTCGTAGGCGTACTTGCTGGTTTGTTCCGTGTAGGTCTTTGTAAACCAGACCTTGCCCGACGAATCCGATACCGTTACCAACAGCTTCATGGTTTCGCCATCTGACTGGAGGATCGTGCCGGACACCCATACATCCATGTCATTGCTTTTCTTCGGCACCAGGCGCACGACACCCCAGTTGCCGGTATTCTGGAGCGTGGTGACCAGGTGATTGGGGATGTAGCGCGCTTCCGCTTTGCGCACCGCGGGAAATACCGGGGCATCCTTTTTCAAATCATCGGTACCGGGATCGAAGATGTTGACCCCCACATCCAGCACTTCGTCCTGTGGGATCTTGTCCGGCAGCTTTACTACCGCAGGCGTCTGGTTGGTGGTGCGCACAGTAGTGGTGCTGCAGGCAGCCAGTAACAGCGCCGCAAGCAGGAACAAGATCGTATTCAGGTTTTTGATGTTCATTTCTTCAGCGGCAGACCTTTGTATTTTCGATATTCGTTCCAGAGTTTCGCGCGCAGAACCGGATCCGTTTCCTTCATGGCGGCTTCCCGCAATTGCCGGGCGACCACGTCGTCGTTGTTGCCGTTGGGAATATCGGCGGGCACCGGCGCGGCCGAGGCCACCGGCGCAAACTGTCCATTATGAAGCCGTGCCGGCATCGCCGGAATACCGCCACCGCCGCCGCTGCCGCCCACGGCCGCGTAATCGCCGCTGGAAGATCCCGGCGCGGCGGCTACGCCGCCATAACCCATCCCCGGGCCGGCGTTCTCATCCTGGTCGGATCCGGCGGTCCCGCCGATGCCGCCACTGTCATCTTTGTCCTGTGCCTCGGCCTCCGATTTCTGTTGCTGCACCATGCCGTCAAACTGGCCCAGCTCCTGGTTCAATTGGGCGTTCAAAATGGCGATTTGTTCTCCATTGGTCCTGGCGCCGCCCGCCCCCGGGCCCGCGGTGCCGGACGCCGATGCCCCGCCGGGCGCGGTCGATCGCGGGCCGCCTGCGGCGCCAGCGCCGGCTTTGCTGCCGCCCGGCGGGCTTCCCGATGCGCCCCCATTGGACACGGAAGACGGGCCAGTGGTTGCGCTGGTGGCCAGCGGCGGTTCGTTCACCCCCATACCGGGTTGCCCGCCGCCGATGGCGCCGTTGCTGCCGGTGGTTTTTTTGCCCGTCTTGCCGCTGCCGGTAGCCGCTGCATTCTGATCATTCTGGACCCCGGAGGCGCCCGCACCGCTCATTCTCTGGTCGAAGGCGGCGAGGGCACGCGACAGGATCCGGTCCTCACTTGCCTGGCCGCCGGCCCCCGGCTCTCCGGTGGACGCTGTCGCTCCCGCCGCCGTGCCTTTCTTGCCGCCACCCGTTTGCCCGCCCCCGGGCTGTCCGGAACCGCCCGCCTGCCCGGTCTGCGCGACGCCGGTCTGTCCCCCCGGCTTTTGGGTGGACTTGCCGCCGGCCTGGGCCTGTTGTGCGGACTTGGTTGTACCTCCAGCCTGGCCGCCCGATTGGGACTGTTGCCCGGCCTGTGTTTGTGTCACCTGCTGTGCGGATTGCGCGCCGGACTGCCCGCTCTGCTGCGACTGCTGGCCCTGCCGGATCGATTGCGCGCCGCCCGTTTGGGACTGCTGCGCCTGGTTGGGCTGTTGCCCGGCCTGCGTCTGTGTCACCTGCTGTGCTGACTGCGCGCCGGACTGCCCGCTCTGCTGCGACTGCTGGCCCTGCGGGGCCGATTGCGCACCGCCCTGTTGGGCCTGCTGCGTCTGGTTGGGCTGTTGCCCGGCTTGTGTTTGCGTCAGCTGCCGGGCTGACTGCGCACCGGACTGTCCGCTCTGCTGGGACTGCTGGCTCTGTCGGGTCGACTGTGTACTCGCCTGCTGACTTTGTTTCGATTGCTGGTTCTGCCGGTTGGACTGGCTCTGTTGCTGCTGCTGGTTTTGTTGCGCGGTTTGGCTCTGCTGTTGCTGAGACTGCGGCTGCGGCGGTTGCGGCATGGACGGGCTTTGCGACGTGGTGGTGCAGCCGGTTCCCAGCAATGCCAGCGTTGCCGCGACCACAAGCGGTAGGCGGTACCCGCCCGGTTTGCGCAACAGCGCCCGATCACTCATTGAATTTAATATGGAACTTGAAGTTGTCGGTTTCCACCGTCCGTCCGTTTTCAATGCGCGGCCGGAACAGCATTGATGAAACCTGTTCAACGGCCCGGCGTCGCGCGCTGTTATCGCCGGGCGGCATGGATTCCACTACGTGAACGTTGTACGGCCGTCCGCGATCGCTGACAGTGAGCGAAGTCAGCACATAAGCAGTGGGACTCCCGGCCGGCTTATGTGTCGTTTCCGGTTCCTGAACAAGCTCCGGGACATGGCTGCCGGGGAGCGGTGAGGTCAGGCCGGCCGCTGTCAGGGCGCGCGGACGCCCGAAGACTTTCTGGAGCATATCGGCGCTCGCGCCGCTGTCCCGGAGCACGGCGTAGGCCTGTGAGTAGGCGTTCTTGGCGTCGTCGGGTCTGTTCTCCGCCAGGTACCAGTCGCCCACGCGAATCAGCGCTGCTGCGTGGGCCGCTGGCGAAATGCGCGGATTATCCTTATATATCGCGAGCAGCCGGCGCATGGCGGCCGTTCCCCTGCCATAACTCGCCAGCATTGCCATCTGCCGGTCTCTCTCCTCTGCGTAGGCGGTTTCCGCCGCATCGCCCATGTACGGGTCATAGTCCACAGCCATACGAGCTTGCGCCTGCTGATCGAGGACAGCGTAGTAGCTGCTCAATTCGTAGTTAGCGATTGCAACACCGTAGAGTGGATCGATCACGTGCGGATCGTTGGGCCCGTATTTTTTTTCAGCGAGTGTTACCGCATCCGAGAAAATGGTGTCGGCTTCCCGCAGAAAATGTTGCGGCGACTTTCCGACCTGTTTCGAAAATGCCTTGAGTTTCCAGTGAGCAACCCGTTCCATCACCGGCAGCAGCCTTGCATCGTTATCACCGTAGTTGCGCCGGTTCACCCAGTACAGGTAGTCATAATTCTTGTCCAGCGCCTGCCAGTCATGCAGGGCGCGGTTCTGGCCGATGATGGCTTCCAGTATCGGAAGCTGCACTGGCGTGTTGAGGCCGTCATTTATGCGGGTGATGTACATGGCGCGCGTCAGCGCCGAAACCGCCTCGCGGTGCTTCCCGGCGACCGAGTAAGCCGTGCCCAGTCCCAGCAGTTCTTCCCCCACGCGCCGGCCATAGGGGCCCTGCTCTCCCAATTCCTTTTGCAGGGCTGAACGGTAGCGTTGAATTACCGCGTCCGTGTCTTTGGAGGGTGTGGGCGTGGCCGTCGTGGCAGGGGCTGGCGCGGCGGCTGATTGTGTCGCCGGATCCTGCGCCGCCTGTACGGCGGACAGCGACAGCGATCCGCAGATAGTGCCCGTGAGAAGTACCGCTAAACGCATCAACTGCTCCGTCCCCGCCGCATCTGCTCCAACTTAATTTGGAGTTTTCCGTCCGGGCATTGTTCCGGACCATTCGCGCCAACCGACGGGTCCGGATCGCCGGGTACCGTGGCCGCACCGCCAATTATAAGGAATGCGCCGCGTTTCGGGGCACCGGAAGGCGGGCCCCCGCCATTATCCCCCTGAATGCGGTGGCAAATATCCCACCGGGCACCGGTGGATCACGGTCCTGTCCAATCCGCGCGGGCAGTCCGCGGCGGGCGGCGTAAATTTATGATGCAATGCAGCGCACGACGGAATAAATGACCTTGTCATTTGTTCGTGGTAAAAATCAGGGAAACAATCGACGCGATACTTGAAAGGGGGAACCATGGCGCGAATAGCAATTGTGACCGGCGGTACCCGCGGGATCGGTGAAGCGATTTCCGTGGCCCTGAAGGATGCCGGCTATACAGTGGCTGCTACCTATGCAGGTAATGACGAAGCCGCGAACCGGTTCCGGGACAGCACCGGTATTGCCGTGTACAAATTCGACGTATCCGATTTTGAAGCGTGCCAGTCGGCGGTGCATCAGATCGAAAAGGATCTGGGTAACGTGGATGTGCTGGTAAACAATGCGGGCATCACGCGCGACAGCACCATGCACCGGATGAGTTTCGAACAGTGGAACGAGGTCATACAGACCAATCTTGCGTCGTGTTTCAACATGTGCCGCGCGGTCATAGAGGGTATGCGCGAACGCGGCTTCGGCCGCATCGTCAATATCGGTTCCATTAACGGGCAGGCCGGGCAGTACGGCCAGGTCAATTACGCGGCGGCCAAGTCGGGGATCCACGGCTTCACCAAGGCCCTCGCCCAGGAAGGGGCGCCCAAGGGCATCACCGTCAACGCCATCGCGCCCGGCTACATCGATACGGAGATGGTGCGTGCGGTGCCGCCCAACGTACTGGAGAAGATCGTGGCGCGCATACCGGTCGGCCGGCTCGGCCACGCCCACGAGATCGCTCGCGGTGTGCTGTTCCTGGTGGCGGACGAGGCTGGTTTCGTCACCGGTTCCACCATGAGCATCAACGGCGGACAGCATATGTATTGATGAAGTTGAGCGTAATTCAGGGAGACAAGAATTCTGAAGGCTTTTGCTATTTATGCCTGCTGAATCCCTGGTCTGCTGGAAATGCGGTGTGCCGCTCGGCGACATCCCGCTTCCCTTGTCACGCCTCAGCGAATGCAAGTCCTGCCACGCCGCATTGCACGTGTGCCGCATGTGCGAGTTCTACGATACGTCCGTGGCCAATGCCTGCCGCGAGCCGATTGCCGAGGTTGTCAAGGACAAGAAGCGCTCGAATTTCTGCGACTATTTCCGTGCGCGCCCCAATGCCTATCTACCCCCTGATCGCGGCGGCGCGCAAAAGGCGAAGTTGGAATTGGATGCCCTGTTTGGAATTGAAGGCGATAAAACCGGCATGCCGGAGGACGATGCGCGGCGAAAGCTGGACGACCTGTTTAAGTAGACATCCGCCATCCCGACATGGTGCGCACCATCGGCCGCCGCTTCTGCGTGACGTGATCGCGCACTATTCCCCGCAGCATGGGGTAGCGATCTTCCAGCACGCCCAGGAGGGACATCAGCCGGGCTCATGTAATAAGTGTATATACACCTATAGGTCTGTTAATGGCTGTGGGCGGCGTGGGTATATGGGCCCGAGATCCGGGACTAGTGAAGCCAGATCTACAAGAAGCCGGCTTACCAGAGGTAGGGCACGCGTATTTTAGTCAGGCTCCCGTGAGAGCCTCGCCTACTGCTCACGTTTTGCGGCACAGGAAATGCAGAGGGCAGTGGCCGGATCGAAGTCCAGCCGGCGCGGGTCGATGGGCTCGTCACAGCCGGCGCAATAGCCGTAGCTGCCGTCGTCGCAGCGGCGCAGGGCGGCATCGATGCGCCGCAGTTGTGTTTCCGCACGCTGGCGAGTGCTCTGCGCCATGGCCTGTTGCTGCAGGGCATCCATTCGGGAAAGGCGGCCGACACGCGACTGATCCAGCGCCACGGTGGCGGCCGCGGCCTTGCGGGCATCCGCCAATCCCTCAATAGCTTCACGGGCGGTTAGCAATTTGTCTTTGAAGTGGTCGATATCAAGCATGTTGGACTGCAGATCCGCAATATGCATAAGGATAGAAGTTTAGCCCGCTTGACCGGCAAAGCATTTCCCGGGAGAGCTGGTAGAGTCTCACCACCCCCGGTTTGAAATGCTAAGCATCTTCGACCAGGCGCGGCAGCACCTCGCTGATGGGATCCCGGAATACCGCGTCGGCGATCTCGTCGAAGGGAGTCGGTTCGGCGTTGAGGATGACGATACGCGCGCCCGCCTTGCGCGCGATGGGCACGGTTTCCGCGATGGGGTAAACCTGCAGTGTGGTGCCCACGGCGACAAATACATCCGCCTCGGCGGCCACCTGCATGGCGCGATCGATCACCTCGGGAACCAGTTGCTGGCCGAAGGAAATGGTCGCGCTCTTGAGGATGCCGCCGCAGGCCAGGCATGGCGGATCGGCCTCGCCGGCGCGCACCCGGTCCAGGGTTTCCTGCATGGGGCCGCGCCAGCCGCAGTTCAGGCACGCGACCTTGCGCACGGTGCCGTGCACCTCAATCACCTTTTCCGGCGAGTTGCCGGCCATCTGGTGCAACTCGTCGATGTTCTGGGTGATGAGGGCATACAGCCTGCCGCGCCTCTCAAGTTCAGCGAGTGCCAGGTGGCCGGGGTTGGGGCTGGCTTTCCATGCAGGATGTTGGAGCCGTTCCTGCCAGTACAGGCGCCGGACTTCGCCGTCGGACAAGTAGTAGCGTATGTCGGATAGCTTTTCGGCCTTGGGATTTTCCGTCCAGACACCCTTGGGGCCGCGGAAGTCCGGGATGCCGGAGTCGGTGGAGATGCCGGCGCCGGTAAGCACCACCACGCGGTGTGCATTGGAGATCCAGTCACGTACTTTGTTCATGCTGGTACAAGTCTGCTTTTAATTTTCCCTCTCCCCCGACCCCTCTCCCGCAAGCGGGAGAGGGGAAAAGATGTTACGCCTCTTCCCGTCATCGGGAGGGAGGAGAAAATGTTACGCCGCTTCCCGCCGCCGGGAGGGAGGAGCAAATGTTACGCCGCTTCCCGCCATCGGGAGGGAGGAGAAAATCTTTGCCCTCTCCCGCAAGCGGGCGAAGGGAAGAAATATTTACCCTCTCCCCCTTGGGGGAGAGGGCAAGGGAGAGGGGGTCACTTTTTCCCCAGATCCTTCAATATAACCTGTGCCGCATTCCTGCCCGGCAAGCCGGTCACGCCGCCGCCCGGGTGGGCGCCGGAGCCGCAAAGATACAGGCCCGCCACCGGCATGCGGTGATCCGCGTGGCCGGCGAAGGGCCGCAGGGAGAACAACTGGTCCAGGTGCAGGGCGCCGTGGAAAATATCGCCGCCCACCATCCCCAGGTCGCGTTCAATGTCCAGCGGTGATTTGATCTGCATGCCCACCAGCGCGGATTTGAAATTGGATGAATGGGCGGCGACGGCATCGATGATGCACGCAGCCGCGTCGTCCTTGCGCGAGTCCCAGTCTTCATCGCCGGGCAGGTGCCGGACGAAATGCTGGCAGAACAGGCTGGCCACGTGGCAACCCGGCGGTGCCAGCGTGTCGTCCTGTGTGGTGGGGATATACATGGAGATAATGGGACGCCGCGCCCAGCCGAGACTACGCGCATCCGCGTAGGCCTGCTGCATGTATGGCAGTGAAGGGCAGACCTCAATGGCCGCGCTCAGTGCTTCCTTACCGGCATCGGGCACGGCGTCGAAGCGCGGCAGCTCGGACAGGGCCACGTTCATGCGGAAGGTGGCGGAGTGGCTGCGGTAATGCTCGATGCGCCGGCGATCGTCGGCTTCCAGCAGATCCGGATCCATCATCTTCAGCAGCAGCGTCTGCGGATGGACGTTGGCCGCCACGGCGCGGGCAGGGATGCGCGTGCCGTTTTCCAGTTGCACGCCAGTGGCGCGGCCGTTGTGCACGATAACTTCCGCGACGCCCGCGTCTGTTTCAATGGATGCGCCGTGCAGGCGCGCGGCGCCGGCCAGTGCCGAGGATACCGCGCCCATGCCGCCGCGGGCGATGCCCCAGGCGCCGGTTTTGCCGTTGACCTCGCCGAAGGCGTGGTGCAGCAGAACGTAGGCGGTGCCGGCCTGGTAGGGATCGGCGAAATTGCCGATGACACCTTCCAGCCCCAGGATCCCCTTGAGGGCATCCGATTCGAACCACATGTCCAGGTAGTCGCCCAGGGACCGGGTCATCAGCTCCGCCACGTGCGTCCGTTGCTGACCGTCCAGATGGCGCAGCACATTGGCGGCCCGCAGCGCGGGCAGCACATCGCGCCAGCCGCCGTCCAGGTTGGGCGGCGGCTGCTCGGCCAACCCGCGCAGTGCCACCGCCACTTCGGCGATACGCCGCTCGAATTCCGGATAGGCGGCCGCGTCAGCGCTGGAAAACCGGGCGATCTCCTTGCAGGCCCGTTGTTCGTCGCGGGGCAGCAGCAGCCGGTCACCGTCCAGCAGGCTGATGGTACCCGCCGGCCGTTCCAGGATCTCCAGTCCGTGCCGGTGCAATTCCAGGTCGCGGATCACCCCGGGGTTGAGCAGGCTGATGGCGTAGGAATAGACGGAATTGCGAAAGCCCGGATGGAATTCCTCGGTCAGCGTCGCTCCCCCGATGATGCCGCGCCGCTCGACCACTTTGACCCTGAAACCGGACTTCGCGAGGTAGGCGGCGCAGGTCAGGCCGTTATGGCCCGCTCCGATGATGACTACGTCGTATGTGTTTATGTCGGCCCCCACTGCTTCATGCGCATAGGCTCGGGATTCGCTCGAACAGCCTCAACCGCGTGTTCTTGATGTAACGTTTATGTCGGCTGATGGCCCAAGTGTCGCATCTTGCACAAGTTGGAGCCAAGCTGTGGCAAGACGCATCCGGGGATCCTAACAGACGGCGAGATAACACAATATCTAGCATCATTTAAAAGTTAGCTCGCGCAGCCTTATTTGCTTAGGAGAGCTTTCCTTGGAGTATGTCTTGCCAAAGCTGTCGTAATTTGCCCACCAGCAAGTTGCCATTTTTCTCATTGGGCCTGACTGCTCGCGTCAGCAAGCCGTGTGCAATCACCAGCATTGCAAGACTGTCAGCACGGAGTTCTTTGGCGGAACCGGTGTAACCAAATGCTTTTAGGTTGTTCGATATCGAACGGATTAGCCATTCTTCATGCTCTTCATCAAGGCGCCTTAATTCCGGGATGGAGCATAATATGTCGTAATAGCGAGTCAGCCCGGGTTCCTTTTTGTAAACCAGGAGCACCTCGTGCACCATATCATCGATCCATTCCCGCCAGTTCTCATAGCTGCAGATTTTCGGATCGGCCCTTCCAATAGCCTGCCGATTCAGGTCCAACCACCTTTGTGCGAGCGTAAACAGAATCGATTCCTTGTTGGGAAAGTAGCCGTACAACGCACCGACAGAAATCCCGACTTCTCGGGCGATTTTCAGTGTGGAAATACGGTCGATTCCTTCCCGCTCGATGATTAGTTCTGCGCTGTCGAGGATTGCGTTTACCGTGTTTCGACTCCGCTGCTGAGTAGGTCTGCGCCGCCGGGATACCGGCCGGAGATTGCTGCTACTCGAACGTCCTTTCTTGCTCATAGTCATGC
>CAZNWR010000022.1:0-16924 GCA_964576645.1 uncultured Enterobacteriaceae bacterium | reverse complement strand
CGCGTCCCTGCGGCTCACGGTCCGTCACCCGGATACCGCAACGCCCGTAGCCGTATGTATCAGGTTTCGAAACAGCTATACAGGAAGATTCTGAAGGTCTATCTGCAAGATGGTAATAAGGGGCTGGAGCGTATGCTCCGACCCGTGTGTAGAACGCTACCATGCAATTCTCTCTGCCCCGCATAAGCATTCGCGGCAAGCTTTTGCTGCTGTCGGCGGCCATCCTGGCGCTGCCGTATACGGGTCTGGAATATCTGCGCGGAATGGAAAGCTATCTGCGCGACGGGCTGGAGGTTTCGCTGATGGATGCGGCGCGCGCGGTTGCCGGGCCACTGCACGACCACGGCGGCCTTTTCCCGGCCGCCGCGCCAGGGCCGGATTACACACTTTACGTCCATACGCTGAATCATCCCATGCAGGTGGACGGTTACACCGACGACTGGGAGTCCTATATAGGCTGGTCGGATACCTACTCTCCTCCCGGCAGGCCAGACAGCCCCGACCTTTCGTTCAAATTTATCGTCAGCCGTTACGAGCCGTTTTATTACGCATTGTTGCGTGTGCGCGATAATCGCATCGTCTATCAGCATCCGGACAAACCGGATGCTGTCGATAACGATCACGTGATCCTGGTGTTCACGGATCCGGACGGCAATCTTCAGCAACTGTACTTTTCCCCTTCCGCTCCCGGTGAGATGCGTCCCTTTCGTTATCGGGAGCAGCAGGATGAGTTCGGCTTCAAGACCCGCACCGTGGAATACGTGAATAACATCGTGGGCCAGTGGCAGCCGGTCATTGGTGGATACAACCTGGAACTGGCCATACCCACTGCCATGGTCGGCAGTCGGCTTGGCCTGGTGGTGGACGACGTGGACAATCCGGTTACCCGCAAACTGCACTTGTCCCTGGGCACTGCCGGTCCGGAAACGTTGACCCATCCGGGCCTGATCGTTCAGCCGTCCGCGGCCATCATGAGGTCCATCTCGCGCTTTCCCCACGTGGCCGGTCGAAGGATCTGGGTGCTGGATCGCAACGGCCGGGTGCTGGCCAGTACCGGGAGCCTCGATGAACCGCGGGCGCATACCCCGGTGAGTCTCTTTTACCGGGCAATACTGCCGCCCATACACGAACGCTTCCAGGACGACCTGGCGGGCGCTTCGCGCCTGCAGGGCCAGGAAGTAAAGGATGCGCTGCACGGCGTCACCGGCACGCGCTGGCGTTCCTCGCCCGACGGCAAGGCGATCATCGTATCGGCGGCCACGCCGGTTTATGACGGCAACGTGGTACGCGGGGCAGTGGTGGTGGAGGAAACCACCGGCGGCATACAGATGTTGCAGAGACAGGCGATGATCTCCCTGTTCAACAAGACATTCCTGGTGTTTTTTCTGGTGACCGCCGCGGTCTTGCTGTTTGCGACACGGCTGTCTTATCGCCTGCGCCGGCTCAGCAGAAGCGCAGACGCGGCCATCGACGAACACGGACGGGTGATCGGTGGGTTCGAGCCGGCCCGATCAGGCGATGAGATTGGAGAACTGTCGCGCAGGTTTGGCGCCATGCTCGAACGCCTGCGTCAATATACGGGTTACCTGGAACAACTCGCCGGGCGCCTGTCACATGAGTTGCGCACGCCCATTACCGTAGTGCGATCTTCCCTGGATCACCTGCAGGACCCGGATGAAATGAGCCGTAGGAGCGAATATCTGAAGCGTGCCCGAACTGGCGTTGAGCGGCTGGATCTGCTGGTGAGCCGTTTGAGTGAAGCGTCGCGCCTGGAGCAGGCTCTGCAACACGCGGATTTGGAGCGCATGGACATGGGTGAATTTCTGGCGCGTTGTGTGAGCGGTTACGGTCTTGCCTACCCCGGGGTGAAGTTCGTACTGCACGGGCCGCCGGCCGGTATCGTGCAACCCATCGGACCGGATCTTTTCGAGCAGATGCTGGATAAGCTGGTGGCCAACGCCGTGGACTTTCATTCGCCCGGCACGGAGATCGAAGTGGGATTGGACATGGACGCCGATTCATGGACGCTCTCGGTTATCAACTACGGGGCTGCTTTGCCTGATGCGATGGCGGGCCAGTTGTTCAATTCCATGATATCCGTGCGCACGGGATCCGCGGATGCCGGCCGGCCGCACCTGGGGTTGGGCTTGTACATCGTGCGCCTGATCGCCGACTTTCACGGCGGCCGGGTGCGCGCGGTGAATCTGCCCGCCGGTGACGGCGTTCGTTTCGAGGTGATATTTCCCCGCGCGGTGTGAATTACGGCGCGGATTCCGGGTCCGCTCTCCGCGATTAGTGACCCATATCGCTGCGCGCGAACCCGGAATCCACCTTCTGGAGTCGCACGCCTACGGATACAGGTCCTGCATGAAGGAATATGGGTCTCTAATTCCGGAATGCAGGACCTGTAGCCGTGCCGGCCAACTGTAAGATGCGGGGGCGGAACGTATGCTCCCTCCCGCCCGGAGATCAATGCCAGGGGATCAGGGGTCGGAGCATGTGCTCCGACCCCTCGCCTCCGCGCCTCGACCTGACCCTTCCCGGCGTAATCACTCCGCTTAATCCCTAACCCATACGGGCCGGAACCAACCTGTTTCTCGCCAAGACGCCAAGAACGCCAAGGTGGTCCAGGACGCTGCATCATTTTGATCTTCTTGGCGACCTTTGCGTCTTGGCGAGAGGCTGCTTTTTTCTCCCCTCTCCCGCTTGCGGGAGAGGGGCGGGGGAGAGGGTTTCAATGCCACTCCTCGACGGCGCGGTGCGCGGCGGCGTTGACGGGGCGGGCCACCAGTCCCTCGCGGCCGATGTTCACCTGGTAGATCGCACCATCGGCCATGGGCAGGTAGGCGGCGCTGCCAAAATAGGCATCCATCCACGGAATGAAGGTATTGGCCCGCATCATCAGCGACCACAGGTCAATGCGATCGTTGGGCGAGAGTCCGTAGGCCGTGTGCAGGGCGCTTCGCGCCTGGTCCAGGTCCCGGTAGCGACCGGTCAGGCGCTCCAGGCGATAGCGGGAGTCCAGCCCGAACCAAGCGGCGGGACCCTTCCAGGTCAAAACCCGGGCCTCCAGTTCCCATTGATCCCCGCTCAGGTCAAATGACCTGTCGGGCCGGTCAGGCTCGTGGAGGACGCAGCGGAAGCGCTGTGGTCCAAGGCGCTGGAACGACAGGCTTGCCACGGGCTGTTCCGCCGTAAGGCGTTGATAGGTGTAAAAATTCAGACCGACGAGGGCGATCGCCGCAGCGCTGGCCATTAACACGCCGGCAATACCCCCCTCGGCAACGGCGGCAAACAGCCGTCCGCGGCGAACGCGCAAGACGGCGAGTGCGGCGAATTGCACACCGGCAATGCCCACAATCAGGACCGCAGAGATGCATATCAAATTGAGCGGAGACCTCAGCATCGATACCGAGTTATCAGTTTGATTTGAATGATGTTTCCCTGGCCCGGGGAATGCGGTAGCATGGTTTGGCCGGTGCCGTCAGCAGGGCTCCGGTCCTGAACAGGGGGTGAGGAGTGACGCTTCATGCAAAATAATCCGGGTGTTTGAAAACAAGTACAGCTTAGGCCACCTTCCTGACAATACCCAACGCGGCGCATCACTGCATGGCTGATGACAAACAAAAGTTCGTCGAACAGATCCGGCGCCTGATCCCCATAAATGAATTGCCGGCGCAGGTTCAGAATGAGGTCGCCAAGAACGCCGAATTTCTGAAGATCCGGAAGGGCGGCTATGTATTCAAACAGGGTGATCGTGACGACTTCTCCTATTATCTGATTGAGGGCGAAATCGAACTCCATTCCGGCGGGGCTCTGCACAGCACAATCAATGGGGGTACGGACCGAGCGCGTTATGCCATGGCGCAATTGCAGCCGCGGCAGTTTTCCGCACGGGCATCGGTTCCTTCAATCGTCATGAAAGTCCGGCGTGACTACCTTGACAAGCTGCTGGTGATGCAGGACAAGGACGGACCCGATAAAACCGACATCACCAACTATGATCTGGCTACGGCCGAGGTCGAAGTAGTCGAGTTGGAACAAGAGGACGATGTCGATTGGATGACGCGCATGCTGCAGTCCGAATTGTTTTCACGCATGCCTACCGCGAACATCCAGACATTGTTCGCGATGCTTGAACCGGTAGAGTTAAATGCCGGCGACGTTGTAATCAAGCAGGGTGATCCTGGCGAGGATTATTACATCATCCAGTCCGGCCGCTGCCAGGTGCTGCGGGCGCCTTCACCCGGGGGCAAGGAAATCAAGCTGGCGGAACTGAAGGCGGGTGACAGTTTCGGCGAGGAAGCGCTGATCGCGGATACCACCCGTAACGCCACCATATCGATGTTGACCCCGGGCGTATTGATGCGCCTGAGCAAGGATAATTTCATCGAATTGGTGAAAAAGCCGACGCTTCGCGCCGTGTCGCTGGCGGAGGCGAAGAAACTGGTGGCGGGCGGCGCCAAGTGGCTGGATGTTCGCTATAAGAACGAACACGATGAGGCGGCAATTCCCGGCAGTCAGAATATTCCCCTGAACATTTTGCGCATGCAGGTGGACAAACTGGATCCCGATGCCAGTTATGTTGTGTATTGCGACACCAGCGGGCGCAGCTCCACCGCCGCTTTTCTGCTGGCCGAACGCGGTTTCCAGGTCAGCTACCTGCAGGGCGGCCTGGTTAACAATCCTGATGCTGTGCCTGCGCAGCCGGAGAAGAGCGCGGCCGCTCCTCCTCCCGCGGCTCCCGAGTCTGAAGCGCCTGCACCCGAAGCACGCCCCGCCGCGGCAGCGCCATCCGTGAAGGCCGAACAGGCGGAAGAGACCGAGGAGGAAATGGATCCCGAGGTAAAGGCGTCGGTGCTGGAAGCCGATCTCGCCCGCACCGATATGCAGCTCAAAAATGTGGAAAAGAACCGGCAGGGTCTGACTGACGAAGCCCAGAAGGCGGCGCAGGTGGAAGTGGAGCGCCGTTTGCGCGAGGAGCGCGCGAAAATCGAAGCAGCGAAGAAGGAAGCGGAAGCGGAAGCGATCCGTATACGCAAGGCGGAAGAACAAAAACTGGAGCGCATGAAGGCGGAAGCGGAGAAACGGCTGCAGGAGGAAAAAAGAAAGATCGAGGAAGTGTACTCCCGCAATGCGGAAGAGATGGAGAAGCTGCAGCGCATGAAGCAGGAAGCTGAAGAGCAGATGAAGCGCGAACGGGAGCGCCTTGAAAAGGAAGCATTATCGGCACGCTCGCAGCTTGACGAAGCCAACAAGATAAAAAAGCAGTTGCAGGCCGCGCGAAAAGCCATGGAGAAGGAAGAACAGCGCCGACTTAAGGAACAGCAGGCCTTGGAGTTGAAGATCCAGGAGAAGGCCCGGGAGAAACTGGAAGCGGAACGGCGCAAGCTGGCGGAACAGTTCGCCCTCAACAACGAAGAACTGGAGACCGCCAGGCGCGAGCGTGCGGAAGCGGACGCCGCGCGGGAGGCGGCCAAGGCGGAAGCGGCGCGGATCATCGAGGAATACAAGTCGAAACATGAGGAGGCCAGGGCCGAGGAGGAGGCACGCCTGCGCGCCGAACGGCAGAAGCTGGAAGAGGAACAGAAGAAAATCCAGGAAACCCTGAAGCAGATCCAGCAGGCGCGCCAGGAAGCGGAAGCGGCCAGGCGCAAAGCGGAACAGGAGGTGGCGACGCTGCGAGCCAGGGAAAAGGATCGCGAGATCACCGAGAGCAAAGTTGCGCGGAATACGCTGCAGGACGAGATCAGGCAGGCGGAAAAGAAGCTTTCGGAAGCAAAGCAGGGCGTTGCGCGGGCGCAGGAAGATCAAAAGAAAGCCGAGCACGCCGAGCGCGTAAACCGTGACAACATTGTGCAACGGGTCGAGATGGAAGAATCGATGCGCCAACAGCTCGAGGCGGATCTTGCCGAATTCAAGGGTGAAATGGAGGAGAAAGAAAAGCAGTTTGCTTCAATGGCTTCGCAAATGGACCATATGCGCCGGATAAAAAGCCAGGCGGAAGCAGCCAAGGCGGCGGCCAAGGCGGCAAACCAGGATCTGCTGGCTGACGTCGCGGCCCAATTGGGTCGAGGTGACGACTGAACGGTCTGCGCATGGGGGTGCCGGTGGGCTCATTTCCCGCCGCCGGTGAAGCATGGCGATGTAATGCCTCGTGGGTTCTGACAGTCTGGTTGCTAATTGCGGGGATTTTCTCCGCCAGCGCGGCGGCGGGTGCCGACTATGAGGGGCCGCCGGCGGCGCACATCTCGGAGTTATTGTCCCCGAAGATAGCCCAGTCCATTTACCATACGGTTGACAGTGTTCAGGTAAAGGGCAGGTTTTACCATTTTCACATTGAGAGCGAATACGGGCAGTACGACCCGGCCTCCCTGGCGCTGCTGAAGATACGGGTGCATGAGATCCGAACCCTGGGTGAGGCCATCAGCGAGTTTTCCCGAGAAAACACCCAACTGTCGGAACAGTTGCACGGGCAGTTGAGCGTGCGCGCCAACTCCGCCATTGACATCATCGGCCGGCCGGTTTCCACCGCCAGGGACCTGGCCGGCCAGATCGCCAGCAAGCTGGATCAGACGATTTCCGGCCCCGCGAACGCCGACGCAAGCCGGCAATTGCCGCCGGATTCGGTCGCCATGGAGTACGTTGCCGATCCGGTCATGGCCATGCACCGGCGCAACGTGGCCGCCCAGTGGGGGCTGGACGTGTATTCCGGCAACCCGCAGGTTCAGGAATTTCTGAATGAGGTTGCCGCGGCGCGATCGGCCGGACAGATCTCGGCGGGAACACCTGCGCTGGTGCCGCCAGTCGGTGTCGGCATTGCCGATCCACAGATTGAAGCCGCGGTGTCCATGAAACTGAAGACTCAGACCCGCGATGAACTCACCGCCGAGGATCGCGGGTTACTGGCGGCCATGCACGTGCCCTCCGGCATCGCCAGGGCGTACATGGCAAACCCGATTTATTCTCCCAGCCATCGTACCCGCCTGCTGTATTACCTGGCGGCCCTGAAGGACGTGCGCGATCGGTCGGCATTCCTGGAAGCGGCCGCCCAGGGCGTGGACGACCTGCAGTCGGAGCTGGCGTTCGAGCAGGCGGCGATGATCCTGGTCCGCTACAACACCCGGGTGGACCGGCTTGAGAAAATCCATGTCGGCCCGCAACTCATGTCTGCCATCACCGGGGATTGGCGCATTATCTACATTGCGCCGGTAGACATTATCTATTGGTCGCAGCCGACCGCCGAACTTTTCACGAACCTGCGACGGGAGGCGGCTACGGCGGGGTTCAAGTACTGGGAACTGGTTACCGCGGGGGACGTGACGCCGATGGCGAAGTCCGCATTAAAAAATATGGGCTTTACCGTACGGGCCAGGTTCGCGGATTGACGGTGCGTAAAAAAACGCCCCGGGCTCAGCGCCCGGGGCATGGATTGGTGGAGGCGGCCGGTATCGAACCGGCGTCCGCGAGCACTCCGCCGCAGGATCTACATGCTTAGCCGATCTATTGTTTTAACCGGCGGCTACCCGACAGGCAGGGAAAACCGGCGGCGAGTCCGTAAGGTTTTAGCGAATCCGCTCCGGACCGGCTTCATCGCGAGCTTGTGTGAGTCGACGCCTGGGTCCGGACGCACAAGCACGTACCGGTCAGACGGCACCCTACTGGGTATTAAGCAGCGAGTGCGTAGTTGTCGTCGTTGGCAACTATGTGATTTGCAGATGGATTAACGAGGTGATCTGCGCCTCGGCATGCCCCTCCGGTTTCGCGACCCACGTCGAAGCCAATTTCGCCCCCGTGAACGCAACCTTTAGTGACAGAACAACGACATCCTCAAGTCCTTGTATAAGATACATCATACCATCTGGTAGACCCTGGTTGGTCGCTACTGTTCCCCGCCGGTGGACAGAACCCTTGCGGGCAGACACGCTGTAAATACATCCCTGTACGCTCGATCGCCGCGTCCCTGCGGCTCACGGTCTGCCCGCAAGGGTTTCGCCCACTGCACTGTTGCATTCAGCCGTGCTTCAGCACCCGCTGGCGCTGCCGGTCCCAGTCGCGATCTTTTTCCGCGCGGCGCTTGTCGTGGGCTTTCTTGCCTTTCGCCAGGCCGATTTCCACCTTGGCACGGCCGGCTTTCCAGTACATGGCTGTGGGGATTACAGCGTAACCCTTGCGTTCGACGGCGCCGCGAAGGCGATCCAGTTCGCGCCGGTGCAGGAGCAGCTTGCGCGTGCGCATGGGTTCCGGCGTGATGTGGGTCGAAGCCGTGGGCAGCGGCGTGATCAGGGCGCCGAACAGAAACGCCTCGTTATTCTTGAGCAGAATGTAGCTGTCGCGGATCTGGACCCGCCCGGCGCGCAGGCTCTTCACCTCCCAGCCCTGCAGGGCCAGGCCGGCCTCGAACTTTTCTTCGATGAAATAATCATGCCGTGCCTTTTTGTTGAGCACGATGGTCGCCGCGGGTTTCTTCCCTTTGTTGGCTGCCACGGGAGTTCGATCTTGAAGAGAGGGTTAAGAGAACTGCGAATTATAGCAGTTTGGCGACGGCATTGAGGCGCTGCGGCAATTACCTCAGAATGTCGGCACCAAAAGCACGGAACATCCATGGGCAACGTACACAAGACGGCATCGGTACCTTACAGCGCAGAGGAAATGTACTCTCTGGTAAACGACGTGGAGTCCTACCCGTATTTTCTTCCATGGTGCACGGACGCCGAAGTCTTCGATCCCCGGCCTGACAGGCTGCGCGCGACGATATCGTTGAACGCCGGCAGGATTAAACAGGTATTCACCACGGAAAACACCATGCAGCCCGGCAGGCGCATCGATGTACACCTGGTGAGTGGACCGTTCCGCTATCTGGAGGGACACTGGGAGTTCCAGCCCGAGGGATCCGGCGGCTGCAGGGTGTTCCTGGAAATGAACTTCGAGTTTAAAAACAAGGTGGTAAAGCTGGCATTGGACAAGATATTCAATCACATCGTGACAACACTGGTGGATGCATTCCGGGAACGCGCGGAGCAGGTGTATGGACGGCGCTGACGTCACGCTGGTCTATGCCGCCGCTGATCGCGTTCACTTGCTGTCTCTGCGGGCCTGTGCTGGCACTACCATCGGCGATGTAATTCGACAGTCAGGGCTTTTACAGCGCTGTCCGGAGCTCGACCTGGACCGATGCAAAGTGGGGGTCTTTAATCGCGCATGCTCCCTGTCCGACCAGATTTCAAACGGGGATCGCATTGAGGTCTATCGTCCGTTGCAGGCGGACCCCAAGGAGGCCAGGCGCAGGCGCGCCGCCAGGCAGCAGCGCCGGAAGAAAGCATGACTCGCAGCGCTGACGTTTCCGGCGTTCCTCGCGCGGCCGCGCTGGGACTGCTGGTGGTACTTGCGGTACTGGCCGTCGCTGCGTCTTTGTGCATCGGCAGCGTGGATATTGCACCCTCAAGGATTTTCGCCATCCTCGCGCAACGCGAACATGGGATCGCCGCAACCATCGTGCTGCGCCTGCGCCTGCCGCGTGTACTGGCCGGTTTCACGGTTGGCGGGATGCTGGCGCTGGCGGGCGCTCTGATGCAGGTCCTGCTGCGCAATCCGCTGGCTGAACCTTACGTTCTGGGCGTCTCCGGAGGCGCCTCGGCGTTTTCCCTTTGTGCCATGTTCGCCGGGCTGGGCGGGTTGTGGATACACGGTGCGGCGTTTGCCGGTGCGTTGGTGTCGATCCTGCTGGTTTTCGCCCTGGCGCGCGCTTCAGGCGAGTGGAATCCCATGCGTGTACTTCTGACCGGCGTCGTTGTCGCCGCAGGCTGGGGCGCGGTCGTCAGCCTGCTTCTGACCTTGAGCCCCGCGGCCCGGGTGCACGGCATGCTGTTCTGGTTGATGGGGGATCTCTCCTTTGCCCGCTATTCCTCCTGGACCGCGGCGGTGTTGCTGGTGGGCCTGGGCTTATCGATGCTTTTTTCGCGCGGGCTCAACCTGTTGGTCCACGGGGACCTTCAGGCCGCGGCGCTGGGAGTGCGAGTGGATCGGCTGCGTTACCTTGTGTATTTTCTGGCCTCTCTGTTGACCGCGGCCGCCGTCACCGTGGCGGGTAGTATCGGTTTTGTGGGGCTCATCGTTCCCCATTTGATCCGGCTGCTGTTGGGCAGCGATCATCGCGTCGTGCTGCCGGCATCGGTTCTGTTCGGCGGGACTCTGTTGGTGGCCGCGGACGGGCTGGCGCGCTCGGTGATCTCCCCGCAGCAGCTTCCCGTTGGCGTGCTGACGGCGATGATCGGTGTGCCGCTGTTCCTGGTGCTGCTGCGCACCACCTCCGCGCAACAACGGCCATGACCCTGATCCGGGCCGAATCCCTGTGCATTACGGTGGCCCATCGGCCCCTGTGCACGAACCTGGATCTGGAGGTGCTGCCGGGCCAGCGCTGGGCGGTACTCGGCGGCAACGGCTCGGGCAAGACCACTCTCCTGCATACGCTGGCGGGATTGCGTGCTCCCGCCGCCGGCCGGATCAGCGTCCAGGATCGGGACCTTGCCTTGTGGGACCGCAATTCGTTGGCCCGGATTCTGGGGATCCTTTTCCAGGACAGCCAGGATACCTTTCCGTGCTCCGTGCTGGAGACCGTGTTGACGGGCCGTTATCCCCATCTGCCATTCTGGGCTGTGGAGAGCCGCGACGACATGGAGCGTGCACGCTCGGTGCTGGCTCAGGTGGAGTTGCTGGAACAGGCGGGCAGGCAGGTCGATACCTTGTCGGGAGGCGAGCGCAGGCGTTTGGCTATTGCCACCTTGTTGCTGCAGGACCCGTCCGTGTGGTTACTGGATGAGCCGACCAATCACCTGGATCTGCGCCATCAGGTGAGCTTGCTGAACCTGCTGTTGCAGAGAGCAGGTGCCGCGGGAGGAATGGTGATGGCCCTGCATGACGTGAACCTGGCGCTGCGCTACTGCAGCCACGCGCTGCTGATCGTAAACCACAATGACCTGGTTGCCGGCCCCGTGACTGAAGTCGTGGAACCCGGGACCCTGGAGCGTCTCTATCGCTATCCCATCGGCCGTATGCAGGATGCGTCGGGCCGACTTTTGTATTATCCGGAATGATTCCCGGCGCCGCGCAGCCGCACTCGCGCCTTGTCCAGGTCGCGGCACATCATGGCGGCGCCTCGCAGGATCCGGACGGTATCGCGCTGAATAAAGTCGGGCGGTATGGAAAACAGCAGGCCGTGATGTACCGCATTCAGGGAGGGCCATTGGTGCCAGTCATCCAGCCAGGCCGGGCGCCCGGCGTCTATGCCGCTGGCGACGATCACTTGCGGGTCCTCCGCCAGCACGGCTTCCACGCCTATGCGCGGCGACAGGGTATCGAGACCGGCAAACACGTTGCGCCCCCCACATAGATCGATGACGTCACTGATCACGTGTTTCCGGTTGACTGTAAACATGGGACGGTTCCATATCTGGTAGAAAACCGACACTTTCCACCGATGCGAATACCGGGTCTTCAGCGCGTGCAGGCGCTGTGCGTACGCTGCAGCTACCCGGTCCGCGGTAGCGCGTGTGCCTGAGAGTATCCCCAGCCGCACAATGGTCGTGCCGATCGCGGCGAGGGAGCGTGGCTCGGACACGTACACCGGGAATCCCAGGCGCCGCAATTCTTCAAGGGCCTGCGGGTTGTTGCCGCTGCGCCAGGCAACTACGAGGTTGGGGCGCAATTGGACTATTTTTTCCAGGTCCAGGTTGTAGGTATTGCCTACTCTGGGGACATGCAGGGCCGCCTTGGGGAAATTCGACCACTGCACGGTGCCCACCAGGCGGCTGCCGGCGCCCGCGCTGTAAAGGAGTTCGGTCAGGTTCGGTGACAGGCTGATGATGCGTTGCGCGGGCCGGGCCAGGGTTATCCGTGCACCGGTATCGTCGCTGACGCTGATGGGGCCGTGGGAGGCGAGCGCGGGTGGCGCATTGAGCCACGCCAGCAGGAAAACGATCAACAATTTCCTATACAGCCGTTTCGATGCGTGACATACCCGGATACTGCAACGCCGTCTGTTTCAGAATTCGGATCGCCTGTTTAGTCCCGATCGCCCGCGCCCTCGCGGCCTTCCCCAGGGCCGGATTTTTTCTTGGCGGGTTCTTCCGGCATCTGGTTCCACTCAAAAAAACGTTCCAGGAAGTTCTCGTTTTTCGATTTGTCCGGAACTTCCACGGTGGTGGAACGGGCGGCCGTGTCATTGGATTGCTTGTGAACGCCGGGAACCACGTCTCCTTTCACCATGGCCAGTTTGTTGTCCTTGAAGAACAGGGCGATATGGCGCTGGTGGCGCTGGTGCCCGCCCTTGGTCAGGGTGTATATGTAGTCCCAGCGGTTGGGGTGGAAGGGATCTTCCACCACGGGCGTGCCCATGATGAAACGAACCTGATTCTTGTCCATGCCGGGCTTCAATTTGTCCACCATGTCCTGGGTAATGATATTGCCCTGCTGGATGTCGATACGGTACACACCGGGCAGCTTGAACCCGCCTTCCTCGGCACAGGAGGCGAGCCCGGCAACGCAGGCAGCGACGAGACAGATACGGAATAACTTACTCATAATCAAATACTTAAAGTATAATTTAAACTCAAGCTCCGCTTAAGTGCACTGGTATCGTCCCGCCGCCCCAAGCGCCGGGATCAGGCAAGTATACTGTGCTAGGATGTTTGATCTAAATGCCCCGTTTAAGAACCGCTGAAAATACGGGCATTTCCTGAAACCTTCTTTCTACCACGGTGCCCTATTTTAGGATGGAAGCCCAGGATCTGAAGAATGCCGGTTTGAAGGCTACCCTGCCCAGGCTTCGGATACTGGAAATCCTGGAAAAAGCCAACCTGAAGCATATGAGCGCCGAGGACGTATACAAGGCGCTGATTGATGCCGGTGAAGATGTAGGGCTTGCGACAGTATACCGCGTGTTGACCCAGTTCGAAGCCGCGGGCCTGGTCATCCGGCACAACTTCGACTCCGGCCATTCGGTATTCGAATTGAACCGCGGCGGCCACCACGACCACATGGTGTGCCTGAAGACGGGCCGCGTGGTGGAATTTGAAAACGAGGACATAGAAAAACTGCAGCGGAGAATAGCCGAAGAGCACGGCTACATTCTCGAGGATCACAGTCTCATTCTGTACGTTCGTCCCAAAGACAAAGTTAAAAGTTAAAGGTAAACCTTCCTTTCTCTTTGACACTTTTAACTTTTAACTTTTAACTTTCCACTTGTGTTCAGCATTTCCCGCGCGTGGTCACGCGTTTTCGCGGAGATCTTCAAACCACCGAGCATGCGCGCGATCTCCTCGATGCGGCGGTCGGCGTTCAGTTCAACAACTTGGGTACGGGTGTCGGTGCGGCTGGAAGATTTCTCCACCTGGAAGTGGTAATCACCCTGGCAGGCCACTTGTGGCAAATGGGTGACGCACAGGATCTGGCGTCGTTCGCTGAGTCCATGCAGCAGGCGTCCGACAATTTCCGCCACGGCACCGCCTATGCCGGCGTCCACTTCGTCGAAAATGAGCGTTGGCGTGCCCCTTTCGGTGCTGTCAATAACCTGAATGCCGAGGCTGATCCGCGACAGTTCTCCGCCGGATGCGACTTTGGCCAAAGGCCGCGGCGGCTGACCGGGATTGACCGTTACCAGAAACTCGACCTGGTCGTCTCCAGACGGCATGGGCCGGTCGCCGCCGGCGCTTTTGACCTCAACCTTCAGCCTGCCGCCCGGCATCCCCAGTTCCCTGAGTTGCAATGAAATGGCCTTCCCCAGCCGCTCCGCGGTTTCGCGCCGTTGCTCATGCAGGCGCTTGGCGTCCACGGTGTAGCGCCTCAGCGCTTCTGACTGCTGCTTGTTCAACTGGTCGATGCGGCTGCTGCTGTCTGCCAGCGCCTGGCATTGCTGCTTCAGCGTCTGGAGTCGGGTGATCAGCTCCTGTGGTTTGACGCGGTGTTTGCGGGCAAGCTCGTGATATTGATCCAGGCGCCGCTCCACCTCGCCCAGGCGCTGCGGGTCCAGGTCCAGGTGATCCGTTGCGGCGCGCAGTTCATCCACGGCTTCCCCGAGCTGAATGCCGGCCGAATCCAGCAGATCCGCAACCGCGTTCATGTTTTCGTCAAAGCGCGCGGCATCGCGCAATTCCCGGACGGCGACGCCGACCCGCCCGGCGGCTGAATCTTCGTCCTCGTGGAGCCGTGCCAGCAGCGTTTGAACGGTATCCAGGAGGCGGCCGGCGTTGGCAAGCCGCCGGTGATCCGCGTTCAGACTGTCGAGTTCGTTCTCCGCGGGGGCGAACTCTTCCAGTTCCTGGACCTGATAGTCCAGTAGTTCTTTCTGCGCCGCATGATCCTCCCCGGATACCGGCAGCTCGGCCAACTGGCGCCGGGCTTCCGTCCAGTCGGAGCAGGCGCGCCGCACCGCCCCCAGGAGTTCCGAATGGTCTCCGAACTGGTCCAGGACGCGGCGCTGCTCCTCGCGCTTTAACAATGACTGGTGCGCGTGCTGTCCGTGGATCTCCACCAGAAAATCTCCCACCTCACGCAAGGTCTGAGCGGCCACCGCGCTGCCGTTCATGTAGGCCCGCGAGCGGCCGTCGCGGCTGATGACCCGGCGCAGGAGCAACTCTCCGTCGGCGCTTTCAAGCGCCTGTGAAGTCAGGATCCCGGCTACCCCGTCAAAGCCGGAAATATCGAAAAGGGCGGAGACTTCCGCGTTGTCCGCGCCGCTGCGGATCACGTTGCTGTCGGCACGGTCACCCAGTACCAGCCCGAGCGCATCCACCAGGATCGACTTACCGGCCCCCGTCTCTCCGGTGAAAACGCTCATGCCGGGGCCGAACTCCAGCTCCAGTTCCTGGATTACCGCAAGGTTGCGTATGTGCAGGGTGCGCAGCAAAAAGAATATTTCACACAGTTGTGCAAACGAGTATGACGACCGGCGTCGCCGGTAATTCGTTCAGCCCCAATGCAGTTTGGCGCGCAGGATGCTGAAGGGATCGTGATCGGCCGGGTGTATCAGCCGGATACGCCGATCCTTTTTCCGCACCACCACGCGATCCCGCGTCTGGAGTTCGAATGTAATGTCCCCGTCACAGGTCAGTCGTGCGTGATCGATTTCCGGCGTGCCGACGATAATTTCCACCCGGCTGTTGGCGTCAATGACAATGGGACGGTTGCTCAGGGTATGGGGACATATGGGCACCAAGACCATGGCATCGAGCGAGGGGTGCAGAATGGGTCCGCCGCCGGACAGCGCATAGGCGGTGGATCCCGTCGGAGACGCAACGATGACGCCGTCCGACCGCTGGCTGTGAACCAGGGTCTTGTCGACGTAGGTTTCCAGCTCGATCAGCTTTGCCACGTTCCATTTCTGTATGATGACGTCGTTGAAGGCGTGACTTTCGAGCACGATGTCCGTGCCGCGTTCCACCTGGCAGTGAAGCTGAAAACGGGTGTCCTCGACGTACTGGCCATCCAGGATCGCGTCCAGTTGAATTTCCACCGATTCAACAGGGATATCCGCGAGAAACCCGAGCCGTCCGCGGTTAATGCCCAGCAGCGGCACGTCGTAGTCGGCCAGCATGCGTGCTGCGCGCAGCATGGTGCCATCGCCGCCGATGGTGATGGCCAGGTCACAGCCCAGCGCCAGGTCGGCGCCTTCGGCGATTGCCAATCCGGATTCCGGCAGCAGATCCGCGCAGAACCGGTCCAGTACAACGTCGACGCCGCGATTCCGCAAATATCGGATCACCAGGCTCAGGGTATCCGCGATTTGCTCGGTGTTGTTGTTGGCGATGAGGGCGATGCGTTTGAACATTCCCTGGCGGCACTCCTGTGAGTTCTTCTGCAAATTAGCATGCTCCGCAGGTGCCGCCAATATGGTTTTGCACTCCCAGGGGTTGAGTGCTAAATTTCGGACACCAACTTACGGTATGCAGTGCCATGTCCAGCTCGATGTCCGGTCCGTCCCACCTCTCAGATCGCAGCCTGTATGTATTCAAGGCGCTGGTGGAGCACTTTATCGAGGACGGCCAGCCGGTGGGCTCGAGAACACTGGCGCGCGATACCGGGCTTGACCTGAGTTCCGCCACCATCCGCAACATCATGGCGGACCTTGAGGATCTGGGGCTGCTGCAGTCTCCCCATACCTCGGCCGGCAGAATTCCCACCGTAAAGGGTTACCGCCTTTTCGTGGACAGCCTGCTGCGCGTTGCGAACGTGGACCACAATTACGTACAGCGTATCGCGCGGGAGATGGACCTGGGCAACAATATGCAGTCGCTGATGGAACGTACATCCACCATGCTGTCGGAAATTACCCGGTTGGCAGGCATCGTGATGCTGCCCAAGGCGGGCCAGCAGGCGCTGCGTCAGATTGAATTCGTGTCCCTGTCGGACAACCGCGTGCTGGTCATCCTGGTGGTGAACGACCGCGAGGTCCAGAATCGCATTATTCGCACCGCCAGGACCTTCACAACGACCGAGTTGCAGGAAGCCTCAAATATCCTGAATTCACTCTACGCCGGCAAGGACCTGCAGGCCGTGAGGTCGGAGCTGCTGGGCGAGTTGAAGAAGATGAAGGAAGACGTCAGCGAACTGATGCAGACGACCATCGAGATGGCGCAGCGCGTGTTCAGCGGGGATGAGAGTTCCAGCGATTATGTATTGTCCGGCCAAACCAACCTCATGAACGTGGCCGATCTGCATGACCTGGAAAAGTTGAAAAAGCTGTTCGAAGGATTCAGCCGCAAGCGCGACATCCTGCATCTCCTGGAACAGGCTATTAACGCCAAGGGGGTGCAGATTTTCATCGGCGAGGAGTCGGGTTACGATGTGCTGGATGACTGCAGCGTGGTTACCTCCCCCTACGAAGTGGAAGGCCAGATTGTCGGCGTTTTGGGTGTAATCGGCCCCACGC
>CAZNWR010000021.1:0-17528 GCA_964576645.1 uncultured Enterobacteriaceae bacterium | reverse complement strand
CTGGGCGATCAATTCCGCGGCCGGTCGATCGATGGTCTTGCCGCGCTGGCGTGTGCGCTCCCTGATCCAGTCGGGCAGCCGTGCGGGCTCCAGCGGCCACATGGTAACGGTGACCCCGGCTCCGTCCAGGGCCTTGTACCATTTGGTCTGCTGCGATTTCCTGTCGAGCCGGCCGCAGGTAATGAGTAGCAGGGTGTCGGGCGTTATTGCGCCGGCGCAGGCGGTCAAGGCCTCGGCGCCGTCGCGCCCCGGTTTCTGGCTTCCCATTCGAAGGTCGATCAGGCGCCGGGTCGAAAACAACGACAAGCTGGCAGTTTCCTGCCGCAGCGCGCTCCAGTCAAATCCACGCGCTACTTCCAGCACAATGCGTTCATCGTATTGTTCGGCGCGGGCGCGCCGGCGGATCTCGTCGGCGGTCTCTGTCATCTGCAGGGGCTCGTCGCCGCTGAGACAATACACCCGGGAGAGGCCGTGTCGATCGATATGGGCGCTTAGTTGTTCGGGTCGAACACGCATACGAAATCTGCCCGGCGCGCCGGGTCAGGGTGTTTTGTTCAGGGCGGCGCCGAATATGTGCATAATCTGGTCGGCCGCATCGCGAAGCAGGTCATTTTGAAGTTCGTCCACTTCGTTGAATGTGCCCAAAATTCGACGGTCATCCGAGGTGTAATCACGGTAGAGCGAGATCGTCTGCGTATTGAGCGGTTTCTTCACCCCGATCTTCCTGATGGTTGCCGTCGCCTGGAGAGTAAGCTGGTATTCCTGTGCCCGACCGCTTTGAGGAGATACGCTGAGTACTGAATTGGTAAATCTGGCGCCTGAAATCGCAATGAGATACTGGGCGCCCTTGGGATCATCCATAATCCGGATCCCGGCATTTTTTAAGTTGTTGGTAACCTGCAGGCCCAGTGCACTGTTGCTGCCATGGCTGCGGACGTAGACGCTGTCGACGGAAAGCTGTTCGGCGGAAAATTCCGAGCCGCGCAGGTGGAATCCGCAGGCAGCTAGCATCGACGCCAGCACAATGACGGTCAGGCGGGTCTTCATGAAATATTACCGGGTGGCGTGATGAATGCCATTGAGCATAGATTCAAGGTTCCCAACTTACAAGGGGTCGATGGCTGGTGTCCGGTCAGGTAACGACGATATTAACCAGCCGCCCCGGCACCATGATTATCTTTTTGATGTTATGGCCGTCCACGAAACGCTTGGCATTGTCGTCGTTCAGGGCCAGGGTCTTTACCTGTTCTTCGTCGGCGTCGGCCGGCACCGAGATCCGTGCCCGCAACTTGCCATTGACCTGCACCACCAGTTCCACCGTGTCGCGGACCAGGGCCTTTTCGTCGGCCTGGGGCCACGCTGCATCTATTATCGCGTCCTCGTGTCCCAGTTCGCGCCAGAGACGGTCACAGATGTGCGGCACTATGGGGGACAGCAGAAGCACGCAGGTCTCCAGCCCCTCCTGCATCAGCGCGTGGCCGCCATCCCGATTCATGTCGGCTTTTGTCAATGCGTTGAGCAGCTCCATGACCGCTGCTATGGCGGTATTGAAGGTGTAACGCCGGCCGATATCGTCGTTGACCTTCATAATGGTTTCGTGGATTTTGCGGCGCACCTGGCGCTGGTCGGGATCCGGATCGTTCGGCGCGCCGTGAGTCGGTTTGCCGTTGCGGATGTGTTCCGCGGCGTTACGCCATAAGCGCTTCAGAAAGCGGTATGCGCCTTCCACGCCGGAGTCCGACCATTCCAGTGTCTGATCCGGCGGCGCGGCGAACATCATGAACAGGCGAACCGTGTCCGCTCCGTAGCGGTCTACCATGTCCTGCGGATCGACGCCGTTGTTCTTGGACTTGGACATGGTGCCCATGCCGCCCGATTCAACCGGCTTGTTGTCGGTCACGGATAGCGCGCTCACGCGCTGACCGCGATCATCCGTTTCCACCTTGACGTCGGCCGGGTTGATATAGGTGATGCGGCCGTCCCCGCCTTTCCGGAAATAGATTTCGTTCAAGACCATGCCCTGGGTCAGCAGGTTGGTAAACGGTTCGTCGACCTTGACCAGATCGAGATCGCGCATGGCGCGCGTCCAGAAGCGGGAATACAGCAAGTGCAGGATGGCGTGTTCGATGCCGCCGATATATTGATCAACGGGCATCCAATAGTCCGCACGCCCGTCTACCATGGAACCGGTATTGTCCGGGCAGGTATAGCGCAGGTAATACCAGGACGAATCCACGAAGGTGTCCATGGTGTCGGTTTCGCGGTGCGCGTCGGCGCCGCAAGCGGGACAGGTGCATTGCAGAAAGGCGGCGTGGCGATTGAGCGGATTACCGCTGCCGTCCGGCACCAGGTCCTCGGGCAGGCGCACCGGCAACTGCTCATCCGGTACCGGGACGTCGCCGCAGTGCTCGCAGTGAACAATAGGAATGGGACAGCCCCAGTAACGCTGCCGGGAGATGCCCCAGTCGCGCAGTCGCCACTGAACCTGTTTTCTCCCAAGGCCGCTTTGCTCCAGGTCCGTGGCGATGGCATCCACCGCCTCTTTGTACGGCAATCCGTCGTATTTGCCCGAATTAATGCATACGGCAAGATCCTTGTCCGCGTACCACGGCTGCCACTGGCGCAGGTCGTATGTTTCCCCGGTCCGGCTGGTAATCACCTGCTTGATGGGGAGCTGGTATCTGGTCGCAAAGTGAAAATCCCGTTCATCGTGCCCCGGCACGCCCATGACGGCGCCTTCGCCGTAAGCCATCAAAACGTAGTTTGCCACCCAAACCGGCAGCAACTCGCCGCTCAGGGGATGGCGTACGGAAAGTCCGGTGGCCATGCCTTTCTTGTCCTGGGTGGCCAGGTCCTCTTCCATGACGCTGCCGTGCCGGCATTCAGCTATGAATGCTGAAAGCTTGGGATTGGATTCCGCGGCAAGCTGCGCCAACGGGTGTTCGGCGGCCACCGCCACAAATGTTGCTCCCATCAGGGTGTCCGCGCGCGTGGTGAACACCTTCAACAGGCCGTCCCCCTCGGTCCATGGGAACGCGATTTCCACACCTTCACTTCTGCCGATCCAGTTGGCCTGCATGGTGCGCACGTTCTCCGGCCAACCGGGGAGCTCGTCCAGTGCCGCCAGGAGTTCCGGGGCGTAGCGCGTGATGGCCATGTAATACATGGGGATCTCGCGTTTCTCCACGGCCGCGCCGGTACGCCAGCCGCGACCGTCTATAACCTGCTCGTTGGCCAGCACGGTGCGATCGACGGGATCCCAGTTGACCGTTCCCGTTTTCTTGTAGACCAGGCCCTTTTCCAGCAGGCGCAGAAACAACCACTGGTTCCAGCGGTAGTAGCGTGCGTCGCAGGTGGCGATCTCCCGGTCCCAGTCGATGGCGAACCCCAGCGCCAGAAGTTGGCGGCGCATGTAGTCGATATTTTCCCGTGTCCATCGCGCCGGCGGCACGCCGTTGGCCATCGCCGCATTCTCGGCCGGCAGTCCGAATGCATCCCAGCCCATGGGTTGCAATACGTTGCGCCCGTGCATGCGCTGGTAGCGGGATATGACGTCGCCAATGGTGTAGTTGCGCACGTGGCCCATGTGCAGCTTGCCGCTGGGATAGGGAAACATGGACAGGCAATAGAATTTCCGGCGTTCCGGCGCCTCGACGGCGGCGAAGGCCCTGGTCTCGCGCCAGCGGCGCTGCACTTCCGCTTCTATGGCGGTCGGGTCGTAGCGGGTTTCCATGCTGTTGCGACGTTCCTGGTACGGGAAACGGGGGGTAACCGGAAAAACGCGAAGAATACAGCAGGCCGGACCGGCGGAACAACCGCCGGCGCCCGCGGGGGCGATCAAAGAGGACGGGCCCCGCCGGGGATGCGGGGCCCGTAAATCAGGCGCGGGTAAGGTAGCGGTAAGCTAGTGCTTCCGATCGACTGTCAAGCTGGCGCGGTTGCGCTCGATCAGGGAGGAGCCGATACCATGAACCTCCGCCAGTTCCTGCACGGACTTGAACGGTCCGTGCTTCCGGCGATAGGCAATGATCGCCTCTGCGCGCTTTTGTCCCACGCCCTTGATATTCATCAGCGTCGCCTTGTCAGCCGTATTAATGTTGACCGGCTGCGCGGCAATGACGAACGCGGGAAATGCGAGAAGAAAAACCAGAAAGGCTTTGCGTAGTATATCCATATGGACCTCCATGTGGTCACGTATCCTTAATCCCTGTGGCGTACGCCACGGAAAAAATCCTACCTCGATCGCGGACGCTTTGGAATATACCGCGAATGGGTGACCCATGCGGCATTCTGAAGGAACGATTCCGGTTTCAGCTCCAACTTACTGTCGCAGAAATAGAAAGCCCCGTCTGGGAACGGGGCACAGAGGAGGAGGAAATGAAAGGAACAACCTTATTTCATGCGCTGTTTGCGCCTTTTCGTTTTTGTTCACTGTGCCGCGCCGGCCCTGTCGGCGGGACGGCTTCCATGCCGTCTCCGCCCCGGCCATTGGGATTCAGGAGGCTCCAGGTCCCGGCGCCACGCCACTCACAAATTGCATCCCGGTGCCGTTACCAGCGCCAGCGTCCGAACAGGCCCACTTCGTCGTAGTTGCCGCTGCTCGCGGTGTTGAGGCCGCCGATGGTGCCGTTGGACGTCTTCAGGAAACCCTTCCCCGCGTGGTCATGCTTGTAGACAAGCGAGAAATCCACGATCTTGGCCGGGCTGTAGGTGACGCCGACATTGAAGTAATTGTCGTTCAGGTGTGAATTGGTTTTCCGGGTGGGCTCCACGTAGTCGTAGCGTGCAAATACCGACCACAATGGATTGAACTTGTAGTTCCCGAACACGCTGATGCCTTGCGACGTGTCCGTGCTGGGTATGCCCACGTCCATCCAGTCGTTGGCGTAGAAATATTCCACGCCTAGAGTGGCGTTCGAGACCTTGTAGGCGCCCAGGGCATCGAAACGCGTCGCGGTATGGTTGGCATTCGCGCCCACCGTGTTCTTACCCAGCTTGCCCGCATAACCGCCGACGGCGACGATGAAGTTATTGAAGTTCGTGCTCAGGCGGCCTTCCACATCGACCGTGTCCGAGTGCACGCCCGGATGCTTGTAGCCCGCACCGTTCACCACAGATACCGCGTAGTCGAACATGGCCAGCTTGCCCTTGGCGTGAATGCCCCAGTCAGCCGAGGTGCCGAACTTGGTGCGGTCGATGAGGGTGTTCTCCACGTAGCGGTAACCGTAGACGCCTTCCACGAACGGTATCCAGGGCAGGTCGGTCGACCCGAAACGCAGGTCCAGAGCCCGGTTGACGTTCCAGTCAAGATACGCCTTTTTGATATAAACCTGGGTGGCGCCGGCGTTGCTGTCGTAGGTGAAGTCGGTGGTGATATTGCCGGAGAAGGTGTCGTTGAACTTGTGATCTATCCCGACATAGAAGCGCTTGATGTCGAAGCCGGTGCCGGAACTTGATTGCTTGACGCCGGAGCGCTTGTCGTTGATGTAGCTGAAGTCGTAGTACATGCGGCCGCTGATCTTGGTGTTGTCCCACCAGCCGTTTGAGGACTGCGCTGCGGCCATCTCTTTGGCCTTTGCCTTTTTCGCTTCCTTGTCCTGCTTGTGGGCGGCGTAAACCAGGGCGTTGTATTCATCCTGAGTGATGCTCCCCTTGTCGCGCAGAATGCTCAACAGGTTCATCATCGTCTCACTGGTGGCGTTGGCCGCGGGCGACAGTACCGTCGCGGCGCTTATCAGAAATATCCCCAGCAGGGTTTTCACGGTTGTCTTGCTGTACACGTCAGGTCTCCTTAAGCGTTTTTTGCGAGTAACGTGGTGGCCGCTTGTCCTCCCCTTGGCGAGGTTTGCAGCGCGAATATCCCGAGCGCAGACAATAGAGATGGACTGTTAAGACCAGATGACTCTTTTGTGACGGGAGTGTTAAGGGGGCGCCGCCATGCGCCGGCCACTCCTGCGGGCTATTTGCCCGGATTATTCATGAACAACGACACTGCATCCGGACGCCACCAGTACTCCGCATTCATTAATAATCCGGGCCGGGCGACGGGGAGCGGGCGTATGCTTACCATCCGTGTCATCAGGCTGTAATATAAGAACTATTAAATGAGTTCCCTATGCTGCCTGTGGAAACCACGACGCCCATGAAGGGCAGAATTCTCATCATTGAGGATGAGGCGGCCATCCGCGAGATGCTGGGCTACACTCTCATGAAGGATGGCTACGAGTTTGAGGAAGCCGCTGACGTGGAGGAAGCGCGTCCCCTGATCGGCAAACGCAAACCGGATCTGATTCTGATGGACTGGATGCTGCCGGGCATGACCGGCGTTGATTACGCGCGCCGCATCCGCAGCGATCCTGAAACGCGCGAAATTCCCATCATCATGTTGACCGCGCGCGGCGATGAGTCCGATGCGGTGCGCGGTCTCGATACCGGCGCCGACGATTACGTCACCAAGCCGTTTTCCACCAAGGAACTGCTGGCGCGCATTCGCGCCATCCTGCGCCGATCCTCCCAGGGCGCAGAGCAGGGAAGCGTCACGGTAGCGGGACTGACGCTCGATCCGGAAACCTTCCGGGTCACCGCCAACGGACAAACGGTGCGAATAAGCCCTACTGAGTTCAGGCTGCTGCACTTCTTTATCACTCACCCGGAGCGGGTGTACGGCCGTTCCCAGTTGCTTGACCAGGTATGGGGACAGAACGTCTATGTGGAAGAACGTACTGTTGACGTACACATCCGGCGGCTGCGCAAGACGCTGGCGCCGTTTGGCTTCGACCAGTACATCCAGACCGTGCGCAGCGTCGGCTACCGCTTCTCCACGCGCTGACGCTGAAGAGGTCGCCCGCTGATGCGGCCGGATATCCGGCGATTCCTGCTGCTGGCGTTGCTGTTTTTGGGCGCGGGGTTGGCGCTCGGCAGGCCTCTCGCTGGCCTGCTGGTCGGAACGCTGGTTATCGGCGCCTGGTATTACCGCACGCTGCTGCGGCTGCTTCGTTATCTGCACCAGGGGCGTGAGCAAGACCTTCCTGACCTGCCCGGCGTGATCAACGAGCTGATCCGTGAATTCGAGTCTCTGCGCGGCTTTTACCGGCAGCGTGAGGAAAAGTTGTCGACCTTTCTTACGCGTTTTCAGGATGCGGCGGCAGCATTGCCGGATGCCATTGTCATCCTTAACCAGGACGGAGAGATCGAGTGGGCAAACGGCAGGGCCGCAGACTACCTCAACATTGCCTGGCCCCAGGACGCGCACCAGCGCATCGTCAACCTGGTGCGCCATCCGGAATTGGTTGCGCTGCTGGAGGTGGGTGATTACAGCAAGACGGTGGAGATCCCGTCTCCCGAAGAAAGCGCCCGCAGACTGGCCATCATGGTCGTGCCGTACGGCCGGGACCAGAGGTTGCTCGTTGCGCGCGATGTTACAAGTATTTTCCGTCTCAACCAGATCCGCAGTGACTTCGTAGCCAATGTGTCACACGAGTTGCGTACTCCCCTGACGGTGGTGACCGGTTACCTGGAAAACCTGGAACAGGAGGAGTGTTGTCCCGGAGAATTGAAACCCATGATCCGGAAAATGCAGGCGCAGGCCCAGCGCATGCACGAAATCATCAAGGATCTTCTGCTGTTGTCGCGCCTTGAGCAGGAGCAGGACGTTTCAGATCCCAAGCCCGTGGCGGTTCCGGAAATGCTGAACCGAATTTACCAGGAAGCACAGGTCTTGAGCGGGGACCGCGGCCATATTTTCTACCTGGAAGTGGCGCCGGAGCTGCGCATCAATGGCAACGAACAGGAACTGTACAGCGCTCTGTCCAATATCGTGTTCAACGCCGTACGCTACACGCCCGCCCGCGGCGTGATCCGAATACGCTGGCATGCGGATGCCGAAGGCGCCCACCTGGAGGTGCGCGACACGGGTGTCGGGATACCCTCGGAGCATATTCCCAGGCTGACCGAGCGCTTCTACCGCGTTGACAAGAGCCGGTCGCGCGAAAAGGGAGGCACGGGGCTCGGGCTGGCCATCGTCAAGCATGTCCTGAGCCGCCATAAGGCACGCCTGCATATCGAGAGCAAGGTCGGCGAGGGAAGCCTGTTTCGTTGTGATTTCCCGGTCGAGACGATTTCCCGGCACCGATCCCAAAACCGCCAGGACCGCAGCGCGTGAGCCAAGGGCGGTAATAAACACCCGTAAAATCAATATATTATAGGCGATCCCGCCTGTAACATAATTATCATAAACGCGTCATAGCGCGGTCATCTTGGGTCCCGATACTCAGCGCGGTTTCCGGATCGTCTTCCAACCAAAACGAGAGAACCTATACAGGAGGTTGTATGTCACGTTTCAAGCAAGCTTTGATTGCGGTGCTCATGCTCGGTATCGGGGCGGTTCCGGCCATGGCGGCAAGCCAGATTACCGGTGCCGGCAGCAGTTGGGTGTATCCACTCGTGGCCAAGTGGTCGGCCGCGTATTACAAGAAGACCGGTATCCAGGTGAATTACCAGTCCATCGGTTCCGGCGGCGGTATCTCCCAGATTGAGAAAGGCACCGTGGCGTTCGGCGCCAGCGACAAGCCACTGACCTCAGAAACCCTGGCGCAGCACAACCTGATCCAGTTCCCCACGGCCATCGCGGGAGAGGACCTCGTTTACAACCTTCCCGGCATCAAGCCCGGACAGTTGGTAGTCACCGGCCCCCTGGTCGCCGACATTTTTATGCACAAGATTACCAAGTGGAATGACCCGGCTATCAAGAAGCTGAATCCGGGCCTGAATCTGCCTGACATGGATATCACAGTCGTGCACCGTTCGGATGGCTCCGGCACCACCTTCACGTTTACCAACTACCTGGCCAAGGTGAGCCCGGAGTGGAAGGAGAAGGTGGGCGTGGATACCTCGGTTCCGTGGCCTACCGGCGTGGGCGGCAAGGGCAACGAGGGCGTGTCCTCCTATGTGCAGCGCATCCGCGGTTCAATTGGCTACGTGGAATATGCCTATATTCTCGAAAGCCACTTGGCCTATGCGCGCATGGTTAATTCCGCCGGCAAGACGGTGAGTCCCAGCCTGAAGGGTTTCCAGGCGGCGGCGGCCAATGTAGACTTTACCAAGGCCCGGGATTTCTACGTGATCCTGACTGACCAGCCGGGCGACGATTCCTGGCCAATTTCGGGCTGCACTTGGCAGATTCTGCGCAAAGACGCGCCCAAGGCCACCAATGAGGCAGTTACCAAGTTCTTCCTGTGGGGGTTTGAACATGGCCAGAGCATGGCCAAGGCGATCTCGTTCGGCCCGTTGCCGCAGAGCACGGTCGATGTCATCAAGTCGTACTGGAAGAAAAACCTCGGTATATAGCACCGGTGTTTGACAGAGGCGCGATTGGTGGAAGTCCATGAAAGTGTAGCCGCGCGTTCGCCAACCGCAGTCGACAAACATAAATCCGCCGGCAGGGAGCTGTCTCTGCTGGCGGATTTTTTGTTTCACAAGCTGGCCGTGTTCATGGCGGTGTTCGTCGCCATTACCCTTGTAGCGGTGATACTGGCCATAGGCTATGACAGTTGGCCTGCCATTAAAACGTTCGGGGTTTGGGGTTTTATCAAAAGCAGCGCCTGGGACCCCGTGGGGGAGAAGTTCGGCGCCTTCCCTTTCATCATCGGCACCCTGGTGAGTTCCACCATTGCGATGGTCCTGGCGATTCCGCTGAGCTTCGGCATCGCGGTGTTTATCTCCGAAGTGGCGCCCACCTGGATTAAGCAGCCTGTTTCGACCGCGGTGGAGCTCCTGGCCGGGATACCGAGCATTGTGTACGGTCTCTGGGGGCTGCTGGTCTTCGCGCCTGTGTTCGCAAATTTCGAACCGTGGATCAACGATCATTTTGGGTCGATCCCCCATTTAGGCATATTTTTCCGAGGGCCACCCATGGGTGTCGGCATGTTGACCGCCGGGATCGTTTTGGCGGTCATGGTCTTGCCGTATATCGCGGCCATATTCCGCGACGTGTTCATGCAGACCCCTGCCAACATGAAGGAGTCGGCCTATGCCATGGGCGCCACGACGTGGGAGGTATCCCGCAGGGTGATTCTGCCTTATACGCGTACCGCGGTGGTGGGCGGCATATTTCTGGGCCTGGGCCGCGCCCTGGGCGAGACCATGGCTGTGACCTTCGTTATTGGCAACGCCCACTCCCTGTCCGCGAGCCTGCTGATGCCGGGTGCATCGATACCCTCCGTACTTGCCAATGAATTCACCGAGGCGACTACCAAGTTGTACGTTTCGTCCTTGATCTACCTGGGCCTGGTGCTCCTGGCGATCACCCTGCTGGTCCGCTACCTTGCCTACCTGTTGTTTCGGGGCCTCGAGCGGCGGGGGATCGCCACATGATCTCCCTGCACGTACAGCGGCGGCTGATCAATTTTGTAGTTTCCACGCTGATGTATGTGGCGACCTTCGTCGGCCTCTTTTTTCTGGCCTGGATCCTGTGGACGACGCTGAAGATGGGGATTTCGGCGATGCACTGGGATCTGTTCACACAAGACACGCCGCCGCCCGGAACATCCGGGTTCGGCCTGCGAAACGCGTTCGTAGGCAGCCTGATTCTGATGGGTATGGCCATGGTTATGGGTGTTCCGGTGGGGCTGATGGCGGGGACCTGGCTCGCGGAGTACGGCGGCAGAAGCCGCGCCGCCAACTTTATACGGTTCGTTAATGATATTCTGCTCAGCGCGCCTTCCATTGAGATTGGTCTTTTTGCGTACGCGATTCTGGTAGCGCCGCTGGGGCATTTCTCGGCCTTTTCAGGGAGCGTGGCGCTTGCCGTTCTGATGATTCCGATCGTGGTGCGTACCACGGATGAAATGTTGAAGCTGGTAGGTAGTGAATTGCGCGAAGCCGCGGTTGCATTGGGCGCACCCATATGGAAGGTAATCACAAAAATCACCTGGAAGGCGGCACGCGCAGGAATTCTCACGGGAATTCTCCTGGCGCTGGCGCGGATAAGCGGAGAGACGGCGCCACTGTTGTTTACCGCTCTGAACAATCAGTATTACTCCACCGACCTCAATCACGCCATCGCCAACCTGCCCGTGGTGATATTCCAGTTTGCCATGAGTCCCTACAAGAACTGGCAGCAGATGGCGTGGGCCGGGGCGTTTATTGCAATTATGTTTGTGCTTCTGGTCAGCGTGTCTTCAAGATTGATCCTGCAGCGCGTTTTCAAGAAACTGTAGAATTCGCAGACTCCAGAATCGGCCCAGGGTCCACGGAATTTTCCACCGCATTATGAACAGTAAAAACTCCACGGAAGCGCTTTTCAATTCGTCCCCGGCGGACTCTCCGGCCCCTACACACGCCGCCAACATCAGGGTTTCTGCGCCGGAAGTCAGGCCCCGGCGCGCCGGGCGCACCCAAGAGGCTGCGCCTAAGAGCAAAATAGTTGTTCGGGACCTGAGCTTCTTTTACGGCAAACTGCAGGCGCTGCACTCCATTACCATGGAAATCCCGGAAAATCGGGTGACCGCGTTCATCGGTCCTTCCGGTTGCGGCAAATCCACGTTGCTGCGCACCCTCAACAGAATTTACGAGTTGTATCCTGGTCACTACTCCACCGGAGAAGTGCTGCTGGATGGTAAGAATATCCTGAGCAAAAGTTATGATCTGAATTCGCTCCGATCGAAGATCGGCATGGTGTTCCAGAAGCCGACTCCGTTTCCGATGAGCATCTACGAGAATATTGCGTTCGGGGTGAAGCTTTACGAAAAGCTGTCGCGGCGGCAGATGGACGAACGGGTGGAGTGGGCGCTGGGCAAGGCGGCGCTGTGGGACGAGGTCAAGAACAAGCTGCACCAGGACGGCACGCAGTTATCTGGCGGCCAGCAGCAGCGTTTGTGTATCGCGCGCGGCATAGCGGTACAGCCGGAAGTTCTGCTCCTGGACGAACCCGCTTCCGCGCTCGACCCCATTTCCACCTTGAAAATTGAAGAGTTGATCGACGAACTCAAGCGCGACTATACGATTGTTATTGTCACCCATAACATGCAGCAGGCGGCGCGTGTATCGGACTACACGGCGTTCATGTACCTGGGCAAGCTCATTGAATTCGACGATACAAAGGTGATTTTCACCAACCCGTCCCTCAAGGAGACGGAAGACTATATCACCGGCCGCTACGGTTAAACGCGGCGGCTGCAACGGCGGGCCGACTCCCCGAAGGGGGCTACGATCATGACGGCACAGAAATTGGCGCAGCATATAAGAAAGCAGTTCGACGAGGAATTGGAAGACGTGCGCGCGCGCGTTCTTTCCATGGGCGGGCAGGTGGAGCAGCAGTTGAACGATGCTCTGCAAGCGCTGGTGGACTCCAATACGCCCCTGGCGGAGCAGGTCATCGAGAACGAGATAAAGATAAACACCCTGGAAGTGACCATCGACGAGCAGTGCACGGATATCCTGGCCCGCAGGCAGCCGGCTGCGGGCGATCTGAGGCTGGTGGTTTCCGTGGCCAAGACCATCACCGACCTGGAACGGGTCGGTGACGAAGCGGAGAAAATCGCCAAGATGGCCATCGACCTGGCGGGCAAGCAGGGGCCGAGAGCCTATTACATCGGCATCAGTTCCATGGGTAACCACGTTCTGAAAATGGTGCGCGGCGCCCTGGATGCGTTTGCTCGCATGGACAGCCGGGCGGCGCTGGAAACGGCGCGCAAGGAACCGGAGTCGGATGACCAGTATGCGGCGTTGCTGCGCCAGCTGATTACCTACATGATGGAGGACCCGCGTAGCATCACCAGTTCACTGGACGCGGTCTGGGTGGCGCGCGCCATGGAGAGGATCGGCGACCATGCCCGTAATATCTGCGAGAACGTCATTTATTTCGTAGAAGGCAAGGATGTCCGGCACATCAGCATTGAGGAAATGGAGAAAGAGGTTAATGCGGAACGAAGTTAAAAGGTAAAAGTTAAAAGATAAAGGTGGTGCGGCGGAGCGATGGCTTGCGCCGTGCGGCATGCAAGCCGGCCTGCATGGCCCAACTCCGTAACTTTCGCTTTTTACCTTTTAGCTTTTACCTTGTAACTTGTCCCCATGGACGCGCCCAACCTGAAAAGCCCGGAGCTGTATATCAACCGCGAGCTGAGCCTGCTCGAATTCAACCGGCGCGTCATCGAGCAGGCCAAGGACGAGGAAATGCCGCTCCTGGAGCGCCTGCGCTTCCTCTGTATCGCCAGCACCAATCTGGACGAATTCTTCGAAATCCGGGTGGCTGGGGTCAAGCAGCAGGTGAAGTACGGTTCGGTACAGACCGGGCCGGAAAACCTGACCCCCCAGGAAGTGCTGAACCGCATCAGTCAGGTTGGCCGCGAACTGGTCACGGAACAATACCGCGTCCTAAACGAGATCATCATGCCGGCCCTGGCGCGGGAACAGATCCGGGTGTTGCGCCGGTCCGAGTGGAAGGCGCCCACTGCGCGCTGGGTCAAGCGTTATTTCCGATCCAGCGTGCTGCCCGTGCTCAGTCCCATCGGCCTGGATCCCGCACACCCGTTTCCGAGGGTACTTAATAAGAACCTGTATTTCATCGTTTCTCTGGAAGGCAAGGACGCATTCGGCCGGGAGACGCGCCTGGCCATTGTGCAGGCGCCGCGATCCTTGCCCAGGGTCGTGCACGTGCCGCCGGAAAGCTGCACAGGGCCGCACGATTTCGTGATGTTGTCCGCCATCATACATGCGCACGTGGGCGACCTGTTTCCCGGGATGAAGGCGACCGGCTGCTACCAGTTCAAGGTGACGCGTGACAGCGATCTGTTCGTTGACGATGAAGAAGTGGACGATTTACTGCGTGCCCTGGAAGGTGAATTGCCATCGCGCCGTTTCAGCGACGCGGTGCGGCTGGAAGTGGCCGACAATTGTCCGGCCGATCTGACGGAATTTTTACTGCAGCAATTCGGCCTGAACGAGGGCGATTTATACAAGGTGAACGGGCCGGTCAACCTCAACCGGCTGGTGGCGATCTACGACCTGGTGGATCGGCCCGATCTCACGTTTCCGGGCTTCACCCCGGATCTGCCGCCCAGGCTCGAAAAATCCGGAAGCATTTTCGAGTCCCTGAAAAACGGCGACATTCTCCTGCATCATCCATTCCAGTCATTCGCGCCGGTGGTGGATTTCCTGCGCCAGGCCGCGGCCGATCCCAACGTGCTGTCCATCAAACAGACGCTGTACCGGACCGGCGATGATTCCGTTGTTGTGGATGCGCTCAAGGATGCGGCGCGCGCCGGCAAGGAAGTGACGGTGGTCATCGAACTGCGGGCGCGTTTTGACGAGGAAGCCAATATTGAACTGGCGAGCGAATTGCAGGAGGCTGGAGCGCACGTGGTCTACGGTGTCGTTGGCTACAAGACCCACGCAAAAATGATCCTGGTGGTGCGCAGGGAGGGGCGCGCGTTGCGCCGCTATGCACACCTGGGAACGGGCAATTATCACGTTCGCACCGCGCGGCTGTACACTGACTACAGCCTGCTTACCAGCGACAAGGCTCTGGTGGAGGACGTAAACAAGCTGATCCATCAACTCACCGGCCTCGGGCGCGCCGGCAAGCTGAAGCGGCTGCTGCAGTCTCCGTTTACGCTTTACAAAGCGCTGATGGCGTTCATCGAATATGAGATCGAGATGGCGCGCGCCGGCAAGGAGGCGCGCATCATCGCCAAGATGAACGCCCTGGTGGACGCCGGCGTCATCCAGGCTCTGTACAGGGCGTCCCAGGCGGGCGTGCAGATTGACCTGATTATCCGCGGCATCTGCTGCCTGCGACCGGGCGTGAAAGGGGTATCGGAGAATATCCAGGTGCGCTCCATCGTGGGCCGATTCCTGGAGCACAGCCGCATCTATTATTTCTATCATGGAGGCGAGGAGCTGCTGTTCTGTTCCAGTGCCGACTGGATGCCCCGCAACCTGCACCACCGGGTGGAGGCCTGTTTCCCCATAGAGGAAAAGCGCCCGCGCGAGCAGCTTCTGGAATACGGTCTGTTGAATTACCTGGCGGACAATACCCAGGCCTGGATATTGCAGAGCGACGGCACTTACCGGCGCAGCAAGCCGGGCAGCCACAAGCCGCGCTCCGCCCAGCGTGCTCTACTGGAACACTACTGCGGTTAATCCACCGCTACCCTGACATGTATCAAGACTCACGCCTTGGGGAGTCCTTCGGAAGACACGCCTTGAAAACATCCCTGTAGGCTCGAGTGCCGCCATCCCTGGCGGCACACGGTCTTCCCAAGGACTCCCCCAGGCCGGTGGCCTCGTGTATCGGGTTTTGGAACCGCTGTATCGCCCGGTTCAGGCGAACTCCAGCTCCACGCCGGTCCCGCTCAGCAGTTCCAGCTCGGTCTCCAGATCCGTGAGCGTGAGCGGATGCTCCTTGAGCCAGCCTTCGGGAAAATGTAGCTGCAATTTCTCGCCCTCTATGCCCACTTGTATGTGTGGCAGTGCGGTGTAGGAGCGGCTACGGTGCAGCAATACCGCCAGTCGCAGCAGTATGCACAGGTGTTTCATGCGGTCCCGATCCTGTTCCGGAAGCTGTTCCAGTTCCTGGATCTGGAATTTGCGCCGGTGCAGGCGCACCAGCACGGCCAGGCTTACCTGGTCTTCGCGCGAAAATCCCGGCAAGTCGGAATACGTCAATACATAGGCACCGTGCCGGTGGTATTGGGCGTGTGCGATGGAAATGCCGATTTCATGGACGCGCGCCGCCCAGTCCAGCAGTTTGCGGTCGGTTATTTCGTTCAGTTTCCAGGGCACCCTGGTCTCATTGAACAACGCCGCGGCGGCGGCCGCGACCCGCTTGGCCTGCTCTACATCGGCGCCGTAGCGCTGCGTCAGATCGACAATGGTTTTGTCGCGCACGTCCTCGTTATGAACGCGACCGATCAGGTCATATAAGAGGCCTTCGCGCAAAGCCCCCTCGGAGACCGTCATGCGATCGATTTCCAGTGCATCAAATACCGCGCTCAGGATCGCCACGCCGCCGGCGAATACCGGCCGGCGCCTGTCGGACAGCCCCTGAATTTCAAGTTTGTCCACGTTGCCCGCGGCAATCAGGTATTCGCGCAGTGCCGAAAGCCCGGCGCTGGTGATGGCCCCGCTGCTCCAGTCGTGCAGCGCAAGGGCGTCGTTGATGGACAAGATCGTTCCCGACGCGCCGATGGCGGCATCCCAGCCCACTTTCCGGTAGGTTGCTTCCACGCCTTCCAGTTCCTGGCGGGCAAAAAGCATTGCCCTGCGCATGCGCTTGGCGCTGATTTCACCCCCGGAGAAGAACCGTTCACTGACCCCGACGCAGCCCATGTACAGACTTTCCGTGTAATACGGGTTGAAGCCACGCCCGATAATCAGCTCGGTACTGCCGCCGCCGATGTCCACCACCAGCCGCTTGTCCGTTTCGTTGTAGACGGAATGGGCGACGCCCAGGAAAATCAGGCGCGCTTCTTCACGTCCGGCGATGATTTCAATGGGATGACCCAGCGCCCGGCGCGCGCTTTTCAGAAAAGCACTTCCATTACGCGCTTGGCGCAGTGTATTGGTGCCGACGGCGCGCACGTTGACCCTGGGGATTTCCCTGATGCGCTGGCCAAACCGCTCCAGGCACTGTATCGCCCTGTCCATGGAAGCTTCGTCCAGGCAGCGCCTGTCGTCGAGACCGGACGCCAGCCGCACCATCTCCTTGATTCTGTCTATGATTTGCAGTCTGCCGTCACTGTAGTTTGCCACGATCATGTGAAAGCTGTTTGAGCCCAGATCGACGCCGGCGAACGACTCATTGGGGATATAATTCATGTCTCGGCTTGGGATCTTTCTGGCATGCTGGAAAGGCGACCCGAAGGTTATGACGGATGGGAGCAGTGGGCAAGCAACGATTAATCATCATGCGACATGCCAAGTCGGACTGGGCTGCCGGCGCTGGCGGTGATTTTGATCGGCCCCTGTCGGAGCGCGGACGCAAGGCCGCCCCGCGCATGGGCAAATGGTTGAAGCGCGAGAAGTTGATCCCGGATCGGATCGTCGCATCACCCGCGTTGCGCGCGCTTCAGACTGCGCGCATGGTAGCGGACCGGCTGGGGATCGCGGAGTCCGATATCGAGCAGGACGAGCGCATCTACGAGAACTCCCTTGCGGTTCTGCTCGAGGTCGTCACGGCGCACGCCGGCGGTGTGGATGCGCTTATGCTTGTGGGGCACAACCCCGGATTGGACGAACTGCTGTGTCACCTGGCCGCCGCGCCGCCGCCGCGGGATGCGGAAGGCAAGCTGCTGACCGCCGGTGCGGCGGCGGCACTGGATTTCGATGACGGCATTTCCGCGGCGGCCGGTTGCGGCCGCCTGTTCACCCTGATGCGACCGAAGGAACTGAAGTCCTGAACTACGGGGCAGGCGTGCCCTGCCCGCGCGACACGGTACAAGATACAGGCGGCTGAGCGTGTTGCGGTATCCGGGTGCCGGACACGCTGTGAATACATCCATGTACGCTCGATCGCCGCGTCCCTGCGGCTC
>CAZNWR010000020.1:3188-17622 GCA_964576645.1 uncultured Enterobacteriaceae bacterium | reverse complement strand
CGGGTGACAGCGGGTATGGCCTATCGCGCGCAGCTTGCGAGCACGAAGGCCGTGCGCGCTGGCAGGACCCGCCCGCCGCCACTCTCCGCCGTTCCTGAATAATCCGGCCTAATTTTCCAATTCCGACCAGCGCCGGTAGGCCGCCTCCAGTTCCTGAGCCAGTTCAGCCAGCCGCGACAAGGCCGTGTTGATAGCGGCCTTGTCCTGCTGGTAGAAGCCGGGCTCCGCGGTGCGCTCGGCCAGCGCCTGTTGTTCCCGCTCCAGCGCCTCGATGCGGGAAGGCAGGATGTCCAGTTCACGCTGTTCGCGGTAGCCGAGTTTGCGTTGGTGGCGGCGCTCCAGCGCCGGTTTTTGCGTTCGCGGTTCGCGCACCCGTGCTTGTCCCGGCAGCGGACGCTGGCGGAGCCAGTCTTCGTAACCGCCCACGTATTCGGCCACGTGGCCGTCGTTCTCGAAGGCGATGGTGCTGGTCACGACGTTGTCGAGAAAGGTGCGATCGTGGCTCACCAGCAGCAGCGTGCCGTCGAAGTCGCAAAGCAATTCCTCCAGCAGCTCCAGGGTCTCCACGTCCAGGTCATTGGTGGGTTCGTCCAGCACCAGCATGTTGGCGTCGCGCGTGAACAAAGCGGCCAGGAGCAAACGGTTGCGTTCTCCGCCGGAAAGGCTTTTCACCGGAGAGTCGACACGCGCCGCCGGAAACAGAAAGTCGCGCAGATGACTGATCACGTGGCGCCTGCGGCCGCGCACGTTAACGAAATCCGATCCGGGACTGAGGTTGTCTCTCACGCTTTTTTCCAGGTCGAGTCCCGCGCGCTGCTGGTCGAAATAGGCGACCTTCACGCGTGCGCCGAGCACCACGGTGCCCGAGTCGGGCTGCAGTTCGCCCAGCAGGATCTTGAGCAGGGTGCTTTTGCCGGCGCCGTTGGGTCCGATGATGCCGACCCGGTCGCCGCGCAGGATGCGCGTGGAGAAGTCGCGGATGATGCAATGGTCGCCGAACTGGAGGGACACATGGCGCAGATCGGCGACCAGTTTGCCCGACGGATCGCCCGCGTCCAGCTCGAAGTTGACGCGGCCGGCACGTTCCAGGCGCCGGTTTCGTTCCAGGCGCATGGCCTCCAGCCTGCGCACGCGCCCCTCGTTGCGGGTGCGCCGCGCCTTGATGCCCTGCCTGATCCAGTCTTCCTCCTGCTGCAGTTCCTTGTCGAACTTTGCCCGCGCCTGTTCCTCCGCCGCCAGGATCTCCGACTTGCGCCGAAGATAATTATCGAAGTCGCCGGGAAACGAGCGCAGGGTGCCGCGGTCCAGTTCGATGATGCGCGTGGCCAGGTGGCGCAGCAGGGTGCGGTCATGGGTGATAAACAGCAGCGTGCCGCGGAAATCCAGCAGGAATTCCTCCAGCCAGCCGATGGCGCGAATGTCCATGTGGTTGGTGGGCTCGTCCAGCAACAACAGGTCCGGATCGCTTACCAGCGCCCGCGCCAGCATCGCCTGGCGCCGGATGCCGCCGGAGCAGTCGGCCAGTGGCTTGTCGGCCGGCAATCCCAGGCGTTCCAGCGCCGTTTCCACCAGCCGGTTCAGATCCCAGCCGTGGGCGGCCTCGATGCGCTGCTGCAGGTCGGCCAGGTCATGCAGCGCCTTGCCGTCGCCGCCGCCGGCGCGGCGCGCGGCGTCGTGGTAGGCGGAAATCAACCGGCCGGGCTCACCCAGGCCCTGCGCCACCGCCTCGAACACGGTGCTGCCGGCGGCCGCTTTCACTTCCTGCTCCAGGTGGGCGACGCGCAGTGTGTCCGCATGCCGGATGTCGCCCTCATCCGGCTGTGCCTGGCCGGCGGCCACCCTGAGCAGGGTGGACTTGCCGGTGCCGTTGCGCCCCACCAGGCAGACGCGCTCGCCCTTTTCCAGTTGCAGATCAACGTGGTCAAGCAGCGGCACGTGGCCGTAGGCAAGGGAAACCTGTTCAAAGGCAAGCACGATCATGGATCAACACCCGGGGGATCGATGGGAAACACGGAAATGCGGTTACCGATTATATGACATGCGGAGGTCCGGCCAGACACTCTGGAATCCTGAACGCATACTTCCGGCCCGCGTTCGTATATAATGCGCCGCCATTTCACCCCGCCGCAGTCATGGTTGCAAATATCCGCAATATCGCCATCGTCGCCCACGTTGATCACGGCAAGACCACGCTGGTGGACCGTCTGCTGCAGCAGACCGGCACCCTGGACGGCAAGAGTCTGCCCTTCGAGCGGGTGATGGATTCCAATGACCTGGAGAAAGAGCGCGGCATCACCATTCTGTCCAAAAACACCGCCATCGACTGGCGCGGCTATCGCATCAACATCGTCGATACGCCCGGACACTCGGATTTCGGCGGCGAGGTTGAGCGGGTGCTGTCCATGGTGGATTCCGTGCTGTTGCTGGTGGATGCCGTCGACGGGCCCATGCCGCAGACGCGTTTCGTCACGCAAAAGGCGTTCGCCATGGGGTTCCGGCCCATCGTGGTCATCAACAAGGTCGATCGGGAGGGCGCGCGCCCCGGCTGGGTGCTGGATCGCACCTTCGATTTGTTCGATCGGCTCGGCGCCAGCGATGAGCAGTTGGATTTCCCCGTTGTTTACGCCTCCGCGCTGAACGGCTACGCCGGCATGGAACCGGATGTCAGCGGCGGCGACATGACGCCGCTGCTGGAAACCATCGTGAACCACGCGCCGCCGCCGGACGTGGACCGGGATGGCCCGTTGCAGATGCAGGTTTCCACGCTCGACTACAGCAGCTACGTGGGGGTCATCGGCATCGGCCGCATCAAGCGCGGCACGGTGCGCACCAATATGCCCGTGACGGTGGTTGACCGGCACGGCGACCTTCGCCGCGGCCGGGTGCTGCAGGTCCTGGGTTTCCATGGCCTGAAGCGCGCCGAGATAGCGGAGGCCTCGGCCGGCGACATCGTCGCGGTATCCGGCATAGAGCCGCTGGATATTTCCGACACCCTGTGCGATCCGGACCAGGTCGAAGCGCTGCCGGCGCTGACGGTGGACGAACCCACTATCAGCATGACCTTCCAACCCAACACCTCGCCGTTTGCCGGGCGCGAAGGCAAGTACGTCACCAGCCGCAACATCTGGGATCGGCTGCAGCAGGAGTTGAAGCACAACGTCGCGCTGCGGGTGGAGGCCACCGATGAGATCGACAGGTTCCGGGTCTCCGGACGCGGCGAGTTGCACCTGGCGGTACTTATAGAAACCATGCGCCGGGAGGGCTTTGAGCTGGCGGTGGGCCGGCCGGAGGTGATCGTGCGCGAACACGAGGGCGGCAGGCAGGAACCCTACGAGCAGCTCGCCGTGGACCTGGAAGCGCAGTACCAGGGCGCGGTCATGGAGGAGTTGGGTGCGCGCCGCGGCGAGCTGCGCAACATGGCCAGCGACGGCAAGGGACGCGTGCGCCTGGACTTTATGATCCCGGCGCGCGGCCTGATCGGCTTTCGCACGACGTTTCTTTCAATCACCGCGGGTACCGGACTGATCCACCACGTGTTCGACCACTACGGGCCGTGCGTGCCGGTCGGTATCGGCCAGCGTATCAACGGCGTGTTGATTTCCAACGGCCAGGGAAAGTCGCTGGGCTACGCGCTGTTCAACCTGCAGGACCGGGGTCGGTTGATGGTGGCGCCGGGCGAGGAAGTCTACGAGGGAATGGTGGTGGGTGTGCACTCGCGGGAGAACGATCTCACGGTGAATCCGCTCAAGGCCAAGCAGCTCACCAACATTCGCGCCGCCGGCTCCGACGAAAACATTGTGCTGACGCCGCCCATGCGTCTTACTCTGGAGCAGGCGCTGGAATTCATCGATGACGATGAGCTGGTGGAGATCACGCCGCGTTCCATTCGCATCCGCAAGAAAGTGCTGAAAGAAGGGGATCGCCGGCGCTTGGCGCGCCTCGCGGGTTAGGACGCTCCCCGCTGACCGTGCTCCCGTAAGCGGGAGAGTCCCCCGGGGGAAAGGGAATTATTATCGAGGCGCTCCTCTCCCGTTTGCGGGAGCGGGAGGCGATTGAATGCCTGCGCCGAGGCGAACGGGAATATCTTCTCCCTCTCCCCCTCCCCCTTCAGGGGAGAGGGCCGGAGAGAGGGGGATTCAGCGGCGGCGGCCCCCGCGCTTCGACTTGGGGTCGTCGAAGCGCACGCGCAGATGATTGCCGTTGTAAAGCTTGCCGTCCAAACCGGCCATGGCGGCACGCGCCTCGTGCCCTTCCATCTCCACGAAGCCGAAGCCGCGGCAGCGGCGTGTGAAAATATCGACGGCCAGATCAATCGAGCGAACCGTCCCGTACTGGGAGAACAGTTCGCGAAGATTTTCTTCGGAGGTTTCAGGAGGAAGACTCCCTACAAACATCTTTTTCAATCGGCATACCTCCTTACGGGTACCTGGTGGGTTTACAAAAAGGAAACCCCGCGCGGGGCGGGGTTCCCGGGAAGGAGCAAATCAGCGTTCAGCCCTGAACGGACACACGCGTGGCTTGCAGGCCTTTGGCTCCCTTCTGCGACTCGAATTGAACGGTCTGACCCTCAGAGAGAGTTCTGAAACCGCTGCCTTCGATCACTGAAAAGTGAACAAAAACATCCGGACTGCCGTCTGAAGGCGTAATAAAACCGTAGCCCTTGGATTCGTTGAACCACTTAACGGTGCCTGTTTGCATGAAACTAACCTCTTACTGGAAAAATTAATGTTGTTGCTTGCTAATCAGATAAGGAAACACAGGAGATGCCGCGGTGGGAGCTGCTGAGGTGACCATATGCCAATTATGCAACGGCACATAGTCTAGCCTAAATTCTGGAAAAATTCGCAAGGATTTCCTTTTTTGTGGTCCATTAGTTACCGGTTTGTCTCATTCCTGCACCAGCCACTCCAGCCTCGAACCGCGCCGCGCCCCCCGGTCCAGCAGGGGGCGGATCCAGTCCTGCGCCTGGCGCAGCTGCTCCACGAAATGCCAGGGTGGATTGACAATGACCAGGCCGGAGCCGCTGAGACGATTGGGCGTGTCTTCCGGCGCCACCATGAGTTCGGCGATGAGCATCCCGGTGATGCCGCTGCGCTTCAACGCCCGGTGAAATGCCGCCAGCGGCTGGCGCGCCCGAACCGGATACCAGAGCAGGTAAGGCGCGGTCGGCCACTTGCGCCAGGCGCGGGTCAGGGAGTCGACCGCGCGGTGAAATTCGTTCCTGAGCTCGAAGCTGGGATCCATGAATACCAGTCCGCGCCGCTGCCGGGGCGGCACCAGCCCCGGCAGCGCCTCGTATCCGTCACGGTGGTGGACGGCGACGCGCGCGTCGCCGGCGAACGCCCGGCGCAGCAGCGGTGCTTCGGTATTGTGGCGTTCCACCAGGATCATCCGATCCTCGGGCCGGAGCAGGGCCTGCATCAGGCGCGGCGAGCCCGGATAGTAGCGCGGGGCTTCTTCCGGGCCGGATCGGGCGCGGTTGAACTCGCGGACCGCGGTCAGGTAGGGGAAAACGGTCTCCGGCGCGTCAGGTCTGTCCCAGAGGCGCCCGATGCCGGTTTCATACTCGCGCCCGGTGCGGGCAAAGCGGTCCTGCAGGTCGTAGTCACCGGCGCCGGCATGGGTATCGACACAGCAGATGGGCTTGTCCTTCTTCAGCAGTGCCTGCAGCAGCAACATGAGGCTGATGTGCTTATGGACATCGGCGAATCCCCCGGCGTGGAAGCCGTGCCGGTAACTCAGCATGATCGCGATGCTGGAACCGGGGCGCGGTTAGCGGGATGATGCCGGCCGGGACCGGCATATTTCCGTGCGCGGTGTATTGAATAGTCCGCATGAGCGATACCACTCAAGTTACTTTCCTTATCGGCAAGGCGGAAAAAGGCGATCCACAGGCACAGCTGACCCTGGCCGGACTCTACGAGAACGGTTACGGCGTGGCCCGCGACATGGGCCTGGCCGCGCACTGGTTTCTGCAGGCCGCGCGCCAGGGTTCGGTGCAAGCGCAGGCGCGCCTGGGATCCAAGCTGTTGCACGGCACGGGCGTTGACTGTGACCCGGAGCAGGGACTGTATTGGCTGCGGATGGCGGCAGCCGCGAACGATCCGGACGCCATCGCGGAAATGGGCTGGAGTTTTCAGAACGGGAGCGGCGTTGCCCGGGATCAGCGCAAGGCATTCCAGTGTTACAAGCGGGCAGCGGAGCTGGGTCACCAGTCCTCCAGTTACAACCTGGGGTACATGTATGCAAACGGAATAGGCACCGGGCAGGATTATCAAACCGCCCTCAAGTGGTACCTGCTGGCGGCGGAGCAGGGCAGTGTGCGCGCCCAGTTGAACCTGGGCCTGATGTACGCCCGCGGCGTGGGCGTTCCTGCAAGCGATATCGAAGCGGTGGAGTGGTTTCGCAAGGCGGCGGAGAAGGGCTATGCCAAGGCGCAGCATAATCTCGGCCGCATGTACGCCCAGGGCCACGGCGTGCCGCTGTCCCCCGGCGAGGCGGTCAGATGGTACCGAATGGCCGCCGAACAGGGGTACGCGCGGGCCCAGTACGATCTCGGGGTCTGTTGTCTCGAGGGGAACGGCATCGAGCAGAACGTGACCGAGTCCATGAACTGGTTGCTCAAGGCCGCATTCCGCGATTACCCCAGGGCGCGCTACCAGATCGGGCGCATGTACGCCGAGGGACTCGGTGTGGAGGAAGATGATCGCGAGGCGGTGAACTGGTTCCAGGAGGCGGCGGACCAGGGCTACATCAGGGCCCAGTACCGCCTGGGCCGGCATTACCAGAAAGGACGCGGCGTCCCGCGTGATTCCGGCATGGCATGCAAATGGTTTCAGAAGGCGGCGGAACAGGGCTACCGCGGCGCCCAGTACCGGCTGGGAAGCGCGTACGCGGCCGGGGACGGCGTCAAGCGCGATGATGTTCGCGCCTATGCCTGGCTGTATGCGGCGGCACTCGGCGGCGGCGTGCGCGAGTTGAAGGCACGCAACCGGCTGCGGGAGAAGCTTACCGCCGCGCAACTGATCGAGGGGGAGCGGCTTGGACAAATGTTCGCTCGTGAGTATGGCGGACTGGATGTGGATGATTAGGCGCGGATAGTTGGGCCTGGTAATTTGTGCATGGTGCATGGTGCATGGTGCGGCGTGCGATGGTCAGCGCTGGCAGCGTGCGCAGTAGAAGGTGGAACGCTGGCCCAGGCGCACGCTGCGCACCGGCACGCCGCAGTGCACGCAGGGTTCTCCCTCCCGATCGTACACGCATAGATCCTGCTGGAAGTAACCCGGCTCGCCGACGCCGCTGACGAAATCCCGCAGTGTGGTGCCGCCTTTTTTCAGGGCCGCGCTCAACACGGTCTTGATGTCCTGCGCCAGCCGCTCGTAGCGATCGGGTCCGATGCGTCCCGCCGGCCGGTGGGGATGGATGCCGGCGGCAAAGAGCGCTTCGTTGGCGTAGATGTTGCCCACGCCGACCACGATGCGGCTGTCCATAATGAAGCTCTTTACCGCCTGCACGCGTCCGCGCGCGCGTAGCCACAGGTACTGGCCGTTAAAATCGGGCATCAACGGTTCCGGCCCCAGGCCATGCAGCAGCTTGTGCCGCATCGGGTCGCGGCGCGTCCAGAGAATGGATCCGAAACGCCTGGGATCGTGAAAGCGCAATCCGATGCCGGAGTCGAACAGGATGTCCACGTGGTCGTGTTTTTCCGCTTCTTCTCCCGCCTTGATCACGCGCAGGCTGCCGGACATGCCCAGGTGCAGGATCATGCAGCCTTCAGTTGTCCGGAACAGAAGGTATTTGGCGCGGCGGTCGATGCGCTCGAAGCGGCGCGCCCGCAGCGAGGCGCGCAGTCCCCGGGGCACCGGCCAACGCAGGCGGCGTTCGCGTACGATGACGTCGGCAATGGCCGGGCCGATGACGTGCGGGCTGATGCCGCGCCGGGTGGTTTCTACTTCGGGCAGTTCGGGCATGGGGGCTAACTTTAATCCAGAACGCGCCCGCGCGGCAGTAAACGTTCGTTCCGCCTAATCTCGCTATTCGGGGCGGGCGGGTCGTGCCAGCCGGGCATGGCCTTTGTGCTCGCAAGCTGCGCGCAAATGGCCATACCCGCTGTCACCCGCCCGGCAAGCTAAAGCAGATAAAAGGCGAGATTAGGCGGAAACAAATCCCGGGATTAGCGGCCGCGTAAAACGGAGCAGGCGTGACGGCGCGTTCCGGATGGGAGGCGCGCTTTACTTGGGTTTCTTGGGTGCGGGTTTGGAAGGTTCCAGCAGCAGTTGCCTGGCGGTGTAGGAGTCCAGGTGGTAGGCCAGCCCCAGGTCGGAGCGGACCAGTACCGGGTTGGCGCCCTGGCCGCTGATGTCGAAGGTGATGGGCGCGCCTTTTTTCAAATCCACGGTGACCTCCCCCTGTACCTTGTCATGCTGCGCGGTGCGCACCAGGATGGCGCTCGCCGTTTCCCAGTTGAGCGCGATGGATTTCAGATCGGTCTCCTTCTTGCCCGACGGCGGCTGCTGCTTCCAGGCGCCGTGCTCCAGCGCCAGGGTGGAATGGGGATAAACGATGCGCGTGACCCGGGAATCGGGCGGCAGCAGCGCCGGATCCACGTAGGAACCGGCGTTCCCGGTGAGCTGGGAATACAGGTAGTCATCGATTAGATAAACAGTATGGTTGTAGAGAACGTAGCGCCTGTTATCCAGCGGTTCGGTGTCGCCGAACTGGAACGTATGATCATTCAGTCGCAGGGACGCGTTAGGCTTATCCAGACCGAAGCGGGACAGGTTCTTCGCTTCCGCGGGGAAATGCCCGTGGCGCGTGGCGTGCAACAGGTCCAGCAGGGACTGTATGCGCTCACCCGCGGCGCGCGCATGTACCGGCGCGGTCATGATCCAGTGATCGCCGGCGCGCCGTAACTTCACCTCCGGGCCCATGCGCCGGGTCAGGGTGATCGTGTGAATGGACACGGGCGCGATGTCGGTGAGGGGTTTCGTAACCGGTTTTTTCTTCGCCGGTTGTGTGAACACCAGCACCGCGGCCAGCGCCGTCGCCAGGATAAGCAGGCCCAGGTTGGTGAGTGTGCGCCGGCGAATGGCCACGGGGATCAGCCGGCTTCTGTCACAGTTTGCTGCGGCGCCACCAGGTGCTGACACCGGCGAACAGCAGCGACAGGGGCAGTACCAGCAGGAAGAAGATCCCCAGCGCACCGAGTACGGTGGACGACATCCGCAACTGAGTGTCTCCGGCGGTGTGCGCCGGGATATTGATCAGATTGTCGTCATGGCACAGCCAGTTGATGATCCGCATGCCCAGTTCCAGGTTGCCGCCCACGCTCAGGTAGGCATTGGAAAGAAAATCGCCGTCGCCGATCACGGCGACGCGTTGATCTTGGGTCTTGGTGTTTTTTCCCTGTTTGACGTCAACATCGCGTTCTAAAGACAGGCCCAGCGTGAGCGGTCCCTTGGTGTCACTGCCGGGATCGTAGCTGACCGCCCCCTGCAGCTTGGAGGTCTCGAGCCAGGACTGGCTGCCGGTGGTGAGCAACGGCTTCACGGTCCATCCGCTCTTAGGATCCGCGACGACCTCTCCGGCCATGGGGAAAAAGGTGGTGTACCTGAAGCCCTGCAGGGCGCGCTGTTGTCCGTACAGGCTGGCGGTGACCAGAGCGATGGTGGGATCGTTGAGTCCCAGCAACTGCCCGGCGGTGTCGATGATGGTGCCGTGGGGGAAATTTACGCCAAGCGCCTGGGCCAGCGGCTCGAGACCGTGCATGGGGCCGGGATCCTTGAGCCACAACAGGTTGCCGCCGCGCTGGAGGTAATCGCGTATCAAATTGATTTCCCCCGGTTCCACCCGCGTGCGCGGCCCGGCGATGACCAGCACGGAGGTGTTGTCCGGTATGGCGCGGGTTTCAGCCAGGTTCAGGGGCTGGTACTTGAAGCCGCGGCTTTTTAATTGCCTGACCCATTGCGACAAGTCCGGTTTGCCGTTTTCCTCGGTGCTGCGTTCACCGTGCCCCTCGAGAAAGGCGATCCAGCGTTCACTGTTGCGCAGCAGCCGCTGCAGGGCGTTTGTGAATTCCTGTTCGCTGTCGGAGCGCACGTGCTCCACGCGCCCGTGATAGCGCAGCACCATTTCGCCGTCGACACTGATGCCGAGGTTGCGCACCTCGTCCGGGACGGCGTCGGGGTTGACGAAGTTGAGTTTCAGATTGGGCTTGTCGCGCTGGTAACGGTCGACAAAGGAACGAATGGCGTCGCGCAGATCCGGTTGCTGGCGCGCGTAGGCGGTGACCACGAGCGGACCGTGGATTTTCGCCAGCACCACTTTGCTCGCCTTTGACAGGGAATGGCGTCCGGCGGCGGTCCAGTCCGATTCATACGAATAGCGGGTGCTGAGCCAGGCGAGCATTGCGGCCACCGCGAGCAACAGCAGGCCCATGACGATGCTGTTGAGGCGCGCCCTGGTGCGGGGATCGAGTTTCAACGCCATCGCCCGGGTCTCAACGGTAGGTCCGCAGGGTATCCAGTCGCCAGACGCTCAGGATCAGGCAGATGCCGATCAGCAGCAGGTAATAGATGATGTCAACGGAACTGAACAGGCCGCTGAGCAGGCGATCGAAATGACGCAGCAGGGAGAGGTAGGAAAACACCGCCGAGACTTTTGCACTGCTTGAATGTCCCGCGACGTGGATTATCCACAGCACAAACAGCACCGCGAACGTGCCGATGGACGCCACCGCGGGCTGGTTGGTGAGAGTCGACACGAACAGCCCGACCGCGCAGAAGGCGGCGACCAGCAGGAACAGGCCGAGAAACGCCGCCGCCATCTGCCCCAGGTCCAGGTGGGTGCCGGGCAGGAGCGAGAGGGGCATGAGCGCCACCATGACGAGCATGCCGACAATAAAGCCCAGGATGCCGGCGTATTTCCCCAGTACCAGCTCGGTCAGGGAAACCGGGGACGACATCAGCAGGCGCATGGTGCCGGTGCGCTGCTCGTCGCTGAACAGGCGCATGGTCATGAACGGGGATACCAGCAGCAGGATCAGCCCGGTGATCTGGAGCGTGCCCGCGACCACGATTTCGGTGAGGCCGCGCCCGGTACCCGCGAGCCCCCCCGGTTTGAGATATTCCGTGAGCAGCAGGTAGAAAAATACCGCCGCGAGGAACTGCGTCACCGCCAGGATCACCCAGGCCAGCGGCGACTGGAACATGCGCTTGAGTTCGTTGCCTGCGATGTGAAATACGATCATGCGGCGTTATCCAGTGTTTCCGGCGGTTGTTCTCCGCGGGTCAGGCGCAGGAAGGTTTCCTCCAGCGTGCCCACTTCCGGCGCCAGTTCGAACAGGCCCCAGCCGGCGCGAACGGCGGTTTCCGCAAAGCGCTCGGGCGCGCCTGCCGCGCCGTCGCAGGTGATCCGGAAGCGTTTGTCTCCCAACGGCTGTACTTCCACGACACCGGCCACCGCGGCCAGTTCCTCCACTGCGGGCGGTTGCCTGAGCGCCGCCGTGAAGGCGCGGTTGGTATCTTCTCCTGACAGCGCGTCGAGGGATTCATCCAGGATCAGGCGTCCCTCGTGAATGATGAGCACACGGTGGCAGGTGGTCTGCACCTCGGACAGAATGTGGGTGGACAGGATCACGCTGTGGTCATTGCCCAGTTCGCTGATGAGTTGCCGGATCTCGACGATCTGGTGCGGATCGAGTCCGACCGTGGGTTCGTCCAGGACCACCAGCTCCGGCGAGTGAATTACGGCCTGGGCGATGCCGACCCGCTGTTGGTATCCCTTGGAAAGGTTGCCGATGAGTCTGCCCGCCACGTTCTGCAGGCCGCAGCGTTCCCTGCTGTTTTCCATGGCGGCGGCCAGTTCAGCGGTGGTGATTCCGCGCAGGCGCCCGCAGTACGCGAGGTACTGATCCACCGTGAGGTCCGGGTAAAGGGGTGGTTGCTCGGGCAGGAAGCCGATGCGCGATTTGGCCTGCTTCGGTTGTTCGACGATGTCGTGGCCGGCAATACTGATGGTTCCGGCGCTGGGTGCGAGCACACCGCAGATCATGTGCATGGTAGTGGTTTTGCCGGCGCCGTTGGGGCCGAGGAAGCCGAGAATTTCGCCGCGGTGGACGGTGAAGCTCAAGTCGTCGACGGCGCGCCGCCGGTCGTAATCCCTGGAGACGTGCTCCACCGCGATCAGGATATCCTTGTCCATTGAAGTCTTATTATTCTGATCAGTCATGTACTTGCAAGCACCACCCGTTGAACAGGCGCATGAACACCCCCCAATATCAACACCTTGTTAGTCCGTTATCACGCCGGAATGTTCACCGTTCGCACCCGGACGTGCGGGACGGTATGTAGCGTAGTCCACTTCGTCTAGCCATGGATGGCAGCCAGGTAGCCGGGTGCAGTCGCCGGCAGGACCCGCCCGCTACCAACGCCGAGATAAGGCTGCGCGGGAGATCCGCGGTGTCGGAATGAAACGCAATACCAGGGACTGCAAGTGAATTAGACGGAATGCGGCGAGTCGTTTAGCATCGGGTCTGACCGATACATAAAATGGGCGTGGTGCGCCGGCGCCTGTTGCCACTGAGCAGCACGAGAAAATTCTATGTTCAATGACCTGCCCATCTGGGCCTACATACTGATCACGCTGGTCTATACCCATATCACCATCGCGGCAGTCACCATCTACCTGCATCGGCACCAGGCCCATCGCGCGCTGGATCTGCACCCCATGGTGGGCGGTTTCTTCCGGGTGTGGCTGTGGCTGACCACCGGCATGGGAACGCGCGAATGGGTGGCCGTGCATCGCAAGCATCACGCCAACGTGGAGACCGAAGAGGATCCGCACAGTCCGCAGGTGCGCGGGATCCGCAAAGTGCTGTTCCAGGGAACCGAACTGTACCGCCAGGCCAGCCGGGACCTGGATGCGCTTGCCCGGTACGGCCACCAGACTCCGGATGACTGGCTGGAGCGCCGCGTGTTTCATCGCTTCCCGAATACCGGCGTCGGCCTCATGCTTGTGGCCAACCTGGCCCTGTTCGGCGCCATCGGCCTCACCATCTGGGCGGTGCAGATGATGTGGATCCCGTTTTTCGCGGCCGGCGTCATAAATGGGATCGGGCACTGGTGGGGATACCGCAACTACGAATCACCCGATGCTTCCACCAACATCGTGCCCTTCGGCGTACTCATTGGCGGCGAAGAGCTCCACAACAACCATCATGCGTTTGCATCCTCCGCGCGGTTTTCGTCCAAGTGGTACGAGTTGGATCTGGGTTGGTGGTACATCCGCACTCTCCAGTTCTTGCGCCTGGCGAAAGTGAAAAAGCTGCCACCTATGCTTGTGGTCGATCAAGGCAAGCAGGGCGTGGATCGCGACACCGTTCACGCGGTAATTGCCAGCCGGCTGCAGGTGATGTCCCAATACGCGCGTGAAGTTGTCGGCGAGGTGGTCGACGACGAAAAGCGCCGTGCCAACGTGGCTGCACGGCGGCTGCTGCGGCGGGCCAAGCGCTTGATGACCCGGCACGAAACGCTGCGCGATTCCGCCGCGCAGCGGCGCCTGGAGGAATTGCTGGCACGCCATTACGCGCTGCGGGTGGTGTACGAGTTCCACCAGAGGCTGCAGGAGCTGTGGCTGCACCGCACCGCCAGCCAGGACGGCCTGGTGCATTCGCTTCAGGAGTGGTGCCGGCAGGCCGAGGCTACCGGGATACATTCGCTGCAGGCGTTCGCGCGCAAGCTGCGCGGTTTTACTCTCCAGACCGCGTAGAGAACGACCAGGGGTGTCGTGGATACCGGGTCCGCGCTCCGCGATTGGAGACCCATATCGCTTCTCGCGGACCCGGTATCCGCGTTTGCGAGGCACGAATGATCGGGGGCCGAAGCGCAGGCTCGAAACCTTTGAGTTCAAGCCGGAATAAAAAAACCCGCCGGATGGCGGGTTTTTTGTCAACGGCGCCTCGACCCGGTTACTTGATCTTGGCTTCCTTGTAGATGACGTGCTTGCGCACGACGGGATCAAATTTTTTGATCTCCATCTTGTCGGGCATGTTGCGCTTGTTTTTGGTGGTGGTGTAGAAGTGGCCCGTGTCGGCGCTGGACACCAGCCGGATTTTTTCGCGATTGCTGGGCATGGTTCGCTCTCCGGTTAGACGCGTTCGCCGCGGGCGCGGATGTCGGCCAGCACCTGCTCGATGCCGACTTTGTCGATAATACGCAGCCCTTTCGTGCTCACGCGCAGCCTGATCCAGCGATTTTCGCCGGCGACCCAGAAGCGGCGGGTGTGCAGGTTCGGCAGGAACCGGCGCCGGGTTTTGTTGTTGGCGTGGGACACGTTGTTGCCCGACATGGGGCGCTTTCCGGTGACCTGGCAGACTTGTGACATAACGGCGAAATCCGGTGATTCTCTGGAAAAGAGCGCGGATTTTACCGGGAAA
>CAZNWR010000020.1:0-3088 GCA_964576645.1 uncultured Enterobacteriaceae bacterium | reverse complement strand
TCGGCGTCGCCCACCACGAAGTGATCCAGCACCCGCACGTCCACCAGGCCCAGCGCATCGCGAAGGCGCGTGGTGATGGCGCGGTCCGCGTGGCTGGGCTCGGCCACGCCGCTGGGATGGTTATGGGCGAAAATGACAGCCGCGGCGTTGTGGAAAAGCACCCGCCGCACCACCTCCCGCGGATGGACGCTGGCCCCGTCGATAGTGCCGCCGAACAGCTCCTCGAAGCTGATGACACGATGACGGTTGTCCAGGAACAGGCAGGCGAACACCTCGCGGGTGTGCGCCCGCAGCCGTGCCTTCAGAAAATCGCGGGTACGATCGGGGCTGTTCAGCACCGCCTCACGTTTCAGGGTGGCTTCCAGGTAGCGCCGGCCCAGTTCCAGCGCCGCCTGGAGCTGCACGTACTTGGCCTCGCCCAGGCCGCGGCAGCGACACAGCGTGCTGCGCTCCGCTTCCAGCAGCGGGCGCAGGCCGTCGAAGCTGTTGAGCAGATTGCGGGCGAGGTCCACGGCGGTCGCGCCGGTTGTGCCGGTGCGCAGAAAGATGGCGAGCAACTCCGCGTCCGACAGAGTCGTGCTTCCCTGGAGCAGGAGCTTTTCGCGCGGGCGTTCCCGCGCGGGCCAGTCGGCGATGGACATACGAACCTCCTTGTTCGTGTTGAGAACTGGATACCTGTCACAAAACTATAGCAGTGTTTGGCCCCGGTGCTTACCTGGAAAATGGCTATTTGGGGTAAAATCAAGGCCCATGAGCACCTTAGCGCAAAAACGTATTCTGCTCGGCATGACCGGCGGCATCGCTGCCTACAAGTGCGCGGAGCTGGTGCGCCGCCTGCGCGAGCGCGGCGCGGAAGTGCGTGTCGTCATGACCCAGGGGGCGTGCGCGTTCATCACGCCGCTGACCATGCAGGCATTGTCCGACCGGCCCGTGCATACCGCGCTGCTGGATACGGGGCAGGAGGCCGCCATGGGGCATATCGAACTGGCGCGCTGGGCCGATCTGATACTGGTGGCGCCGGCCAGCGCCAACTTCCTGGGAAAACTGGCTCACGGTCTTGCCGACGACCTGCTCTCGACGCTGTGCCTGGCCGCGGAGGTGCCCGTTCTTGCCGCGCCGGCCATGAACCGGCAAATGTGGGCCAACCCCGCGACCGCGGCCAACGTCGAAATCCTGCAAAATCGCGGCGTGAGTGTGCTGGGACCCGCGGCGGGGGAGCAGGCCTGCGGAGAAACCGGGCCGGGCCGAATGCTGGAAGCGCCGCAATTGGTGGAGCACCTGGAATCCCATTTCCGCAACGATCTGCTGGCGGGGCTCAGGGTACTGGTGACGGCGGGGCCCACCCGGGAAGCCATCGATCCGGTGCGTTACATCAGCAACCGCAGTTCCGGGAAAATGGGGTTCGCCATCGCGCGTGCCGCCCAGGAAGCCGGCGCGGCCGTGACCCTGGTTGCCGGGCCGGTCTCCCAGGCGGCGCCCGAGCGGGTTCGTTGCGTGGCCGTGACCACGGCCGTGCAGATGCACGACGCGGTGCTGGCGGATGCGGGCGCCACTGATATCTTTATCGCGGCGGCGGCGGTGGCGGATTATCGCTGTGCCGAGGTGGCTGAACAAAAAATGAAAAAGAACGCGTCGCGGTTGTCGCTGCAGCTGGAACGGAACCCGGACATACTGACGGAAGTCGCCGCCCTGAAACCGCCGCCGTTCACGGTGGGATTCGCCGCGGAAACCCGGGATCTGCGTGACAACGCCCGGGAAAAGCTGGTTGCCAAGAAACTGGATATGATCGCGGCCAACCAGGTGGGCGAAGGGATAGGCTTCGAAACAGACGATAACGCCCTGGAACTGTTCTGGCTTGACGGATCGGCTACCCTGGAGCGGTCACACAAGGACAAACTGGCGCGTAGTCTCATCCGCATTGTCGCCGAAAGGTTCCATGCATCACGTCCGAACCACACTCACTGAGCCGCGAACAGGTCGCAGCCGTTGGCTGAGGCGATGCTGAGGCATGGTTAAGGGACCTGTCAGCCAGCGTCGCGTCAGCCGCCGGGCGTTGCGCCGGGCCTTGACGCTCGGCGCCGCGACGCTGGCAGTGATCGTTCTGGTGATCTCCGGTTTCTTTGCCTACCACACGCACAAGGCGGCCCTGACCGCGGCCGGCCGAAAAGCACTGGAAGCGCAGGTGCGGCACTACGCGCAGCAGGTCGCCAAGCCGTTTTCCGAGGTGGATGCAAAATTGCAGGCGGTGGCACATGCGCCGGACGTGGTCGCCGCGTTTACCGCCGCTGACGCGTCGGCGTTGGCAGCCGCCGCCAACACGCACCAGTCGGCATTTCCCGACGTCGACAAGCTCCGCCTGTTTTTGCCAAGTCAATATCAAGGCGGGGTTGACGGGCAATCGTCGCTCAGCTTTGCCACCCTGGACATGCTCAGGCGCGCGGCGCACTCCGATGGCACCATCAGTGCCGAGGTTGACATGTTCGGGAGGCCGGATCAGCACATCGCCATGGTGGCGCGGGCCACGAACAAGAGCGGCGAACTGATTGGGTTGTTACATCTGACTCTGAAGGTGTCCATGTTTGCGCCGATACTGAAAGGCCTGGACGCCCACGGCGGCTACCTGGAGTTGGTTCAGGGCGCCGGCAGGGATGCCGTCAAGCTGGGCACGGCCGGTAACAAAAACTTGGCCGCTGGCGTGCCGTTGCACGCCTCGGTATCGGATACGCGCTGGACCCTGCTTTACTGGCCGCCCCCGGCAGCGGGCGGCATGGCGCAGCTGCCGTGGTTTGGCATCGTCCTGGCGATAGTTCTTATCCTGGTTGTGGTGGCGGCGTTTCGGATACTGCGTCGCCCCCGGAGCAGCGCCGCGGTGGCCGCGGCTCCTGGCGCGGATTCCGGGGTAGTCTACGCGGGCGCCGTCAAGGCCATCATGGAAGGTGCACATCCTGGCATGGAGACGCTGGTGCCGAACCTCCCGCGCATGGGTCAGAAGTCCAATATTGAACCGGTATCGCAGGGCATGGTGGGTGATGACATCACCATGATCCTGAACAATTCGGTGGACCGTTGGGGCGCAGTTGCAAAGTCA
>CAZNWR010000019.1:0-18011 GCA_964576645.1 uncultured Enterobacteriaceae bacterium | reverse complement strand
CCTCTTTTGCGTCTGCCAGTCTTATAACCCATGACCACCTATACTGCAAAACCCGCGGATATCACGCGCGACTGGTTCGTGATCGACGCCAGCGGCAAACCGCTGGGTCGACTCGCCTCCACCGTCGCCACCCGGCTGCGGGGAAAACACAAGCCCGAGTTTACGCCGCACATGGATACCGGCGATTACATCGTAGTGATCAATGCGAGCAACGTGCGCGTCACCGGCAACAAGGCCACGGACAAAATGTATTACCGTCACACCGGCTACCCGGGCGGCATAAAGTCGATATCGTTTGACAAGCTGCGCGCACAAAAGCCGGAGCGCGTTATCGAGCTGGCGGTCAAGGGCATGCTGCCCAAGGGGCCGCTGGGACGGCAGATGTTCCGCAAGCTGCGCGTTTATGCCGGCGCCGAACACAATCACGCGGCACAACAGCCGCAACTGCTGGAGATTTAAGCTTTGGTCGATCAGGTTATGTACAGCACAGGGCGGCGCAAGAGTTCCACCGCCCGGGTGTTTCTCAAGAAAGGCAGCGGCAACATTGTCGTCAACAGCCGCACCCTGGATCAGTATTTCGGGCGCGAGACGGGCCGCATGATCGTGCGCCAGCCGCTGGAAACGGTGAAGATGACCGACACCTTCGATATCAAGGTGACCGTTTCCGGGGGTGGTATTTCCGGCCAGGCCGGCGCCATCCGCCACGGCATTACCCGCGCGCTGATCAAATACGACGAAACCCTGCGCAAGACCCTGCGCCAGGCCGGCTTCGTCACCCGCGACGCGCGCGAGGTGGAACGCAAGAAAGTGGGCCTGCACAAGGCCAGGAAGCGTCCGCAATACTCCAAGCGCTAACGCGGTCCGGCGCCCGCCCGGTGCCGGCATTCAAGTCGTTACACTGGGGGATCGTCTAACGGTAGGACAGCGGACTCTGACTCCGCCAGTCTAGGTTCGAATCCTAGTCCCCCAGCCAGTATTTTCAGTAGCTTACGCCATTCCTGTCTTATCCATAGTCAGTCATCCTCAAATTACTGACGGTTATACTGTCAGCCAGGTTGTGCCTCGTCTCCGCCCGCCAACAACCAGGGACAGCTACCGCTGACCTTCATACGTTGGGATCATCACCAGTGAATAGGCATAGTTGGGGTCAGATGAACCTTTTCAGGAATAAATTTCTTCTGACTCCACTTATTTATTTGTGCCTAATTATTCCGTATGGCTGTAACCGATATCAGGAGAGCTACTTTCCGCTCGATAAGGGCTTTCGCTGGCTTTACAGCATCGATAGCAAAACCATAGACGGGCGAAGGGTGACGAAATATATCGTTGAGAACATTGGCAGTACGGTGCTGGACGGGCACAAGGTCAGTGCTCGACGCAGCTGGGACGGCACGACGTATTACTATCGTAAGGACGCGAATGGCGTATTGCGCATCGGCGAAAATCTCCTGGACAATTCGGCGCGCTTTTACCTGACCCCGATAGTCGTGCTACCCAATCCGGCGACGCTGTCTTCTCCGCCGTGGAGCAACTTGGGGCACACGGTGATGCTTCGGCGGGCCGGCTCGCCGAAGGCGGCCGAAGCGATCACGAGAATCAACGAGCAGCTGCAGATGAATTACGTCGTTAAGAGCGTGAATGATGATGTGGACGTGCCCGCAGGCCGATTCGGGCATTGCCTGCGCGTGCGTGGAACAGGCGTGACCGATATCGACCTCGGACTCCACCTTGGCCCGACAAAAATTCAAGTGGAGGTTACCGAATGGTACGCGCATGGAGTGGGTCTCATAAAGTACGAACGTAAGGAAACCACCAATAGTCCCCTTGTTGCAGCAGGCGAGTACCGGATGGTGCTGGAGGAATTCCGGCGCGCCTCCGCGTGGTAATGGCGCCGGAGGCGATATAACTCTTTCTCCGGTCCACCGGTAAGATCAAGCTTTTTCCGCTCTCAAGGCTGGCGCAGCTTTTCTTGACTCTGGCGCCGGATTACGTGTATATTTCGATATTCGTCGAAATATCAAAATATGAAGACTAAGCAGGCTCTCAGTTCCTTGGCCGCGCTGGCCCACGAACACCGGCTGGCGGTGTACCGCATGCTGGTGCAGGCGGGGCCGGAGGGAATGCCGGCCGGGGTCATCGCCGACCGGCTCGGCGTGCCGCCCTCCTCGCTCACTTTCCATACCCAGGCGCTGGTGCGCGCGGGACTGGCCGTGAAACGCCGCGCCAGTCGTAAAATTATTTACGCCGCGGATTTCTCGGTGATGACCGACTTGCTGGGTTACCTCACCGACAACTGCTGTGGCGGACGCATGGTCTGCACGCCCGCGCAGCCGCGCGCCCGGAAGAAATCCGCCTGAACCGCGCGCAACGATCCGAAATGCCAACGCTGACTTCCCCTGCCGGCCATCAACCATGACGGAGCATACTTATAACGTTCTGTTTCTCTGCACCGGGAACTCCGCCCGCAGCGTGATGGCGGAGTCGATTCTGAATCACTGGGGCAAAGGGCTGTTCCGAGGCTGGAGCGCCGGCTCCCATCCCAGGGGCGAGGTGCATCCCATGGCGATCGACCTGCTGCGGCAGATGGAGATGCCGGTGGAAGGCTTGCGCTCCAAGAGTTGGGATGAATTCGCCGCGCCCGGTGCGCCGCACATGGATTTCGTGTTCACGGTGTGCGATGCCGCGGCGGGCGAGATGTGCCCCATTTGGCCGGGTCACCCCATTACCGCCCACTGGGGCGTGGCGGATCCGGCCGCGGTGACCGGCTCCGAATCGATGCGCATGCTCGCCTTCCGGGACGCGTTCCGAATCCTGGAGCGGCGCATCCGCCTGTTCCTGGCCTTGCATCACCGGGAGTTGAACCGCGACGAGGCCGAGCGCAAAGTTGCGGAGATCGGCAACATGGGCATCGACTTGGACAAGGACACGAACGCATGAACGACATGGCTGCGGCAAAGCAGTCCGGCAGTGCGCGGCTGGGGCCGTTCGAGCGCTGGCTCAGCGGCTGGGTGGCGCTTTGCATCCTTGCCGGGATCGGACTCGGCCAGGTCGTACCGGGTTTGTTTCACGCACTGGGCAATCTCACGGTGGCGCAGGTCAACCTGCCGGTGGCGGCGCTGGTATGGCTGATGATCATTCCCATGCTGCTGAAAGTCGATCCGGCGGCGCTTCGGAACGTGGGCCGGCACTGGCGCGGCATCGTCTCCACAGTGGGCGTGAACTGGCTGGTCAAGCCGTTTTCCATGGCGCTGTTGGCCTGGCTGTTCATCCGCCACCTGTTCCGGCCGTGGCTGCCGGCGGAGCAGCTCGACGGTTACGTGGCCGGCCTCATCATTCTCGCCGGGGCGCCGTGTACGGCCATGGTATTCGTCTGGTCGCACCTGGTGGATGGCGAGCCCAACTTCACCCTGAGCCAGGTGGCGCTCAACGATTCGATCATGGTGGTGGCGTTCGCGCCGGTCGTGGGGTTGCTGCTGGGCCTGTCGTCCATTTCGGTACCATGGAGCACGCTGGTCCTTTCGGTGGTGCTTTATATCGTGGTGCCGTTCGCCATCGCCCAAGCCTGGCGCGCCGCGCGGCTGCGCGCCGGCGGCCAGCCGGCGCTGGACCGCACGCTGAAGACGCTCGCCCCGGTATCGCTCACCGCATTGCTGCTCACGCTGGTCCTGCTGTTCGGTTTCCAGGGACCGCAGATCATCCGCCAGCCCCTGGTGATCGCGATGCTGGCGGCGCCGATCCTGGTGCAGGTCTATTTCAACGCCGGCCTGGCCTACTGGCTGAACCGGCGCCTGGGAGAGGAATGGTGCGTGGCCGGCCCTTCCAGCCTCATCGGCGCCAGCAACTTCTTCGAGCTGGCGGTGGCCGCGGCCATCAGCCTGTTCGGCTTCGAGTCCGGGGCCGCCCTGGCCACCGTGGTCGGGGTGCTGGTGGAGGTGCCGGTGATGCTGTCGGTGGTGGCCATCGTACGCAGGACGCGGCACTGGTACGAACAGCCTTTCAAATAGAGATCGATCCCTGCAGGTATTCCACCGCGTAGCCGGCGATCTGCACGGTTTCCCCCTGGTCCACGCAGAACAACTCGCCGCCGCGGCTGGAAACCTGGCGTGCGTGCAGCTCTGCTTTTTCCAGCCGTCGGCTCCAGTAAGGGATCAGCGTGCAATGGGCCGAGCCGGTAACCGGGTCTTCGTTTACTCCCGCCCGCGGCGCAAAGAAACGGGAAACAAAATCGCAGTCGTCGCCCGGCGCGGAGGCAATCACGCCGAGGGTATCCAGGCACGCCAGGGCAGTGAAATCAGGACGCAGCGCCCGGACCTGCGACTCACTGTCGTAGACGGCGAGGATATCCCGCGACCGCAGAACCTCCACGGGACTGTGGCCCAGGGCCGCCGCCAGGATTTCATCGGCCGCGGCCGGCTCCGGTGGCCGCGCCGGGAAAGTCATGGCCAGCAACTCCCCCTCCCTGCGCACCTTCAACAGACCGCCCTGGTAGTGAAACACGATCTCCGGATCGGACGCGTAACCGTGTTCGAACAGCACGTGGGCGCTGGCCAGCGTGGCATGACCGCACAGGTCCACTTCAACGGCGGGCGTGAACCAGCGAAGTTCATACTCGTTGCCGCTGCCGACCAGGTATGCCGTTTCGGACAGGTTGTTTTCCATGGCGATCGCCTGCAACCGTTCATCCGGCAGCCATTCGTCGAGAATAACGACGGCCGCGGGATTGCCGCCGAAGACCCGGCGGCTAAAGGCATCAACCTGATAGATGGATATCTTCATTTCTCAGTGGCGCAGGTCGCGGTTCAAAAACTCCATTCTACCCTGCGCCTGCTTTGACCGCGGCGATTCACGCCGCGCGCGTCAGGATACGGCCAGGACGCCGAAGGCGATCAACAGGGCGAGGAACGCATAAGTCACGTAAGCGTTGATGCGTCCATGGTGCATCACCGCCAGCACTCTGGCCGACAGCAGGGTCAGTGACCGGACCGGCCGGAACACCAGCCGGTCGACCAGGTGCACGCGCTGCTTCTCCCGGCGGATGGCCATGCGGAAATGTTCGGCTACGGTATCGCTGGTGTCCTCCACCGTGGTGGGCCGGAATATGGCATCGAAGATCACGCGCACCGGGTTGGAAAATCCGGTCGCCGTGTAGGTCATCTCCGGCAGCAGCCGCCGCACGCCGCCGTCCCAGCGCTCGCGCCGCTGCAGCCGCCGGCCCCGCGCCAGCCATCGACGCAACAACCAGGTCAGTCCTAGCAGCACGCCCAGGGTCGCCAGCATGTAGGCGGTGGACATGGCGAACACCACCGGGTTGCCGGCACCGCCCCGGTGCAGCACCACCAGGCCCCGGCCCGGCAACAGGCCCTGGCCCACTTGTGCACCGAGCTTGTGAAAGTCCGCGACAAACGCGGGCGGCAACGCGGCATGCCCCGCCGGTGCCCCGAAGAACGGCGGCACCAGCACCGCCGAGGCGCCGGTCCCGGCCAGTTGCATGGACGCCGGATCCAGCGCCGGCAACACGTAGGTGGGCAGCACGCCGAAAAGCAGGCACAGCACGGCGAGTATGGCCATGGCCGCGAGCGCAGGGCGGCCTGTTTCCGCAACGGCCCGGCCCGGTTCCAGCCGCCGCACCCCCAGGAAGCTCATGGCGAACACCTTGACGAAGCAGGTCACTGCCAGGGCCGCGGTCAGCGCCAGCCCGGCGCCGCACAGGGCGAATACGATCTTGATCCCGGTGGCGGACAATACCGATGAACGCAGCATCGCCTGAAGGGTGAGCCATTCGCTGACGAAACCGTTGAACGGCGGCAAGCCGGCGATTGAAAGCGAACCCACCAGAAACAGCGCCGCGGTCAGCGGCATCCACCGGATCAGGCCGCCCAAGTTGTCCATGTCGCGCGTGCCGGTACGGCTTTCTACGGATCCGACGCCCACGAACAGCAGCGTCTTGTACAGGGAATGGTTGAGCAGGTGGTACAGGGCGGCGGCGAATGCAATGGCGGCCGGCACCGGGTGTGCCGTTGCGAAAAATACCGACCCGGCGCCGAAGCCGGCCACCACGATGCCGACATTTTCGATGGAACTGTGGGCCAGCATGGACTTGAGATCGTTTTCCGTGGTGGCGTAGAGAATGCCGATGAGCGCGGAGGCCGTGCCCACCACCAGCATCACCAGGCCCGGTCCCGGATGCAGCGACGGCATAAGATCGGCGTTCACCCTGACAATTCCGTACAGTCCAAGGTTCAGGGTGGCGCCGGCGAGCACCGGCGCGAACGGACGCGGCGCCGCGGTGTAGGCGCGCTGCAGCCACGAGTTCACCGGCACCAGCCCGGCCTTGATGCCGAATCCGAAGAAGGTAAGCAGAAAAACCGCCCAGCGCGCCGCGGACCCGAGGCCCGGCGCGGCCAGCCTCAGCGCGCCGAACTCCAGCGAGCCACCCGTCTGCGCCAGCAGCAGAAATCCGATCGCGCACGCGACGGTGCCGGCCTCGCCCATGGCCAGCAGCAGGTAAGCGGAACCGGAGGTCGCGCTGTCCGCACTGTCGGATCCACACATCAGCAACAGGTAGCAGAGGATGGACATGATTTCCCAGGCGAGCAGAAACATCAGCGCGTCGCCCGCCAGGAGGATTAACAGGATCGACGCATACAGGGCGAACAGCATGACGGTAAACGGACGTTCGCGGCCCTGCAGCGACCCGTCGTTCAGTTCGCATCCGGCGTAGATGGAGGCAGGCAGCAGCACCAACCCGGTGACGAATACAAACACCGCCGACAACGCATCCAGCCGCAGGCTGAGCGTTCCCAGTTGCGGCAGCGACCACAGCATCCGGGCGAACACGTCGCCGCCCAGCAAGGCGCCGGCACCGGCCAGCACGGCCGTGATCGCAACCAGGCTTCCCAGCCACGCCAGCACGGCACCGGACCGGCGCGCGGGCAGCGCAAGGGCGAGCACAACGCCCGCGCCGCAGGCAGCGAGAAAGACATAGACCAGGAACAGGCTGCTCATGTTCGTCAGGACTCCAGCGGCACCGGCGGCCGGCGCCCGACCGCCACCAGCAGGCCGTGCAGGATGGCGAGCGGCGGCGGCGGGTGGCCGGGCACCTGCACATCTACGGGCAGCACTTCGGCGACTCCCGCGGCGCAGACGAAACTGTCGGCGAACACGCCGCCGGACAGGGCACAGGCGCCGGCGGCGACGACCCGCTTCGGTCCCGGCATGGCGTCGAATGCTTTCTTCAACGGCACGCGCATGTGGTCGGTGACCGGCCCCACCACCAGGAGCACGTCGGCATGGCGCGGCGCGGGCGTAATGAAGAAGCCCAGACGGTGCATGTTGTAATAGGGGTTGTTGAGCTGCCTGACTTCGTTCAGGCAGGCACCGCAATCGCCGGCATCCACCACGAGGACATGGATGGAACGCCGAAACGCCGGATCGAATTGGTCCCGCGGGTTGTTCCCCGCACCGGCCCATTCATAGCCATCGCGCCAGTCCAGCGGGCGGTCCAGTCCCCGCACGCAGCGGTAACAGTGAATGCAGCGGCGATAATCCACCGACACCGTTCCATCGTCGCCGTGCAAGGCATGGGTGGGACAACGCTCCACGATGGCGGTCGCGTCCGCGCCGGCCGCGCCGCCCGCCGGCAGCCCGGGACTGATGCCGGGAGAGGTATCGGCCCGCGCGGGATAGCGCGTGGTCTTGATGCCGGTGCGGATACCTTTATAGATCCATTGACTCATCGGTATTTGCGCTGTCGCCGGTCTCCGTCAGCGATCGTTTTCGGCCACCGACAGATCGAAGGTGGAGAGAATGATCGGGAAATCCTGGAACGCGAACTTTTCCGCGGCCAGGTGAAAGCTGTGCCAGTTGATGAAAGACGGCGTGACCGCGTGGTAACGCGAAACCCGCCCGGCCTCATCCAGCCTGACCCAGTGAAACGTCCCGCCGCGCGGCGTCTCGACCCAACCGAGCGCCGCGCCCGCGCACAGCGCCGGCTGCGCCAGGACATCGCCCTCGGTCAGCGCCGGGACAACCTGCCTCATGATCCGCACCGACTGGCGTGCTTCCTCGAACAGGACGCGCAGGCGCGCATAGCCATCTCCTTCCTGCTCGCCGGGGATGTCGAATTCATACGATGCGTAGCCGCAATAGGGCTGCGCCCGGCGCAGGTCACGAACCAGTGCGGACCCGCGCGCCACCGGACCCACCAGGCTGTACCGCAGCGCCGTGCGCGGCCAGATAACGCCCATGCGCTCGAGCCGGTCCAGGAAGCTGCTGGACACGGTCAGGCGCCGTTCCAGATCGTTCATTTCCCGCAAAACGCGTTCGCAGCGGTCGAGCGCTTCGGCACAGGCGGCGGTGGACAGGTCGGTCTGCAGGCCGCCCGGCGCCAGCAGCCCGAACAGGTAGCGATGACCCGCGAGTGCGCCGCAGATCCGCAACACCTGCTCCTCGAGGATGGCGGCCTGGCTGGCGGCGACCGCCAGCGCCGTGGATTCGCAAATCTCGTGGATGGCGCCGCAGTGCTGGCGCAGCCGCTCCAGTTCCGCCAGGAACACGCGCAGGGCCCGGGCCCGGTCCGGCACCGCGGCGCGGGACAGGGTTTCCACCGCCTGGCAGAATGCAAGCCCGTGCGCAAACGCGGTCGTGGCGGCGAACCGTTCCGCCAGCAGAAGCGCGTCCTCGGCGGTTTTTCCCTCGGCGATCTTCTCCACCGCGCGCCACTTGTAGAACAGCCGGGTCCAGGAACGGATGACGTCTTCGCCCACGGTTTCCAGGAGAAAATGAACCGATTCCGTCACGCCTGAAAATTTCGGGCCGACCGGCATCGCAAACGCGCCCGGCTCATGCACGATGCGGCGTGGCCGCCAGCCGGTATCCGGCTGCCGGTTTCGAAATGCCGCCTCCGCATCGAAACCGCGGCGCATGGGTTCAACACCCTCCTGCCAGGCATCGTCATGAAGCACGAAATCGCCCAGCCGTGGGTGGCCGCTAAAACGTATGCCGTACATGTCCTCGGCTTCGCGCTCATGCCAGTCCGCGGCGCGCACCTCCGCGTCGATAACGATGCTCGGAAACACCGGCGAGTCCAGCGGCGCGCTGACCAGTACGTGGATCCAGCCCGGCTGCCCATCGCCGTAAAATACGTAGCGCAACTTCCACTCATCGGATCCTTCCTCGACCACCAATCCGGCGAACCCCAGTCCGCACTCCAGGAACAGGTAACGGCACAGATCCGCGAGCACGGCATGAACGCAAACCAACTCGACAGGACGCTGATCATCGCCGTGCCAGCGCACCTTTCCGGACCAGGTCCGTTCGACATGCGCCTTCAGGTCAACGCGGTTCACCATGCTCTCACCTGCTCAATGCCCGGGCAGCAAGTGCCATCAATTGGTGAAGCGGCCCCGGAATGTAGAGGCCCAGCACCAACACCGGCACGGCGGCAAGCAGCAGCGTCAGCCCACAACTGAACGGCAGGCGGACCGTCTCAGGCGGATCGTGCCGGTGCGCCGGCGCAGGCGCACCGAACACCATGCGATTCAGGTGAGCCATCACGCCGAAGAACGCCACCACGATGAACACCGCGAGAAGCCCGGTGACGACATAGTGCCCCTGCATCAGCCCTGCTCTGAGAATGGCGAATTCGCTCAGGAACAGCGCGAACGGCGGCGCGCCGGTAATCGCGAGACCGCCGAAGATGAGCGCGGCGCCGGCAACCGGCGCGCGGCGGATCAAATCACGCACCGCCGCGATCTCCCGCGTGCCCACGACCAGCACCACGGCGCCGGCGGCGAAGAAACAGAACGACTTGGTGACGGAGTGATTCACTATCTGCTGCATGGCGCCGTAGTCCGCGGCCGATGCCCCGAGACCAATGGCCGTGAGAATGATGCCCATGTGTTCTACGGTGGAAAACGCGAACAGGCGCTTGTAATCCCGCACCTGGAGCAGGAGAAAGGCAGCACTACCCACGGATATCAGGCCAAGGACCAGTGCCCAGTCCTGGGCGTGGGCGCCCGGCACCGATTGCATTATCGGAAACAATCGCAGGATGACGTAGAGGATGGACGTGGTTTCGATGCCGGAAAGCAGCGCGCACACCGGCGAGGGAGCCTGGCTGTGGGCGTCCGGCAGCCAGGTATGCATGGGCACCAGTCCCACCTTGGTGCCGAGACCGATCAGGATCAACAGGAACGCGGTCTCCATCAGAACCGGCGGCATGGCGGGCGCCGCCTGTGCCAGCCGGGTCCAGGTAAATGCCCCTCCCCCCGCGGTATGCAAAGCCGCGAACAGGACCAGGAAGCCGAACAGCGCGATGCCGGCGCCCATGAGCGAGAGCACCACATACTTCCAGGCCGCTTCCAGCGCCTCGCGGGTATTTTCAAAGGTTACGAGCAACGCCGAACAAAGCGTCGTTAATTCCACCAGGATCCAGACCAGCGTCGGGTTGGCCGCCAACGGGATGCCGAGCATGGAAAACACGAACAGATTGAAGTTCACGTGATACAAGCGCACCTTGCCTGGCGCCGGCTTGCCATGCGCCAGGTAACCCACCGAGTAAATGGCGGCATTGGCGGCGACCAGCGCGATCAGGAAAAGGATCAATGCGCTCAGACCATCAACCGCAATCCAGTGGTGCCAGTGCGGTCCCAGGGTTGCCGTGACCGAACCGCCGGCAGCCGCTGTCCACGCCATGCGACCGGCCAGGACCAGCACGGCCAGGGACGAAATCACCGTCGCGGCCGGCGCCCAGGATCGTTTTACCGGCATGCAGGCCAGGGTTGCGGCGATCAGCGGTGGAAAAAGAATTACCACCGGGTTCATGGCGAAACCTCCCGGGGCGTGGCCGCCGCGGATCCCTCGCGCAGGCTGGCCAGTTCTCCCACGGTGGTGGTGCCCGCGTGCTGTTCCACCGCGCGCACCAGCACGCCCACGATCAGCACGATCACCAGGCCGTCGGTGGCGATGGCGAGTTCAACCAGGATCGGCAGGTCGCGCGCCATGGCAATGCCCGCCAGGAACGCGCCGTTTTCCATGGCCAGCAGGCCGATGAGCAGCGGCATCGCTTCGCGTCTCACAGTCAGCGTGAACGCGCCCAGGAGCAATCCGGCGATGCCGATGGGAATATTCGGGCCGCGGTAGGCGGGGGCGACGGCGTCGCCCAGGGGAACAGCGAGGAAATACGCGGCCACGGCCAGCGCCAGCGCAATGAGGAGCGCCGTGGGAATGTTCAGGACCTGGTCTATCTCGCGGCGCGTGTAGATTTCCGCCGGCGCCGTTCTGCTAAGCAGCCATGGCACGATGATCGGCTTGCTGATGAGATTCACCAGGGCCACGCCGTAGAGATGGTGCGCATCGAAGCGCAGGCCCAGCAGCGCCGCCGAGGCGGCCAGCAGCAGCGACTGGAGAATGAACAGGCGCAGGCAGGCGCGCGCCTGGCGCATGGCGACGATGCCGAATGCCGTGAGCAGAAACAATCCGCAAGCCAGGGCGTTCAGATTTGTCAGCATCTGGTTCGACATTCAGATCATCCCATGGATCACCTGATGAACACCTGCGTGATCATCGCCGCCACCGAGGTGATGAACGCCGCGCCCATAAATTCCGCGATCCGGAACAGGCGCAGCTTGGCCAGAGACGATTCGATAATGACGAGCACCAGCAGCGCCGCGAATATCTTGAGCAGCACCAGGGGGATGGCCAGAAGCACCGCGCTGACGGCCGTCGTGTGTGCAAGTCCCCACGGCGAAACGAGAACGTTGAGAAAAACACACAACAGCACGAACATCTTCATATGGCCGCCCCACTTCATCAATGCAAGGCCGCTGCCCGAATACTCCAGGGACTTGGACTCGTCGATCATGGCCAGCTCGAAATGCCCGCTCGGGTTATCCACCGGAATGCGCCCGCCTTCGGCAAGAATGAGCATGAGGAACGCCAGCACCAGCAGGACATGCGACGGCGCGAAGAAATTCGCCAGCGGCGTCACCCACTTGTGCTGGACGATGTAGGGGATGGTGGACCCGGCCACGAACGAAACGGTGAAAAACACAATCATGAATACCGGCTCGGCCAGGAACCCTACCATGCGCGTACGGCTGGCCCCGGTGGGGCCGTAGGGATTGCCGGTATCGACCGCGGCCAGCGTGGCGAAGAAGCCGCCCAATGCCAGCACGAAACCGGCGCCGAGCATGTCACCCATGAATGCGAAGAACAGCGGGTAGTCCGTCAATACCGGGATCAGCAGGGTCACGAAGATCGGCGTGACGAATACCAGGTACGGCGTGAACCGGAAGATCCAGGAACTGTCTTCGGAAACGATCTCGTCCTTGTGGAACAGTTTCCAGAGATCGCGGTAGGGCTGAAAGACGCTGGGACCGCGCCTGGACTGGACCATTTCCTTCAGGCGCGCCAAAACGCCGGCCGCGAGCGGCGCGAACCCCATAACGACAAGCACCTGGATCAGGTTGAATAGAAACCGGTCGATCATGCCGGGACACTCCTGATTTCAGACTTTACTATGCGCATCCATGCGCCGATCGGGGGGCGTAAAAAAAGCCTACGGGCCCGCCCTTGTTCGGCGCGTCACGTAGGCATCATTAACCTTGCGGCGGTTTATTTATCCCGGGAGGAATGCCATCTCCCACTGGCAGGGAGTTTAACTGAACTGCGCAAACATTGTAAATTGCCCCGGAGCCATGGCGAGATGGCCAAGGCAATCCTTCAGTGGGATAATCAGATACAGAATGAACGGACGCATTTCACCGACCAGAGCCTACGCGACATACCCCGATGCCGACGGGATCTGAGTTATGAATGAAGCGCTCCTCATCGGCCTGGGCGGGTTCCTGGGCGCCAATGCGCGCTACCTGGTCAGCACCTGGATGGCGCGCAACCTGGATCCGGCCCTGCCCTGGGGCACGCTCGTTGCCAATGTCACCGGCAGCTTCATTATCGGCGCTTTCCTGGTGTGGACCACGGAACGGGTGATCAGCGACCCGAGCCTGCGCCTGCTGATAGCCGTGGGCTTTTGCGGCGCATATACCACGTTTTCCAGTTATGCTTTCGAAACCGTACGGCTGATGGAGCAAGGCCATTGGACGGACGCAGTGGGTAATTTTCTTCTCAACAACGTCCTCGCCCTGATCGCGGTATTCGCGGGGATGACCCTGGCGCGGTGGCTGACATAATGAGCTCACAGGCTTGGCAACTGGTATCGGTCTACATTAATGAAGGGGACGAGTGGAAACACCGTCCCCTGCACCTGGAAATTCTCGAAATGCTGTTCCGCGAGGGGATGTCGGGCGGTACCGTGGTACATGGCGTGGCCGGGTTCACCGGCGCCCACGGTGTGCACAGCACCTCCCTGGTGGACGCCGGCGGTAAACTGCCGCTGGTGGTGCAGTTTGTCGATAAAACCGAAAACATCGAGCGCATCCTTCCCACGCTGCGGCAAATGAGTCCACACAGACTGATCACGATTCAGCAAGTGGAGGTCGTACCGTAGCCAGGTCCATGCAATCGGTTTGCGTCTACTGCGGGGCCAACGCTGGGGCGCAGGCGGCCTACGCCGACGCCGCACGCGACCTGGCGCATACACTGGCGGCGCGCGGCCTGACCTTGATTTACGGCGGCGGCAGCGTCGGTCTCATGGGAATACTGGCCGACGCCGTGCTGGCGGCGGGCGGCCGGGTGGTGGGCGTCCTGCCCAGGCACCTGCACAGGAAGGAAGTCGCCCACGAGGGCCTGACGGAACTGCACGTGGTCAAGTCCATGCACGAACGCAAGGCGCTCATGGCCGATCGCTCGGATGCCTTCATCGCCCTGCCCGGCGGCCTCGGCACGCTGGAGGAATTATTCGAAGTGCTTACCTGGACCCAACTGGGTCTGCACGCCAAGCCATGCGGACTGCTCAACGTTGCAAGCTACTACGATCCCCTGCGCGGATTTCTGGACCATGCCGTGGCGGAAGGCTTTATCCGCTCCGAACACCGCGCCATGCTGGTGGTGGAGAACCGGGCGGAAAGCCTGCTGGCGCGCCTGGACGAGTGGCGGCCGCCGGCCGTCGAGAAGTGGCTGGAGAGGGATGAGACCTAGCGGCTGGCGGCCGGTTGCCGAATGACAGGACCCGTCCGCCACCCAGGTCGAAGTTCACGAATAATCCAGAGCATGGCGTGGGTTTCAGAAGTCGGAACACCCATCCACAAGGAAATGTTCGTGAATGCCATAAAAGGTACCAGCAAAGCAAATCATGGCATATCGTCGCTCAGTTCATTACAGGAAAGTGCAATTTCAATCAATTAACAGGGGCCGGCGAGCATGCTCCGGCCCCTGTCCTGCTCCCGGTTGACCCGGATCAAACCGCCGAGGGGTGGGCCCTGAAATACTGGCAAATATTAACCGAAGTTTAGGAAGATACGTATATGCAAAACGCCAGCAGAACATGGGTCGTGGCCGCCGAAGCCGGGCGCGCGCGCATATTCCTGCAGCAGAATCCAGGCGCCGATCTCGACGAACTGGAGGATCTGCTTAATCCAGTGGCGCGGGCGCCGGAACGCGAATTAACCTCCGACGATCACGGCCGCACCTTCGACAGCCGCGGTGCGGGCCGCCACGCCAAGGAGCCCCGAGTCAGCGCCAAGAAGCAGGGAGAAGTGGAATTCGCTCACCAAATCTGCCACCTGATTGAGCAGGGCCGAACCGCGAAGAAATACGACCGCCTGGTGCTGGTCGCCGCACCGGAATTCCTCGGGTTGCTGAGACAGCACCTCACGCCGGAAGCGGCGCGCCGCGTCACCAGGGAGGTGCACAAGAATCTGGTGCGTGCCGATACGGACGCGATCCGCTCTGAATTGCTGCCGTGAAAGTTTATCCCGGGAGCGCAACGACCAGGTCCCGGTAAATTCAATGTGTCCGCTTCGCGGACAGTTTGATCTACTGGATTCTGGCCGTTCGGCCAGAATGACGAAGGAAACAACCGGCGGCAGCTTCACAATATCGTCATCCTGGACGCAATGCGTCCGGGATCCAGTCAATTTAACGTGCGCCAAAGGCGCACTTTATTTACTGGATTCTGGCATTCGCCAGAATGACGACGATGTCAGGCGGCGGTTCCAGGGTGGCGTGCCCTCACGGCCGTTCGAAGATGACGGTTTCGGCGGGCCGGCGCGTCGATACCGGTGCTTCGTCCGGCACGCCGTACCAGAACAGACCCACCACCTTCTCTTCCTCGCGGGATATACCGACGATGTCGTAGAAGCCATCATCGCGGGTCACCTGGCCGGTCGTCCATTTCACGCCCACTCCGTGGTCCCAGAGAAACAGCATCATGTTCTGGGCAGCGCAACAACAGGCAGCAAAATCCTCGCGCCGCCGCAGTTCGTCCGTACTTTCAACGCAGGTCAAAAGCAGCCAGCCGGGCACGGCGCGCCAGCGCCGCAGCTTGATTTCCACCGCCTTGTCGCCCTGGTGCGCACGCACCAGCTCGGCGTTGCACAGGCAGATGCGCTCCGCGGTCTGCCGGCCCAGCAGGTAAAAACGCCAGGGCTGGCTCAGGTGGTGGTTGGGCGCCCACACGGCATGCTCTATCGCCTCGCGGATCAGTTCGGCGGGAGGGCATTCGTCCGGCACGAACCGGTTCACGCTGCGGCGCGAGCGGATGACTTCACTGACGCTGCGCATCATCAATTCTCAGGACCGCGGCGCCGCGGAAGTCGCCGCGGCGCAGGCGCTCCAGCGCAAGGTTGGCGTCTTCCAACGGATGCACCTCCACTTCCGTGCGTATGGGAACCCGGGGCGCGATCTGCAGAAATTCCTCGCCGTCGCGACGGGTAAGATTGGCCACTGACCGCACCACCCTTTCCCCCCACAGGATGGAGTAAGGAAAAGAAGGAATGTCGCTCATGTGTATGCCGGCGCAGACCACCGTGCCGCCCTTTTCCACCGCGCGCAGGGCTGCGGGCACCAGCGAACCGATCGGCGCATAAAGAATGGCTGCCTCCAGCGGCCGCGGCGGCGCCTCGCCGGACGCGCCCGCCCAAACGGCGCCCAGGTCGCGCGCAAAATCCTGGGCTTCGCTGTCTCCTTCTCGGGTGAACGCATATATCTTGCGCCCCTCGTGAACCGCCAGTTGCGTCACGATATGGGCGGCGGCACCGAATCCGTAGACGCCCAGGTGCGTCGCCGCGCCCGCCATGCGCAGCGACCGGTAACCGATGAGACCCGCGCACATGAGCGGCGCCGCATTCACCGGCACCATGTCCGCCGGTATGGCGAACGCGAAGTTCTGGTCCGCGATGCAGAATTCCGCGTAGCCGCCGTCTATCTGGTAACCGGTAAATGCGGCCGCATCGCAAAGGTTCTCCCGCCCCTGCGCGCAGAAATGACAACTGCCGCAGGTGCGGCCGAGCCAGGGAATTCCCACCGTGTCGCCGGCCTCGAACCGCCGTACATTCACGCCCCGCTCCACCACGGTGCCGATGATCTCGTGACCCGGTATCAAGGGCAGTTTGGGTTGTTTCAAATCGCCGTCGATCACGTGCAGATCCGTCCGGCACACGGCGCAGGCCGCCACGCGCACCAGTACGTCGTCGGGACCCGGCACCGGCCGCGCCACCTGCTCCAGTGCAAGCGGCCGGCCGGCGCCATGCATGACCATGGCACGCATGGGTGAATGCGGGTCAGCTCGCTTTCGCGCATTCATCCAGGTTGTCCCTGCATCTTTAATTCACACCGGATCAGGGCTGTCGCCAGAAAGTAACTGTTCAACAGCAGCGCCAGGTTCCACTCGATGGCATTGTCGATTCGATGGTAACCGGAATACCAAACCTGCGTCAGCACGTTGCCGATACCGGTTGCCAGGGCGGCCACGGACAACAGCACCAGCAACCAGCGGGCCTGGAGCGAATAGAGATGATCGCCCGCGGCTATTGCGTCGCGGGTGAACAGCAATTGCGCCAGGTAGGTCAGGGCAAAGGAGAGCACCACGGCATCGTGGCGCAACTGACGCTGCACGTCGCCGCCGATCCCGAGCAGCGCCGTATAAATAATAAGAAAGACGGCTGCGGATATGCCGAGCCGCACCATGTTCCGGTTGCCGACGCCCGCCGCCGCGTTCGCGCCAAGCACTTCCCCGGCGGTTCGCCAATAAAGCATGGTGCATACCTCCAGGGGAAACATGGTCACCTTGAACAGCAGGGCTTCGGGCATGTGCCGCCCGGTGGCGCTGATGGATGAACAGTTTTCCCAGTAGGGTACGCACCACCCTACGTGTCCCATGCGCGCCGCCAGCAAGTAGCTCAGGTGAATGGCCAGCGCCTGCCCCGCACCGACCGTAACGGCAAGATTTCTGAACATGCGGCGGGCGGCGGCGGGCGCTGTTTTCACGCCGCCTCCGGACCATGCCGCGCGGCGGCTTCACTGCTTTCCCGCGGCAGAAACAACTGCAGAAGATCATTGAGAAACTGCAGGCCAGCGCCGGTGGGCCGCACCATGCCGCCGTCCACCCGCACCAATCCCCGGGTGCGGGCCGTTGCCAGACCCGGCTCGAGCAGGTCGGGCCCGAGACCGGTGCGTTCGCTGAACAAGGCCAGTGGAAAGCCGTCCACCAGGCGGCAGGCGTTCAAGGTGAATTCCAGCACCCGGTCCTCGTCATTCAAGTCGCGTGACCCGACGCGCACCGCGGGGGTACCGGCCAGCGCCATGTAACGATCCGGCAGGCGGTGCCGGGCGTAGCGCCTGATTGAATTGCCGGCGGCGCCGGAGATCTTGCCGTGGGCGCCCGCGCCGATTCCCAGGTAGTCGCCGAACAACCAGTAATTGAGGTTGTGACGACAACGCCGGCCATCGCGCGCGTAAGCGGAGATTTCGTAGCGATGGAAACCCGAGTTCTCCAGCAACGCCCGACCGCGTTCCGCCGTTTCCCAAATCAGGTCGTCATCCGGCAGATCCGGACGATGATGATGAAACCAGGTATTGGGTTCGATGGTGAGCTGATACCACGACAGGTGTGA
>CAZNWR010000018.1:0-18160 GCA_964576645.1 uncultured Enterobacteriaceae bacterium | reverse complement strand
GCTGAACCCGGAAAGTGAGGCCGAACTGGCCGAGAAATCCAATGCCGGGGCGCTAAAAGTGTATAAGCTTTTCCAGGAATTTTCGGCACGACCACCCGGCGGGAAACCCCGGCGGATCGTGTTCACATTCATGAAAAGCCCGCGGGAATTCCAGGGCGGCGCGCGAATCGAGAAGGTGATCCTTGAGCGCAACAAGCTTTCAGGAGAGGCTTTCCGGCAGTCGGCGCGCGGTACCGGTGAAACCCTGGCACTGCAAACCGGCCTGTTATTTCGCAGCATCGGTTATCACGGTGTTGCCATAGCGGGCGTGCCGTTTGACGAACGCCGGGGGGTCATACCAAATGATGAGGGGCGGGTGCTGGACGACGATTCTCCCGTACCGGGGCTATATACCGCAGGTTGGATAAAGCGGGGGCCGACTGGTATTATCGGCACAAATCGGGCGGACAGTGTCGCTACCATAAATTCACTGTTGAAGGATGCGGCCGACTGGCCGTCCGACAAGGGAAAGCGTGGTGCTGAAGGCATTTCTCAACTTCTAAATGAACGGGGCATCCGCTATGTCAGTTTTGACGACTGGAAGATCATCGATCAGGCCGAAATTGAACGAGGACGGCCGCTGGGAAAACCCAGAGAGAAATTCACTTTGGTCAGTGAGATGTTGGATCTGCTGGAGTAGCTTCGGCCGCCTGTCTGCACTGCCGGGCCACTCGTACCCGCCAGGATCGACCCACTCTTCCTCTCCCACTCTCTGACACCGCCGGTTCCTCGCACTGGAGCAGGCGTTGACCATGGCGTCAGGCAGTAAAGCAACTCTTCGAAAGGTAGTCTGCCCTTTCTGCAGTCTGCTTTGCGACGATCTCGTTGTCGAACGCGAAGGCAGAAAAGTTCATGTCCGCGACAAGGGTTGTCGGCGCGCGGTGCGTGGATTTGAATCCGCCGACAGGCCGGTCAGTCCACCTCACATACATGGCCGTCCTGTTTCTCTGGAACGGGCTGTGGAGCATGCCGCTGCAATTCTCAGAGACAGCCGCCAGCCGATTATTGCCGGAATGGGCACGGACGTACGCGGTTGCCGCTCTGCCCTGGAGCTCGCGGAACGGTGCGGGGCTGCAATTGATCACATGCACGGCGCGGCGATGCAGAACAATTTGAGCGTTCTTCAGAGCAACGGCTGGATGATGACCACGCTCGCTGAAGTCAAGAACCGCGCGGACCTGGTGGTCATGGTCGGCACCGATGCAGTCGACGAGTTTCCCCGCTTCTACGAACGCTTCCTGTGGGACCAGCACACACTTACCAATATTAGAAATAAGGACAGACAAATCATATACATCGGGGACAAGCTGGATATCGCCGGAGGCCAGCGGGCTGACGCTCCTCCCCCACTGAATGTGAAATGCAGCATGCGAGAACTGACGGACATTCTCGGGGCATTGCGGCTTATTCTGCAGGGAGGGGTCCCGGAGCATTCGCGCCAGATGCCGCGGCGCCGCCTCACCGCGCTGGAAAATCTCGCGCAAACACTGCGTAAAGCCCGTTACGGCGTATTCGTATGGGCGCCCGGTCAATTCCCTCCGAATCACGGCGAACTGATTGTCCGCGACATCGTGGACATCGTGGTCCACCTCAATGAAACCACCCGTTTCTCCGGCCTGTCCCTTGGCGGCAATGACGGCGGAATGTCCTTCCAGAACGTCTGCACCTGGCAAACCGGCTTTCCTCCCCCGGTCTGTTTCCCTGACGGGACCGTCGTATATGATCCGGGGCTGTATCAATTCAAGTCCATGGCAGAATCCGGAACCGCGGACGCGTTGCTATGGCTCTCCTGTTTCGGTCCGTCCCGGCCTTCGCACGCCTCAGAGATTCCGACAATCCTTGTAGGCCGGGCGGCAAGGCGCCACGTCGTTGATGTCGAGGTATACCTGCCGGCCGGGGTCCCCGGCGTGGATCACGACGGCAACCTGTTTCGCACGGACAGCGTGGTGAGCCTGCCGCTGCGCACCCTCCGCTCCAGTGACAATCTGCCGGGGGCGGAAGTCCTCGATCGCATACGCAGGCGGATTTAGCGCCTGTTTGTCGAACTGTTGACGTAGATGAAAAAGAATTTGAATGCAATCTCTCGCCAAGATGCAAAGTGCGCCAGGAAAACCGAAATGATCCAGCATCTTGGATCCCTTGGCGTCTTGGCGAGAAACATGTTGGTTCCGGCTGATCCGGATTAGGGCCATGCTGGTTCGACTGAAAGGCGGAAAAGTTTACGACCCGGCCAACCGCGTGAACGGCAAGGTGCGTGACATTTATATACGCGATGGATGCATCGTGGCGCGCCCGCGCGCGTCCACGAGGATCGACCGGACCATTGACATCACCGGGGCGGTCGTCATGTCCGGGGCAATCGACATACATACCCACATCGGTGGAGGCAAAGTCAACATCGCCCGAATGCTGCTTCCTGAGGACCATTGGAAATATCCGCGCGCCGGCACGCGCCTGACGCGAGCCGGTTCCGGGCTGGCCGCGCCATCCACCTTTATCACCGGCTACCGCTACGCTGAGATGGGCTATACCGCGTGCTTTGAGCCGGCCATGCTGCCCGCAAACGCCCGCCAGGCGCACATGGAAATGGCCGATATTCCCATTGTTGACACTGGTGCTTATGCCCTGCTGGGGAACGACGATTTCCTGCTTCGACAGATTGCGGCAGGCGCGGACCAGGCCCGCATCAACGACTACGTCGCCTGGACACTACAGGCATCCAAGGCCATCGCCGTCAAGGTGGTCAACCCCGGCGGAATCAATGCCTTCAAGTTCAACCAGCGCAGACTTGACCTGGATGAACCCAACAGATTCTATGGAGTAACACCGCGCCGCATATTATCGATGCTGGGACGTGCAATACGCGATCTGGGTGTGCCCCACTCCCTGCACGTGCACGGCTGCAATCTCGGTATCCCGGGAAATCTGGAAACAACCCTGGATTCCATCAAGGCGGTGGATGGCCTGCCGGTCCACTTTACGCATATTCAATTTCACTCTTACGGCAAAGACGGCGATCGCAAGTTCTCCTCCGGCGCCGCCGCCGTGGCGGAGGCGGTAAACAAAAACCGGAATATCTCCATGGACATCGGGCAGATCATGTTCGGCCAGACGGTAACCGCTTCGGGCGACACCATGCTCCAGTACCGCGCCCGAAAACACGCTCACCCCAACAAATGGGTATGCATGGACATAGAGTGTGACGCCGGCTGTGGAGTCGTGCCATTCCGGTATCGCGATGGAAATTTTGTCAATGCCCTGCAATGGTGTATCGGGTTGGAACTGTTTCTGCTGGCGGAGGATCCCTGGCGAACATTTCTCACCACCGATCACCCCAACGGCGCGCCATTCACAACGTATCCGCATCTGATCCGGCTGCTCATGGACAAATCGTTCAGACAGGACATGCTGGAGACGATCAATCCGGATGCCCGCAAAGCCAGCACCCTGGACAGCATTCAGCGCGAATATTCACTCTACGAAATCGCAGTCATGACGCGCGCCGGCCCCGCCAGGGCGCTCGGCCTCAAGGATCGCGGGCATCTCGGCGTCGGAGCCGCCGCGGACATTACCGTGTACAAACAACACAAGAACAAGGAGCGGATGTTCGGAAAGCCCTTATATGTTTTCAAGGATGGCGAACTTGTCGCCCGCAACGGGCGAATCGTGGCGCTTCGCAACGGCGCAACTCACGTGGTCGCACCGGAATTTGACAAGGGAATATTGCGCCGGCTGAAGCCCTACTTTGACCGATATCAGACCGTAAACATGGGCAATTTTGAAATAACCGACGACGAGTTGCGCGGATATGGACGCCCTGAACTCATCAACCAGAAATGCCGGAGTTCCCGGAGCTGATGCTGATTAATGGCGTCAAAATCGATGACACTTTTTCGGAAGCCTTTCCGATGAAGGCCACGCGCCTGATGATCACGGCCATGAGCTTGAAATGGGCCTATCGCGCCGCCAATTCCCTGACCGGGTTCGCCTCCTCCGTCATCGCCTGCGGTTGCGAAGCCGACATTGAAAGGGAACTTACACCGGAAGAAACACCGGACGGCCGCCCGGGCATCGCCGTCATCATTTTTGCCATGTCAAGAAAACGACTCGTTGAGCAGGTTCAAAAGCGCGTAGGCCAGTCAGTAATGACCACGGCCACATCCGCATGCTTCGCCGGAACCCGAAGCGACGACATGATACCCCTGGGTCGAAGCCTCCGGTATTTCGGTGACGGATATCAAATATCAAAAAAATTCAATGGCATACGTTACTGGCGTATCCCCGTTATGCATGGGGAATTCCTGTGCGAGGAAACCACCGGCGTGGTCCCCGCCATAGGCGGTGGAAATTTTCTGATCATGGCCAAAACATCCCGGCACGGCCTGACCGCCTGCGAAAAGGCGGTCGAGGCAATACGGGCGGTGCACGGCGCCGTTACCACCTTTCCCGGCGGAATTGTTGGCTCCGGGTCAAAGGTAGGTTCAAAGTACAAGTTTCTGCCCGCCTCCACCAATGAGGTGTTCTGTCCCACCCTTAAAGGCCAGGTGGATACCCGCCTCACGGAAGAAGTCGGGTCCGTACTGGAAATTGTAATAGACGGACTCAACGAAAAGGCCATCGCCGAGGCAATTCGTGTTGGCGTTATCGCCGTGTGCAGCTACGGTCCCGCCAAGGGCATTTATCGCATCAGCGCGGGCAACTATGGCGGAAAGCTGGGCCCCCATCACTTTCATCTGCGGGAAATTCTAAAATGAGCCCGCTGACCTTCACGTTGCGCAGGCGTCCATCCACGTGGCTGGATTTGTCGGCCCTTGCGCCGGACCGGCTGGCCGGCCTGTCGGCGGAGTATTGCAGGGAAATACGCCTGCAATACGGCCGGCACTCGATCCCCGCCGCCGAGTTCTTCGAAGTAACCGGCGACAACGCCGAACATGTCTACCTGCGACGATGTACCGAGCGGCTGGTTCGAATAGGCGCCGGCATGAGCCGCGGACTGATGGAGGTGCGCGGGCGCGCCGGCGTTTACCTGGGCGATGCGATGTCAGGCGGGCATATCATCGTTCAAGGCGATGCCGGCGATTATGTGGGGTCGCGAATGACCGGTGGGAAAATCTACCTTTCCGGCAACGCCGGTAATTTTCTGGGTGGCCCAGGCCCCGGCGAGGCCCATGGCATGAACGAAGGGTTTATCGCAATCAGGGGGAATGCCGGGGACCGCGCCGGCGACAAGATGCGCAGGGGCACCATAGTCATATTCGGAAACGCCGGTGATTTTGCGGGCAGCCGAATGATAGCGGGAACACTGATCATACTTGGGTCCGCCGGTACCTCCCTGGGATTCCGGATGCAGCGCGGAACAATAATTGTAGGGAAAAAACCCGCCCATATGCTGTCTACATTTAACAGTTGTGGACCCATGAAGATGGAATTCTTACGTATGATGTTCAAACAAATGACGGTAGTGGACAAAAGATTCAGGTTTTTCAAGGACTACGGCCCTGAAGTGCTCAAGTTCGCGGGTGACGCGGTACGCACCGGGCGCGGTGAGTTGCTGGTACTCCTGAATGCGGGCGAGAACCCGCTGAAATGAGGGACCAGGCGGTCGCAATCCCGGCACGGCGCCAGCGCGGTCAACTGCGGGGGCGTCAGGTCGACTCCGGGGCTCTCGATGAAATCCGATCTCTCATGGAGGGCCTGCCCAGGCGGCACGATCTCCTGGTCGAATATCTGCACCTGATTCAGGACGAGTACCGCTGCATCTCCGCTCGGCACGTTGTAGCGCTGGCGGAAGAATTGAAGCTGTCAGTCGCTGAAGTCTACGAAGTCGCCACCTTTTACCACCATTTCGACGTACACCGGGATGATGAATCCGCACCTCCGAGTCTCACTGTCAGAGTATGCGATTCCCTCACCTGCTCCATGTTCGGCGCCGGGACGCTGGTACAACAGCTGCAGACGCGATTCGCGGATGCTGATATCCGCGTCCAGAGAGTGCCCTGTGTGGGGCGCTGTCACGCCGCACCCGTGGCCGTGGTAGGCCAGGCACCGGTCGATAACGCAAATATCGAATCAGTCGCCGAGATGGCCGCAGCAGGCGATACTTTGCCGGAAGCATCAGGCTATGTTCACCTGGAGGAATATCGTCGTAACGGCGGCTACCAACTGCTGCAGGCGTGCCACAACGGCACCCACCAGCAGGAGGAAATCGTGGAGAAACTCAGCCAGGCAGGCCTGCGCGGCCTGGGCGGCGCGGGTTTCCCCGCGGGCAAGAAATGGGAAATTTTGAGACAGGAGCCCGAGCCCCGTCTTATCGCCGTAAACATAGATGAGGGTGAACCCGGCACCTTCAAGGATCGTTACTACCTGGAGACCGATCCGCACAGGTTCCTGGAAGGCGCTCTCATCGCAGCCTGGGCGATAAATGCCGCGGATATTTTTCTATACCTGCGCGACGAATACGCCGGTTGTCGCCGCATCCTCGAAACGGAACTAAAAGCCCTGCGCGAAGCCCCGCCCTGCCCCCTGCCCGGGCTTCATCTGCGGCGCGGCGCAGGCGCCTATATATGCGGTGAGGAATCGGCAATGATTGAGTCCATAGAGGGGAAACGCGGCATGCCGCGGTTGCGGCCTCCCTATGTAGCCCAGGTCGGGCTGTTCGGCCGTCCGACGCTGGAACACAACATGGAAACTCTTCACTGGGTCAGGGATATCGTCGAAAAAGGACCGGATTGGTTTCAGTCCCATGGGCGCAACGGCCGCAAGGGGCTGCGCTCGTTTTCCGTCAGTGGACGGGTCAATCGCCCCGGCGTACATGTGGCGCCCGCAGGCATCACCGTACGTGAACTGATTGATGAATATTGCGGGGGAATGCTGGACGGGCACGAATTCTACGGTTATTTCCCCGGCGGTGCATCCGGTGGCATCCTGCCCGCCTCGCTTGGAGACTTGCCGCTGGACTTCGACACCTTGAGCAGCCACGGGTGTTTCATAGGCTCAGCCGCGATTATCGTGTTTTCGAAGCAGGATCGAGCCCGCGATCTTGCGCTCAACGCCATGCAGTTTTTCGAACACGAATCCTGCGGTCAATGCACCCCGTGCCGGGTGGGTACGGCCAAGGCCGTAAGGCTCATGCAAAGATCGGAATGGGATCAGGCACTGCTCAAGGAACTGGCGACCACGATGACCGATGCCTCCATCTGCGGGCTGGGCCAGGCTGCTCCCAATCCGATGTTGTGTGCGATGAAATATTTTCCGGAGGAATTTGCATAGTCATGGCGGTCAACAGAGAAATCATGGAATCCCCTGGAACTACCTTTGTCCTGAACAACCGGCGGGTCGAGGCTCTGCCCGGTGAAACCATCCTGCAGTGCGCGCAGCGCCTGGGTACCCGGATCCCGCATTTGTGTTACAAGCCGGGCTACCGCCCAGATGGTAACTGCCGCGCCTGCATGGTCGAAATCAAAGGCGAGCGGGTGCTGGCGCCATCGTGCATGCGCACACCGACGGAAGACATGGTCGTCACAAGCACTACCGGTCGCTCTCTGGCGGCACAAAAAATGGTGTTGGAACTGCTGCTGTCGGACATGCCGGCGCATGACGTATCACGCTACACGAGCAATTCCGAACTCGACCGCTGGGTGCGGGATTTGAAAGTAGGCCAACCCCGGTTCCCGGAACGCGCACAATGCCGCCCTGACCTCAGCAACCCGGCCATCGCCGTCAATCTTGACGCCTGCATCCAATGCACACGTTGTGTCCGTGCCTGCCGCGAAGAACAGGTCAATGACGTCATCGGCCTGGCCTACCGGGGCAGTGCAGAGAAAATTGTCTTCGACATGGATGATGAGATGGGAAGCAGTACCTGTGTCAGCTGCGGCGAGTGCGTGCAAGCCTGTCCCACCGGGGCTTTGATGCCTTCCAATAACGCCGCCATGGAAATACCCGACAAGCAGGTAGATTCCGTATGCCCGTACTGCGGAGTGGGCTGCCTGCTGACTTTCAATATTAAGGGTCACAAGATTGCACATGTCAGCGGGCGGAACGGCTCGGCGAACCACGCCCGACTCTGCGTGAAGGGTCGCTACGGATTCGACTACATCCATCACCCGGACCGGCTGACCCGGCCATTGATTCGCAAACAAGGCTGCCCCAAGACCACGGAAATCCTGCCCCAGCAAAAACTGGCTGAGTGCTTCCGCGAGGCGAGTTGGGAGGAGGCCCTGGATGTCGCGGCTGCAGGCCTCACGAATATCCGGGAAAATGCCGGCCCCGCCGCCCTCGCCGGCTTCGGCTCCGCCAAGGGAAGCAATGAGGAAGCCTACCTTTTCCAGAAACTGGTGCGAACCGGGTTTGGCACAAACAACGTCGATCACTGCACCCGGCTGTGCCACGCGTCTTCCGTCGCCGCCCTGCTGGAGATGCTCGGCTCGGGTGCTGTTTCGAACCCGGTTGCCGACGTTGCTGACGCCGACGTAATCATCGTCATCGGAGCCAGGCCTACGGTCAATCACCCGGTGGCGGCGACCTTTATGAAGAATGCCGCAAAGGCGGGTGCGAAGCTTATCCTTATGGATCCGTATCGTTCCGACCTGGCAAGGCACGCGGACCACTACCTGCAGTTCCGGCCGGACACCGATGTGCCGATGCTGAACAGCCTGATGTACACCATTATCAAGGAAGACCTGTACAACAAGGAATTCGTTACGGCAAGAACCGAAGGGTTCGAAAAGCTGAAGGCTACCGTTATGGACTACAGTCCGGAGACGGTAGCGCCTGTATGCGGAATCGATGCTGAGACGCTGAAAACCGTGGCACGCACCTATGCAACGGCGCGCGCGGCAATAGTATTCTGGGGCATGGGAATTTCACAGCATACTCATGGAACCGATAATGCCCGGTGTCTGATTTCATTGGCATTGCTGACCGGGCAGATAGGTCGCCCGGGGACAGGGCTGCATCCACTGCGCGGCCAGAATAACGTACAGGGCGCTTCCGACGTCGGGCTGATCCCCATGGTATACCCTGATTACCAGCCGGTTAACGATCAGCAGGCACGGGAAAAATTCGAGTCATTGTGGCATACGGACCTTGACCCCAGGCCCGGCCTCACCGTTGTGGAGATCGTGAACGCCATTCATGACGGCACGATCAGCGGCATGTATATCATGGGCGAAAACCCGGCCATGTCGGATCCGGATCTGCACCATGCCCGCTCGGCGCTGAAGAAACTGAAGCACCTGGTGGTACAGGATATTTTCTTTACCGAAACTGCCAGTTTCGCCGATGTTGTGCTGCCGGCTTCAGCCTTTCCGGAAAAGACCGGCACCTTCACCAATACCGACCGGCGGGTGCAACTCGGCAGGCAGGCCGTGGACCCGCCCGGAGATGCACGCCAGGATCTCTGGATTATTCAGGAAATGGCCAGACGCATCGGCCTCGACTGGCCGGTTCTGACGCCTGAAGATGTATTCGAGGAAATGCGCCTCGCCGTACCCAGCATCGGCGGCATGACCTGGGAGCGCCTGGAACGCGAAGAGAGCCTGACCTATCCGCTGCCTAACGAGGGAGACGCCGGCGAGCCCGTAATCTTTACCGACTCCTTTCCCACCGACGATGGGCTGGGACGTTTCGTTCCGGCCCAATACAAAAGTGCCGAGGAATTGCCGGATGGGAACTACCCGTTTGTCTTTACAACGGGCCGTATCCTGGAACACTGGCATACCGGCAGTATGACACGCCGGGCTTCCATGCTGGACGCACTCGAGCCGATTCCCGTCGCTCACCTGCATCCGGACGATATTGCCAGAATAGGCGCCATCGCTGCACATTCCATAAAGATCACGTCGAGAAGGGGAGAAATTACTGCCCTCGCCCGTTCCGATCACGGCGTTCAACGGGGAACGATTTTCATGGCCTTCTGCTTCCGCGAGGCGGCCGCCAACCTGTTGACCAATCCGGTGCTGGATCCGTACGGAAAAATTCCGGAGTTTAAATTCTGTGCGGTGAAGGTCGAACCCGTTCGCGCCGCCGATTCGCCGCCGGGCGATACCGGCAATTCGATGTCAGCCGCGAGCCTGGACGCGCTCGAGAGTTAAAGTTTCCTCCATGAGAGGAACCTTGGCATTCGCCTTCTTTGCCGGAACTATCGATTTTATCTGGTAGATGGTGCCCGGAACCTTATCGGACAGGATGAACACGTAGCGCTTCTGCGCAAATTGAGCCAATTGCTGGGCGCGGGGGTCATGTATGTATGGTTCGATGGTTATCTTTTCAGCCTTGACCTTGCTGCCTTTATATTCAATTTCGGTCGGCTCCACCTTTGCCGAGTGGGCGAACGCCATCTTTATGCAGCGCCGAAAGTAGCGCCAGTTCCCGTGAGTGATCCGGTTCATGTTATGCACGTCACCGTCCAGGTACATCATCAGTACCGGGTTCCCGGTGATGTGCGTTACGTTCTCCGGGGCGTACGGTTCCTGCCTGCCACCACTCAGGTACTGCAGGTTGGCATTCTTGGTGCCGTCCGCATTCACATGCACGATATCCAGGTAAACTGAATCCGTGAATCCTTCTTCATAGCTTCCCGACTTCTTGAACTCGTAATACAGCCTGGTGGGGCTTTTGATGTTCTTGAGGTGGTTGCTCAACCAAAGGTCCGTTTCCGCCTTTGAAAACTTGAATGTGTTTGGATTAACCTCGGCTGGAGCGCCCATACGCCCGATTATCCCACCCTGCACATGCACAGTGTCCGGCAGCGTTCCCTTTTTGGTCGGATTCGCTGCATTCCCGTCGGCAAACGCGGAAAGACACACTGCACACAGTAGCAGCAGGGCCGATTGGACAAGCCGACTGGACAGTCTAGTCGTTGTCATTACTCTGGGAACTGTCTTTCAGCGGAAGCAGGGGTATCCCGTAGCTCTTGAGAATGGAATCGATTTTGCTCTGGTTATTCTCAATCAGGTGATCGATCTTGTGCGCCCAAACCTTGTCACCCCGGCGCACACCCATGGCCACACTGAATTCGAATTGCATGTCCGGGTACTTTGGATCATTGTGAAGCATCAACATCCCCAGCTCGGATTCGGCGTTCAGTTTCTTGGCGTAGTATCCCGCGCTGGGACCCCACACGATCGCACAGTCGATTTTGCCGGCCGCCAGGTCGTTCATCATCTGTTCGCCGGGCGTTACCTTGAGATCTCCGGACTGTCCCTGGTACGGCACCATGTCCCCCATCAGGCCGTGCCTGAACACCCATAACTGGGCGGGGCCCCGGTCAGTCAGTCCGAATTTGATATCGACTCCCTTTTTGGCAAGCTTCTCCAGCTCATCGGGTGACTTCAGGGTACCGAACTTGGCCTTCCGGTACACCAGGACGTAGGTGGATGTGTAATAGGGTTTCGTGGTTGCAGAAATGTCGAAGTGTTCTGGAACGGTTATTACCAGGTCACAATTGAACGAGCCGTCGGGTTTCTGCTTGTTCAGCGTATTCCGTATAAAGCCCATGCGCTGCGGGAACCAGTAATAATCCAGTTTCCAACCGAGCTTCTTGGCAAACAGCGCCGCTATCTTATTTTCATACCCCTGCCTTTCCTCGTTGGAAAACGGCAGCATGGAGGGGTCGGCACAGACCTTCAACTCGGGCTTCGATGTGTCGTCTGAAGAACTTGCTGCCCTTGCCGTGGTGAATGCAAAGGTGCACACCAGGGACATCAGCAGCAGGAGCGGCCACCCGCAGCCCGAAGACTGCGGACGGCCACCGTGCAGGATATTGAAATTGCGGCCAACAGGCATTCTGTATTACCTCAGGCTGGTTGTCCTACCGGTTCACTTGGACTCGGCTTGCTTCTTGACGTGAAACAATACGCCAATCAGCCGTCTGAACGGCCCCTTGAGATTCTTTCTGGCATAGGCCAGTTCTTCATCGATGTTCACCGGCTTGCCGACAACGATCGCTCCTACCATTCCGAATCCGATGTGCGGTTGACAGTAATAAGCATAGACCCCTTCCTTGGTCAGCGTGACAGAAAAATTCTGGCCGATCTGGCCGGCCCACGGTTTCGCACCTTTGGGAACGAGCTGGGGATAAGCAACGGTATCGTGCGAGGCCATGTTCTCCCACTGAACCGTGTCGCCCGGCTTGATATGAAGAATTTGCGGTGAGAACGATCGAACCACGGCCTGAACAACATAGGTCTTCGCCATGACGGCCCCTGGAGCCAAGCAAATTAAGGCTGCCGCAAGCAGCGAAAGGTATTTTGTACTTGTCGATTTCATTATTGGATTTCTCCGTCCAGTCTTATTTCCAATCTGTGTCTAAAGTCCCGGACCCGTTGTGCCGCTTCACCCTAACCACAACACTGCCCGCCCTCAATGTCATTCGCGACTGCGAAGTAAGGATTAGAGATATCTTTCAACTACTTGTCAACTCTGCCACACATGAATGAAGTCATTCTCTCCCAAGAGTCGGACAGGATATCCGCAGGATAGTTCTGCCTGTTACCGGGATGACTTGCGACAGGGTGATAAAAGAAGGTCCCCGGCACCTTTCGATGCCGGGGACCCGGGCTACATCACAACAACAACTTTACAGCCGGCTTAGGGAAGGCTGAAGACCATCAGCGTGCCGCCTGCACGGGAGACGTCCAGCAGCTTGCGATAGCCGCCGACCGCGCCCAGAGCAGCGCCACCAGGCGCAGCCGCCAGACCCGGAATGGCTACCACAGCGCCGGCCCATCCACCGATTCCGGACAGGACACCGACATACTCCTTGCCCTTGTGCGCCCAGGCATTGAAGTTGCCGATGATGCCGGAGGGGCACTTGAACTTCCAAAGCAGCTTGCCGCTACGTGCGTCCACGACCTTGGCATAGCCGTCCAGCGTGCCGTAGAACACCACGTCACCTGCCGTTGACAGAACGCCGCTCCACACGGACCACTGCTCAGGAATGGACCACACGATCCTGCCCTTGCTCGCATCCCAGGCAATCATGTTGCCCATGTTGGAGGTGCCGTCTTTCAACACAGCGCCGGCCGGATACATGGTCAGGTTCGCGTTCACGAACGCCTGACCTGCCACGTAGTGGTTGCCGCCCGCCGCGTAGCTGACCGGTTCATAGGTCATGCAGACGTGGTTGGTCGGCACGTAGAACAGGCCGGTACGCGGGTCATAGGAAGAAGGCTGCTCGTCCTTGGTACCCAGAGCCGCCGGGCAGATGTCCTTGGAAACGACATCCTGACCGTTGTAATCCGTGCTCTTGGAAGGATTCAATTCCGGATAGCCGGTCTTGATGTCCCACTTCTTGGCCCAGTTCACGGCCGGGTCGTACTTCTTGACCACCAGCGGCATGCCCGTATCTTCGTTCACCGTGAAGGCAAAACCATCGCGGTCGAAGTGGACCACCACCGGCTGCATCTTCCCGTGAACCTTCAGGTTGGCCAGGATCATCTCGTTGACGCCGTCATAGTCCCACTGGTCATGGGGCGTCATCTGCAGGGCCCACTTGGCCATGCCGGTGTCGATGTCACGGGCGAACATGGTCATGGACCACTTGTTGTCGCCAGGACGCACCACCGGATTCCAGGTGCCGGGGTTACCCGAACCGTAGAACATCAGGTTCTTTTTGAAGTCAGCGGGCCACCAGCCCCAAACGGAGCCGCCGCCCTGCTTCCACTGGTCACCACGCTTGGTGCACTCGCGCTCCCTCTCGTTCATGGAGAGAAGCTGCTTCTTGCCCCAGGAACCTTCAGCGCACCAGGTACGCAGCGAGGAGTCCCGACCGACGGGCTTGCCCATAGACATGGTCTTGTTGGGGTCCATCAGGATATCGCTGTCCGGACCTTCACTGAACGCACGCCAGGCCAGCTTGCCGTTGCTGATGTCGAACGCCGCGATCCAGCAACGCACGCCGAACTCGGCACCGGAGCAACCGGTCATCACCTTGTCCTTCATGGGTTGCGGCGCGTTGGTGTTCGTGTCACCCGCTTTCGGACCGTAACCGATGTCACGACCGTTCTGGGCCTTCCATACGACGCTGCCGTCCTTCGCATTCAGCGCGACCAGTGTCGTATCGGCCTGCTGCAGGAAGATTTTGCCGTCCGCATAACCCAGCCCGCGGTTAACGATATCGCAGCACATCACCGGAACCGTTACCTTCGCGTTCTGCTGCGGCTCGTAAGACCAGGTAATCGTCAGGTCGTCGAGATTGATGGCGAACACGTCATTGGGGAAAGACGAATGAATGAACAACTCATCCTGGGCCAGACCCGTTGCGCTGGGCGGCAGAACCAGGGGACCACCTTCATGGCCTTGCAGACGTCCAGTCGAAAACGTCCACGCGACCTCGAGTTTGCTAGCGTTCCTGTTGTTGATTTGATTCAACGCTGAGTAACGCCAGTTTTTGTAATTGCCGCCCGGATAAGCCCAGTAGTCCGGATTCTCAGTCAGCTTCATTACCCCTTCATTTGCGAAAGCCGACATCGGAACAACCAGGGCCAGGGCCAGAGCGGCAATTATCCATTTTCTCAAGGACAATTTACTCATGACCTCCTCCTCTTTTGTTGGTTAACCAAATTTTTTTTGATCTCTGCCAGTCTTAAAAAATCCCCCGTCAACTCGAGATCACAAGCCGACGTGAGAAAAAAAGCATCTGGGAAATTCAATGAGCCGATCGGACTCAACGGCGCATTCCGCAGTTGCGGAAACTGCTGGGACCGTTAACCGAATCGTCATTGTAATAGAGTGAACCCCGTTCCACACCAAAAGTACTCACCACCCTGAACAACCTCGCCCCCAACGAGCCTGGCAAAATTCTACCGCGCCAGTCGAGCGACGCCCACTATCACGTGCTGCAGGGAAAAATCCCTTCACCGCCCGGTAACCTGGAATATACGGCCAGACCGAACTTAGGGAAGTTTTCTTAATCGTTCTTTAAACATTACCTTTGCAAGCACTTGGAGTCTAGGAAAATTTTGATTTTGGCGCAAGTGTCTTTCCCGTTGCTTCCCGGCCCCGTCCGCGCCTCGCTAACCGCCCTGTCAAGAAGGTTTGAAAGTCATAGTGTTACCGTGTATTTCTAAAAAGAATCTAGTGCTCGGAACGGCGCCGGCGGCGGTCCGGTCCGGACGCACCGCATCGCAACACAAACGCCCGCCCGCAGCACCGCCCTGGAACCCCGCCGGATCGTTCCCGTCCGATAGTTATATCTACACATTATGATATATTGATATTTTCCATTCCTGGACGGTTTTTCGTCTTCCGCTGGAGAGGATTCCGATGGTTATGCACAAACGCGCGCGTGTACTCCTGCAGTACGGTTTGGCTTTAATATTGCTGAGCGTCTCGGTTTTGGGCGCGCGCGCGGATGTTGAACCGCCGGACTGGCGCCAGAATAAGTCGGACAAGGTGTGGAACCAGCGCATCCGCCCCGCCATATTTCATGATCGGAAGATTGTCACAGGCGACGCCGCCAGCAAAGTTATAAGTCTGAAGGCACCCTATCGGGCAGAAGACGCCAGCGTGGTGCCCATCTCAATTCATACCGGCATTACCCAGACGGCGGATCACTACATTCGCAGAATTTACGTATATATCGACAAAAACCCGGTTCCGCTGGTGGGCATTTTTAATTTCACGCCGGCCAGCGGCCGGGCCGACCTGGCACTGCGGGTGCGGGTAAACGATTTCTCCTATGTACGGGCAATTGCGGAACTGAACACCGGCAAGTTGTACATGGCCAAGAGCTTCGTGCGCGCCACCGGCGCCTGTTCTGCGCCCCCGCCCAAGAGCATCAAGGACTCCATCGCGGAAATGGGAAAGATGAAGATCAGGACGCTCGGAGATCTGAAATACAATAAGCCTGACCTGGTCCAGGTCATAATCAAGCACCCGCAAGTTACGGGCATGCAACCGCTGGAAATCGGCTCGCGCTACCTGCCGCCCGCACACTTCATCAAGACCCTCAAGGTCGACTACGCGGGCAAGCCTGTTATGGATGCCCGCCTGACTTTCTCCATCAGCATGGATCCCAGTTTCCGATTCTTTTTCGTACCGAGAAAAAGCGGGGAACTGACAGTGCAGGCGGTGGACACCGAGGACAATCACTGGACATCCGAGCACCGGATATCCGGGAGCTAAGGTTCACCCCGCGACGACCGCCGCCCCGGGGGAACTTAATGGCAACGCGCTGACAGCCGCGGTTTCACCCGCGGCACATCACAGCAGCACGCTCACTCATTTCCCTTTTTGGCTTTCTTCTTCTCCGGATCCCATATGATCTGCTTTACCACCGGACAGGCGGCATCGGCCTGGTTCAATATGTCGGTCAAGCGATGCACCAGCTTGCGGCCGACCTTCGAATCTCTGAACGTCGCCCCCTTGTCGGCGGGAAGAGTGCGGTAACGCCAGTACATGGTCGCCGCGAAATACTCCTGATAAGGCATCTTCGAAACGACAAGATCGTGGCGGCAAGAACAGGTATTCAGATTTTCTTCCGTCACCCCGCCAATCTTATCCATGCATTGCATCACCATACGCACTGTATCCGCAGTGGGGTATCCCTCCGCATGGCACAGCGGCGTAATCGCCAAAAACAGTAATACCAACAGGGACCATCGCATATAAGGCCAAGCTCCAGGCAAGTGATCGGAATTCAGGTGAATTAATGCTAACACACGCCGAAATCTCTTCCCAACACGGGCAATCGGCTATTTTTCAATAGACACTTGCGGGCGCCTCAGGTTCAAGTCCGGACCAGGGGTCCAAGGACATCCATGACACGTTCCACTGCCCCACGGTTCTCCTCGAACACCTGCCTGCCTCTTTCCCCCATGTGGTGGCGCAGATTGCCATCGGCCAGCAACCTGAGAACACTGGCCGCCAGTTGGTCCGGGTTCTCCACCATTTCGGCAGCTCCCGCATTGCACAAAAGCAGGAATACTTCCTCACAACTGGAAACGTGCGGCCCTGACAACACCGGCACGCCCAAACAGGCGGGTTCAAGCAGATTGTGGCCGCCCACGGGAACCAGGCTTCCGCCCACGAACGCCACGTCCGAACAGGCATAAAACGACGCGAGCTCTCCAAGGGTGTCCAGAATGAGGACATTGGTGGCCGAATCATATTCCGCCTCCCGTGACCGGAGCACGGTATCAAGTCCCGCCGCCCGGCTTAATTCTTCCACTGCTCGGCAGCGCTCGGGATGGCGGGGAGCGAGTATCAACAGGCAGCCGGGACATTCCGCCCTGACCTTTGCGTAGGCCGCGAGGATGTGGCTCTCTTCCCCTTCGTGGGTGCTCGCCGCAATCCAGATTGGTCTGTTGACGGAAAGAAACTGTCTCAGCGCACGCCCCCTTTCGACAACACTGTAGGGAATGTGAACGTCGAATTTCAGGTTCCCGCAGGTGACCACCCGATCGACATCGGCTCCCATGTCCCTGTAGCGTTGGGCATCGGTATCCGTTTGTGCCGCGATTACCGTCAGGTTGCGGACGACTTCCCTGGCGAGGGTCTTCACCCTTGCATAACCGTCGGCGGCATGCTTGGACATGCGGGCATTAACCAGCGCCACTGGAATCCCCAGGCTCGCGCACTCGGCCAGAACGTTCGGCCACAGCTCCGTCTCCATGATTACCATCAGGGCAGGATGAACCCGTTGAAAATATTCCCGTACGACGGGCCGAAGGTCGTACGGAAAGTAGAGGTGACCTACCTGGTCCCCGAAAATCCTTTCAACAGTCACCGCCCCCGTCGGCGTGGTGGTGGTCACGATTACACGATACGAGGGGTATTGGCTCATGAACCGCCGAACCAGCGGTCCCGCGGCATGAACTTCACCAACGGAAACCGAGTGCAGCCAGAGCACGGGCCTGTCCGCGGGGACGGCCGGTGGCAGCCCGAACCGCTCCTTCCAGCGTTTCAGGTAGCCGCTGTTTCGGCGTCCCAGCCACAACAGCCGAAACACCATCAAGGGAACCAAAAGGTAGAGCAACGCGGAATAGACTTTGCGCAGCCGCCACGCCGCCGGTCTGCCGCCGGCGTCCCCCCCGTACTCCAATTCTTCCTTCAGTCCGGGCACGGTACTGATGCAACCGCGCCGTCAGGCGGACGCATCGGCGTTCAGCCAATCGAG
>CAZNWR010000017.1:8483-18193 GCA_964576645.1 uncultured Enterobacteriaceae bacterium | reverse complement strand
GGTAAATTCAGCACGGGCCGAAGCGAAAACTCCGTCCCCGCTCACTCCAATTCCAGTTCCAGCAACAGGTCCTTGGCGTCCACCACGTGGTCGGGCTGCACCACGATGCGCTTGACCACGCCATCCTTCTCCGCGGGTATGGCCGCCTGCATTTTCATGGCTTCCAGCACCAGCAGCGTATCGCCGCGCTCCACGTGTTCGCCCACTGTGACCTGAACCGATACCACCAGTCCGGGCATGGGCGCGGCCACGTGCCCCGGATTTGAAAGGTCCGCCTTTTCTATCCTGCGCTCCGCCGCCGCCAGACTCTCGTCTTTCACCAGGATAGTCTGCGGCTGACCGTTGATCTCGAAGAACACCCGGCGCATGCCGTCCATATCCGCTTCAGACTCGGTAAGGTAGCGAATGATTGTCTGGCGGCCATGATGGATGCGCACTACGATTTCATCGCCTGACTGCATGCCGTAGAAATAAACGTGGGTCGGCAATACGCTGACATCGCCGTAACGGCGACGATGCTCCGCGAAATCCAGGTAGATGTCCGGATACATCAGGTAGGAAGCGACGTCCGTATTTGGCGGCTCATGTCCCAGGGATTCCTTGAGCTTTTCCCGCACCTCATCCAGGTTCACCGGCGCCAGTACGCTGCCGGGACGCTCTGTCAACGGCTTCTCCCCATTCAACACCTTGCGCTGCAGATCCTCCGGGAACCCGCCGGGCGGCTGCCCCAGTTCGCCCTTGAAATAGGACACCACGGAACTGGGAAACGCCACGTGCTTGTCCGGATCCAGCACATCTTCGGCGCTCAATCCCCCTGTCACCATGGCCAGCGCCATGTCGCCCACCACCTTGGAGGTGGGCGTGACTTTGATAATGTCGCCGAACATGTCGTTCACTTCGCGGTAGGCGCGAGCCACATCCGTCCAGCGCGCGTCCACGCCCAGGGAACGCGCCTGCTCGCGCAGGTTGGTGTACTGGCCACCGGGCATTTCGTGCACGTATACGTCGGAACCGCCTGATCGGATCTCCGGCTCGAAAGCGGCATACTGGGCCCGTACCTGCTCCCAGTAGCTGCTCAACACGCGGATCACGGCGCCGTCCAGAGGTGTGTGCCGTTCCGTATGTGACAACGCCTCGACGATGGCGCCCATGTTGGGCTGCGAGGTCAATCCGCTCATGCTGTCGATGGCTGCGTCGAAAGCATCCACGCCGGCATCCACCGCCGCCAGTATCGAAGCCGCGGCGATACCGCTGGTATCGTGGGTGTGCAGATGAATGGGCAGATCGACCGCATCCTTGAGCGCCTTGATCAACTGTGTAGCCGCGGCCGGCTTGATGAGCCCCGCCATGTCCTTGATGCCGAGGATATGGGCGCCGGCGCGCTCCAGCTCCTTTGCCAACTTCACGTAATACTTCAGATCGTACTTGGCCCTTGAGGGATCGAGGATGTCTCCGCTGTAACAGATGGCCGCTTCCACGATCTTGCCGGTGGCGCCCACCGCGTCGATGGCCACCCGCATGTTTTCGATCCAGTTGAGCGCATCGAAGATGCGGAATACGTCCACGCCCGCCTGCGCCGCCTCATCGACAAAGAACTTCACCACGTTGTCCGGGTAATTCTTGTAGCCGACGGCGTTGGACGCCCGCAGCAGCATCTGCTGCATGATGTTGGGCATGTCTTCGGCCATGTCCGCGAGCCGCTGCCAGGGATCTTCACGCAGGAAACGTAGCGCCACGTCGAACGTGGCGCCACCCCAGGATTCCACGGAAAAAAGCTGCGGCATCAAGCGCGCATAATGCGGTGCTATGTTTACCATGTCGCGGCTGCGCATGCGCGTGGCCAGCAGCGACTGATGGGCGTCACGAAACGTCGTGTCCGTGACCTGCGGCTGCGATTGTTGCTTTAACCAGTCCGCCACGGCCTGCGCGCCCCTGGACAGCAGGATCTGCTTTGCCCCGTCGCCCGGCTCATGATCCGGCAGCGGCGGCAACTGCGCTTCACACAGGTCCACGGGCCGGCGTCGCTCTTTCACCTCGCGGTTGCCGTTGACGATGACGCCGCCGATGAACTGCAGCAGCCGGTCCACGTGCTCACGGCGGCGCGGGAAGCGGAACAACTCCGGGGTGTTGTCAATAAAGTTGGTGTCGTAGTCGCCGCTCAGGAAATCGCGGTGACTGAGCAGGTGCTCCAGAAACGGCAGGTTGGTGGCGACGCCGCGCACGCGAAATTCCGACAGGGCGCGCTGCATGCGGTTGATCGCCTCTCCCTCCGTGGCGCCGCGGGCGGTCACCTTCACCAGCAGGCTGTCGTAGTAACGGGTGATGCGCGCACCGGAATAGGCGGTGCCGCCGTCCAGGCGTACGCCGGGGCCGGCCGGACTGCGGTAAGCGACGATCTGTCCATAATCAGGAATGAGATTGTTGTGGGGATCCTCGGTGGTGACGCGGCACTGGAGCGCGTGGCCGGTCATGATGATCCTGTCCTGGGGCGGCACACCGGAGTCCGGTTCACCGATGCGCGCGCCGGCGGCGATGCGGATCTGCGCCTTGACGATGTCGATGCCGGTGATTTCCTCGGTGACGGTGTGTTCCACCTGTACGCGCGGATTCACTTCTATGAAGTAGAACTCGCCGCTGTCCGGATCAAACAGAAATTCCACCGTGGCCGCGTTGTCGAGACCGGCGCTCTTCGCCAGCGTCACGGCCGCCGCGCAGATCTTTTCCCGGAGCGCCTGGTCCAGGTAGGGTGCGGGGGCGCGTTCCACCATTTTCTGGTGGCGGCGCTGCAGCGAGCAATCGCGTTCGAACAGATGCACCACGTTGCCGTGGGAATCGCCCAGGATCTGTACCTCCACGTGCCGCGGCGCCGCGATCAGCTTCTCGAAATAAACTTCCGGGTTGCCGAAGTAGGCACCCGCCTCGCGCCTGGCCATTTTCACCACGTCGACGATGTTGTCGCTGTCACGAATGACGCGCATGCCGCGCCCGCCCCCGCCCCAACTGGCCTTGAGCATCAGCGGCAAACCTATGGCCTCGATGGCTTTCAGGATCTCCTTCTTCGATTCGGTAAGCGGCTCGGACGCCGGCGCCACGGGCACCCCCGCATTCCTGGCCACTTCACGGGCATCGATCTTGTGGCCCAGGCGCCGCATCACCGCGGGGTTGGGACCAATGAAGGTCAGACCGGCATGGGCGCAGCGCTCGGCGAAGTCGGGATTTTCCGCCAGGAACCCATAGCCCGGATGCACGGCGTCACAATCGGTGTTGCGCGCAATGTCGATAAGCCCGGCCATATCCAGGTAGGCTTCCACCGGGCTCTTGCCCCGTCCCACCTGCCAAGCCTCGGTGGCCTTGAAGCGATGCAGCGACAACCGGTCTTCCTCGGAGAAGACAGCCACGGCCGGAATGTGCAACTCGCTCGCCGCGCGGATCACGCGGATGGCGATTTCACCCCGATTGGCGACCAGTATTTTTCGGAAGGGCATACCTGTCATTGTGCCTTGGGAAAGGAGTCGCAGCGGGCTAATTTTAGACTCATCGGCAGATCCCATGGGCGTGTTTTTCTCGCCAAGACGCCAAGAACGCTAAGAGCGCGAAAGAACAGATCCAATGCAAACTTCTGGCCCGGAAACACTGCAGTTAACTATGCCTTTTCTGAATTGATTTTCCGTGTCCCTCGCGTCCTTGGCGTCCTTGGCGAGAACCCAATCAATACACTTTGAAAGGCCACTCGTTACAGGGACCCCCCTGTTTCCGAGTGTTCAAAACCGAGAGAAATCCGGCTTGCGCTTTTCCATGAAAGCGTTGAGCGCTTCCTTCGCCTCATCGCCATCGAGCATGGGAATGAAGTTCTCCGATTCGCGCACGCTGGCCGACTTGACGGCATCGTACAGCGCGGTCCGCAACAAGCCCTTGGTAGCACGCACGGCATTGGGCGGCTGGGCGGCGATGCGCCGCGCCGCTTCCAGGGCGGTCTGCTGCAACTTGCCCGCGGGCACCGCTTCGTTGGCGATGCCCAGTTCCACCGCGCGCCGGGCGTCGAACGGTCCACCCAGCAACAGCAGTTCCGCCGCCCGGCGGTGGCCCATGAGCGCGGGAAGCAGAAAAGTGGAGCCGGCTTCCGGGCACAGGCCGATATTGACGAACGGCATCTGCAGGCGGATGCCTTCGGCCACGTAAACCAAGTCGCAGTGCAACAGCATGGTCACGCCGATACCCACCGCGATGCCGTTCACCGCCGCCACGATGGGTTTACGCGCACCAATCATCGTATTGACGAACTGGATCACGGGGCTGGATTCATCAGTGATGGGGTTGTTGAGAAAGTCTTTGATGTCGTTGCCGCTGCAAAACGAATCTCCCGCACCGGTGATCAGGGTCACGCGGATATCCGGATTGCCGTCGGCTTCGCGCACTGCATCGGCCAACGCCGTATACATGGCCAGCGTCAGCGCGTTCTTCTTGTCGGGTCGGTTGATGCAAACGGATTGAATGCGCTCGCTGACCTCTATTTGTACATGTTCGCTCATTTGTTCGGCTCCTGCTGCTTGACCATGCGCGCGATGTCCCGCGACCAGGCGCCCGCACCCGACAACGTCTGGCCGCCGTCCACCGGGATCACGGCGCCGTTAATGTAGGCGCCCAGGGGTGACGCCAGGAACATCGCGCAATTGGCGATATCGCGTTTTGCGCCGAGGCGTTTCAGCGGCACGCTGTCCACCACGGCTTCACGCATGGCGGCGGATGGCGCCAGCCGCTTCATGCCCTCGGTATCATCGATGGGACCGGGCGCGATGGAATTGACGCGGATCCCGTCCGGCCCCCATTCCAGCGCCAGCACGCGCGTGATCATGTCCACGCCCGCCTTGGCGGCGCACACGTGCACCTGCATCTCCATGGGCACGAACGCCTGGGGTGCGGAAATATTAATGACGCAGGCGCCGGGGCGCTGCAGGAATTCATGGGCATGGCGCAGCACGTTGAAGGTGCCGTTCAGGTCGATGTCCACCACCGCCTTGAACCCGTTGCTGGACATGCCCAACGCCGGCGCCGGGAAGTTGCCGGCCTGGCCCGCCACCAGCACGTCGATGTGTCCCCACGCGGCGCCCAGTTTCGCCAGCCCCCCCTGGAGCGCGTCCACGTCGCGCACATCCGCGGCAAACCCGAACGCCTCGCACCCATGAGCGGACAGGCGTTTCACCGCCGCATCCACCTTTTCCTGGGTGCGGCTGGCGACACCGACGCGGGCGCCGTGTTCGGCAAAGGCCTCGGCTATGCCCAGGTTGATGCCGCTGGTGCCGCCCATGACGAAAACGTTAGCGCCGGTAAAGTTCAGGGGATCAACCATCGGTATCCGCTCCATGTATTAAGCGCCCTCTCCCACTTGCAGGAGAGCGAACTACTTACCCAAGTTTGCTGAAGAGTGGCGAACTAGGAAAGTGCTGCATAGATCCGTTGCGCCGCCCGGCTGAGAAGTCTAGCACACGCCTCCTCGTCCTCCGCCCGGACCAGCAGCGTCAACACCGGTGCGCCTTTCCGTATCGGCTCGACGGCGGCGGGCAGGTCCGCCAGTTCCAAGTCGTCAAATTCAGCGACATCCCGGCACAGGGCATCCGGATCCGGCGCATCCAGATCGCCGGGCGCAAACAAGTAAGCCTTTCCGGCACAGCACTGCGCCTGTGGAATGGAATGCTCCGTCAATTCACCATGGCATGCCTTCACGTGCAGGGACACCAGTGCCGCGCCGGTCGCCCGCTCGATCACTTCCACAGATGCCGTGTAACGCGGATTCACTTCCACCGGCACGATGGCGCCGTCAACACAGACGGCGTCCACGCCGAACAGCCCGCGCACATGAAGGCTTTCCACCAGCGCGGTGCCGATGCGCTCCCAGGCCGCCCATTCGTTCGCGTCAAGCGACAGCGGCCCGAGACTGCCGCAGTAACTGAACTCGCCGGCATGGAATTCCGCGCGTCCCACGAGTTGTTCGGTCACGCCCAGCAGCAACGCGCGCTCGCCGTCACCCACGTAAACCGCCGATCGGCTACCGCCTTGCACAAACTGTTGCAGGTAGAAGTCGTCCACCAAGTCAACCGCGGGATCGTGAAGCCGAATCCCCAGTCCACCGCCGCTCCGTCGCGGCTTGGCGAGCCAGCGTCCACCGGCCGCCGACACATCGTCAGGCGGGGCAAGCGCGGGACAAGCAATTCCGTGCCTGGCAAGGCATTTCCGCAAACTGAAGGGATCTCGGAGCGGGCGGCAGATGTCCGGCCCATTGCCCAGCAACTGGCGCCGCTCGGCGATCTGTTCCAGCACCTGCAGGTGGTTTTCCATGGCGCCGGTAACCATGACCGGCGCTGCCGGAGCGGCTTCCAGCAAAACCGGCACCGCATCCGGGTAGCCGTCCGCCGGCACCCGGGTGCCGGGAAACGCCGCCCGCAGATCGGTGTCGCCGAATTGGTCGATCCACCACGGCGCAAAGCCCGCGCGGGCGGCGGAAAAGCAGGCGGCGCGGGCGCTGGCGCCCACAACTATCAGGTTTGGGTCTTCCACGGTGTACTGGAAACCTGTTCTAATATTCGACACGTCATACTACTCCACCTTCAGGAATCATGATTGTCATGAGCGCATTGCGCGTCGTCATTTTTTCCAACAACACGGGCTGGCATGAGGAATGCCTGTTGCGCGCTTTCGCCGCACGCGGTGCCGAGGCCCGGGTTGTGTCGGTAGCCGATTGCCGCATCGGCTTCAACGCGGGCGCGACCGGCCTGGAGATCCCGGGGTTCGAGCAGGCGCTGCCCGATGCCGCGCTGGTGCGCGCCATTCCCGACGGCAGTTTCGAATCCGTCACGTTCAGGCTGGATATTCTTCATGCCCTGCAGGAACTGGGCGTTGAGGTTTACAACCCCGCGCGCGCCATCGAACGCACCGTCGACAAGGCCATGACCAGCCTGCTGCTGGCGCGTGCCGGCATCCCGTCGCCGGCGGTGTGGGTGTGCGAGTCCGAGGACAAGGCGCGCTCCGTGGTATCGGAACAGGTTCAACGCGATGCGCGCGTGGTGCTCAAGCCCCTGTTCGGAAACTGCGGCCGCGGCCTGCTGCTGCTGGAGGATGCTGGACAGTTACCGGCGCCCGAAGAGGTGGAGGGGATCTATTACCTGCAGGAATACGTGGACCAGGGAAACCGCCAGGGGCGTGACTGGCGCGTCTTCGTCATCGGCGACCAGGCGGTAGCCGCGATGGAACGTGTCTCGGAACACTGGATCACCAATCGTGCGCGCGGCGGCCAGTGCCTGCCGGCCGTGCTCACCGACGAGTTGCGCCGGCTGGCGGAACGCTGCGCCCAGGTCACCGGCACCGGGTACGCGGGAGTGGATATCATCCGCGACAGGGAGGGCAATTACCTGGTGCTGGAAGTCAACAGCGTGCCGGCCTGGCGCGGCCTGCAGTCCGTGTGGCAGGCGGACATCGCCGAACTGCTGGCCGAAGATCTGCTGCGGCGCCTGCTGCCGAAGCACCGGCCTTCCGCCGTGGTGTGAAAGCGTCCGTCATTGCGGACCACGAACAACGTCATCCTGGACGCACAGCGTCCAGGATCCAGTAGATTGAAAGAGTCCGCTTTGCGGACACTTTACTTTACTGGATTCCGGCTTTCGCCGGAATGACGAGGGGGTTAGCGACGCAGGTACGTTAATTTCCCGGATTCCAGCCTGCGACCGGAATGACCGCAGCACTGGTCAGCCCGTCTTCGGCTCCCGCATCTTCTTGATGCCGTCGGTGAAGCGCTCAAGCGCACGCGACATGACGCCGCGCGCCATCACGATATCGATGATCTGAAAACTCTGCTCGTCCGCGATGGCCCGCGCCAGCGCGTCCTTCAGTTGCCGGCGCGTGGTCGCGCGATGACCCTTGCCGCCGAGGGCGCGGGCAATCTCGGCGAAATCCAGTTCCGCCAGGTTGTTGAACTCTGATTCCGGCTGGAAAGCGCGCAGCATTTCCCAACTCGAATTGTTGAACACCAGCACCACGGGATTCCAACCGTAGCGCCGGCAATTCAAGAGTTCCCAGCCGGTCATCTGAAAGGCGCCGTCGCCCACCATGATGAGCGGACGCCGCCCGGTAGCCGCCTGCAGGCCCAGCCCCGCCGGCACGCCGAAACCCATGGTGGCGTAATAACCCGGCGCCACCAGTTCCGTGTTCTCGATGTCGAGCGCCGTGAACAGGCAATCGCCGGTGTCGGAGGCGATGGGCATGAGCGCAGTATGCGCGAACAGATCATTGACCGCGCGGGCAATGTCGGTGGGCGTGATGGGCGCATCATCCGCCTCCAGGCTATGGGGATATTCCAGCCTGGTGACTTCGACATCACCGGACGGTCCGAGCTTGCCGTTCAGGTGCCGAACCAGGTCGGCAAGCGGCAGCTTGGCATAGGTATGAAAACCCAGCGATACCTGTCCATCGCAGGCAAGGATGGTTCGGCGCAGATCGATTTTCTTTTCAGATACGCCGAAGTTGGTATCCGACAGCAGTACGCCCAGCAGCATGAGCGCATCGGAATTTTCCACCCGGTGCGTGAGATCCGGATCGCCGGCAATGCCCATGTAGGTGCCCCGCAACGGTACGTCCTGCCCGGCGAGCAGGCCGCGGCCCATAAAAGTCGTCGCCACCGGCACGTTGAGCTTGCGCGCCAGTTCCGTGATCTCCTTTTCCAGCCCGTAACGACGGATCTCGACACCCACCAGCAGCATGGGTGACTGCGCTCCCTTGAGGCGCGCCAGGATTTCATCAGCGCAGGCGTCCAGGGCATCCCTGTCCACGTCAACTTTCAGTGACGGCGCCGGTACCGGATCGCACTCGGCGGACACCTTGTCGCGCGGCACCTCAAGATACACCGGGCGCGATTCCAACACGCATCGCCGCAGCACGCGCGCGATGGCAGCGGGTGCTTCGTCCGGGTCGTCCAACACCGCCTGGTCGCAGGTGACTTCCTTGTACATTTCCAGTTGCGAACTCAGGCGTTTGGCCTGGTGATGGATCAACAAACCGGTGCCGCGGTCGGCTTCGCCCGGACCGCCGGACAACACGATCACCGGGGACTTTTCCGCATAAGCCGCCGCCACCGCGTTGATCATGTTGAAGGCGCCCGCGCCGTAGGTGACGGCGGCCACCGAGGGCTTGCTGTGAAACCGCGCCGCCGCATCCGCGGCGAAACCCACAGCGGGCTCGTGGCTGAACAGGTAAAGCGGGAGGATCCTGGATTCCTCCATCACCTTGAACAGGGGCAGCGCGAAGTCGCCGGGGATCCCGAAGATCTCCGAGGCGCCGTGAGCCTTCACGGCGTTCAAAAGGGCGGTGGCGAGATTCATCGTGTCAGGGCAGCCTGCTGTGGGTGCCGTCACAAAACGGCTTGGTGCCGGTATGTTTGCAACCGCAGAAGAACTGCCTGCCGGTCTCCGTCGCCTGCCATTGAACCGGCGCGAATTCCGACCCCTTGTGCGAACCGTCGCAGAAGGGCTGATTTTTGCTGCGACCGCAGGCACACCAGAAGTAGGTTTTGCCCGTCTCCACGTCTACGGCGAATGGGCCTTTCTGTGCTACGTTCGGTTCTGTCATACCTGTCTCCTGAGTTTTCTCGCCAAGACGCCAAGACGCTAAGAACGCCAAGTCATCAACTCTCTTTCATTATGATTCGACCAACAAGTTTTTCTTAC
>CAZNWR010000017.1:0-8473 GCA_964576645.1 uncultured Enterobacteriaceae bacterium | reverse complement strand
TTCTAGGACAATTTGCCACAGAGGCACAGAGAGCACGGAGAAATACTCGTGATTATATACAAGGACAATTTCTCGCAAAGACGCAAAGTGAGCAACGCATTCATTTATGTTTCCTGGCGTGCTTTGCGTCTTTGCGAGAGCAATTTTTTCACCTGTTCAGGATTTCCAATATCTGTTCATGCAGTTCCGCATTGGCGGCCGCCACCACGGCGCCGCCCTCCAGCGCCGGTCCGCCATGCCAATCGCTGATGACGCCGCCAGCCGCCTCCACCAGCGGGATCAACGGCACGATATCGTAAGTTTCCAGGTCCGCCTCCACGATCATGTCCACCAATCCCCGCGCCAGCAAACCGTAAGCATAGCAATCGGTGCCGAACCGCGAAAACCGGCAGGCGGACAGGACGCGCTTGAATCGCTCCCACTGATCGTCGGTCCTGAACATGTTGATATGCGTGCAGCAGAGAATACCCTCCTCCGCTTTTGCGGTGGCGCGTGTGCGCAGCGGTCGGCGCCCCTTGCCGTCGATTATGAACGCACCCGCCTCGCTGCCGACATAGGTTTCATCAAGCAGCGGCTGGCGCATGAGTCCGACCTCGCAGCGATCGGCGGTCATCAGCCCCAACAGCATACCCCACATGGGCGTACCGGCGACGAATCCGCGCGTGCCGTCTATGGGATCGATGATCCACACGTTGTCCGCGTTGCGCCGCTCCTCGCCGTACTCCTCGCCGATGATGTCATGATCGGGATAACTTTCGTGGATGCGGGTGCGGATATAGGCCTCCACTTCGCGATCGGCCCGGGTAACCGGGTCGTAGCTGCCGTTGTCCGCCTTGTTTTCCATTTGCAGGTCGGCGCGAAAGTAACGCAGGGCGATGTCGCCGGCCTTGCGTATCACGTCCTCGGCGAACGCCGCCAGTTCCCGCGTGCGTTCGATGCCGTGCGCCGATGCCGTTGTCCGCATGATCATTCCGTATGGTGAAATGTGCGCCAGTTTAGCACGGGCGGGCATTTCCGACCGGCCGGTGCCGCGGGGGACTTCCCGTATACAATGGCGGCGGCGCCGCGGGCGTCTTTCCTGCTCAGACATTAAATGAAGCGCGAATCCATCAGCCACGGCGCCGTCCTCACGCTCCTCATCCTGGCCAGTTCCGTGGCCATGATGTCGACGGATCTGTACGCGCCGAGCCTGGCGCACCTGCCGAAGTACTTCAATACCGACGCGGCCACGGTGAAACTGACCATGAGTCTGAACACGCTGGGCTATGCCCTGGCCACGCTGGTGCACGGGCCGCTGTCGGAGCGCTTCGGCCGCAAGCCGGTGCTGCTCACGGGGCTTGCCTGTTTCACCGTGCTCAGCTACCTGTGCGCGACCTCGGTGTCCATCGAGCAGCTCATCGGCCTGCGCTTTCTCCAGGGGATCTCCGCCGCGGTGGAAGGTGTGCTGGTGTTGTCCATCATCCGCGACATCTTCGAAGGCCGCGAAGAGGTGCGGGCCATGGCCATCTACGGCATCGCCACTTCGCTGACCCCCACCGCGGCGCCCATTATCGGCGGATACATTTATATATTCTTCGGCTGGCGCATGAATTTTCACGTGTTGGCGGTGATCGCCCTGCTGACCACCGTCCTCACCGGCCTTTACCTGCCGGAATCCGCGACCCGCGATCGAACCGCGCTCCGGCCGTCTGCCGTTGTCCGCGACTACATGCAGGTCTTGCGCAACGGCAATTTCCTGCGCTTCAACGTCATCGGCGGTTGCGTGTTCGGCCTGTTCTTCGCCTTCATCACCGCGGGGCCGTTTATCCTTATCCACGACTACGGTCTGCCCACCCAGTACTTCGGGTATTTCCAGGGCATCATGGTGATCGCCTACATGTTCGGCAGCATCCTGGCGGGGCGCCTGACCAAACGCTATTCCGCCGTCACCATCATGGCCTCGGGGGTGCTGGTGAGTGTCTGCGGCAGCGTCCTGCTGCTGATCCTGGTCTACGGCGGCATGGAGTCGCCGGCGACCATGGCGGTGGCGCTGGCGCTGATGGCATTCGGCGACGGGCCGGTGTTCGCGACAACACCATCGCTGGCCATGAATACCACCGACGTGCGCACCGGGCCGGCGGCGGCCATGGTGGTCACGGTGGAGATGGGCATCGCCTCCCTGGCGGCGTTCTCGGTGGGTATTTTCGATGACGGCACATCGCGGCCCTTCGCGCTCACCTGCGCGGTCTTATGCGCGGCCGCGGCCATCGGCGCCATTACAGTCAAACGCCCTCAATCCGGGGAACGCCGAAATCCAGTGGATTAAAGTGCCCGCGTCGCTACCCCCCTCGTCATTCTGGCCGTAGGCCAGAATCCAGTAAATTAACGTGCCCGCGTCGCTACCCCCCCCTCGTCATTCTGGCCGTAGGCCAGAATCCAGTAAATTAAAGTGTCCGCAAAGCGGACACCTTGTATTGACTGGATCCTGGACGCTGTGCGTCCAGGATGACGGAGTAAATTTCAATCCGCCACCGTCCGGCCGGCGTCGATAAACAGCCACAGGATCGCGCCCAGGGCCGCGAACACCGTGCCGGTAATCATGGCGGCGGTCCAGCCGAGCGTGCCCGCCACAAACGGCACCAGCAATGCGTTGACGATACCGCAGGCGTTGCCGCCGGTATTCATGACGCCGCTCGACGTGGCGGCGTTGCGGCCGCCCACGCTGATGGCGGCGGCCCAGAACGCCGACTCGGTAATCTGGTTGGCGAGAAACGCCAGCGCCAGCATGCCCACCGCCAGAAGCGGATTGGTGCTGATGGAACCCACAAGCATGAACAGACCGGACAGCGCGAGGCCCAGCATCGCCGGCCAGCGGCAGCCGAGCCGCATGCCCTTTTTCCGGCACAGGTAATCACAGACAAAACCACCGAGCGTGGCGCCCACCGCGGCCGCATACCACTGGATTGAAGTGAAGTATCCCGCGTGCTGCGCCGGGAAACCGCGCACCTTGACCAGGTAAAAGAAAACCCAGTTGAACATCTGGTAGAACACATAGTTCATGCAGAAGTAACTGAGGGTCAGCAGCAGCACATTGCGATCTTTCAGGATCTCGAACCATTTAATGGTGCCATCGCCGGCTTCGTGCGCCGCGGGCCGGTCGGCGTCGATGAAATCGGCCTCGGCGGCGTTGACGGCGGGATGCTGCCGCGGATGATCGCGCACGTACCACCACCACAGCAGCGCCGCGATGAACGCGAGCGGCGAAAGCAGCACGAAGGAGAGCCGCCAACCGTATTGACCGATCATCCACACCAGCACGGGCGTCGACACGGCGGTGCCCAGCGTCAGGCCGGTGCTCGACAACCCGTTGGGTAGCCCCCAGCCACCCACGGGGAACCAGCTCTCCACGACGCCGCCCGTTACCGGATAGATGGGTGCATGCACGGCGCCCACCAGAAAACGCACGACCATAAGCGCGGCCACGGTGGCCGCGGTGCCCGCGACCGCGTCGCCGGGCACGGCGCTGGTAAGGAGTGTCAGCACGCCCCACAGCACCATGGCGATGGTCAGCGCGCGGCGCGGCCCCATCCGATCGCTGAACAAACCGCCCGGAAACTGGAAAATGGTGTATCCCGCGGTGAACGCCGCAAGAATGTAGCCGAATTGTTGTGTAGTGATTTTCAGGTCCGCCGTCATGGCGGGACCGGCTGTCGATATGTTGGAGCGCAGGACGTAGGAAATAAAGCTGGTGAGCACCAGCAGCGCCAGCACACGCCAGCGGACGCCGCTGGCTTTTATTCCCTGCCCGGCCTGTCCGGATATATTCCCCCCGTTGCCCATCGATGCTTTCCTCGTAGTTTTGTAATTATTCTTCCGATCAGGAGCAGGGGTCGGAGCGTGTGCTCCGACCCCGCTCTCCCCTCTCCCGCCAGCAGCTGGGAAAGAACAGAGTCAAGTATCAGGTCCCCTCTCCCGCTTGCGGGAGAGGGTCAGGGAGATGGCATCTTCTCCCGCGCCAAGTCATCGAAATCGAATTCGTCCACCTTGATGATCGCCATCAGGCGTTCATCGTAGTCGCGCAGTTGCGCTGCCTCGTCCTCGCTCACCACGCCCGCATGTTCCGCCGCATCGATGCGCGCGCGCCCGTCCGGCGCATTCACTTTGCCCGCCTTCGCCGCCTCGCGCAGCTTTTTCTGCAGCGGTTCCAGCTTCTGGAACTCCGCCAGCAACGCGTTCAGCCTTCCCAGGGGATTGTGCTCGGTGGGCTCCAGATAAATACCGTCGATGAGCCGCCGGCGCGTGGGCGTATCGCGGGACACCAGTTCCGCCACTTTCTTCTCCAGGTCGTCGGTCGGCTTCTCGTAATGCCTTCCGGTGGGGAACACCAGCAAACGAAGCTTCAGGGCCGCCAGCCTGTTGGGAAAATTCTCCAGCAACTCGTGCATGGCTTCCTGGTAGCCGTGCAGCAGGTAGTCCATGCTCCAGCGCACCACTGGCATGTCCTCCTCCGGGCAGCCCTCGCCTTCACAATGCTTCAGCACCATGCTGCCCAGGTACAGCATGCTCAGCAGATCGCCCAGCCGCGCCGACAACATCTCGCGCCGCTTTAGGGAGGACTGCATCATCAGCATGGAAACGTCCGCGACGGCGGCAAACGCCGCGCTGAAACGGGACAGGTGTTGATAGTAACGGCTCAAACGCGGATTGCAGCCTGCCGGTATGCGTACGGATGAAGAGCGCATCAGGCCATGCACGAACGCAGCCGCGGCATTGTGATAGACAAAGCCGATGTGCTGCATGAACACCCGGTCGAATTCATGCAGGTTGTCTTCAGAATATTCCTGCCGAGCCAGGTCCATCTCCTTCAATACATAGGGATGGCTGCGCACGGCGCCCTGGCCGAAGATCATGAGGCTGCGCGTCAGGATATTGGCCCCTTCCACGGTGATGGCCACCGGCATGCCCTCGTAGGCGGCAGACAGATAATTGCTCGGTCCACGCATCACCGCCTTGCCCCCGTGAATGTCCATGGCGTCGTTGATTGCCTGGCGCGCCATTTCCGTGCAGTGATACTTCAGTATCGCCGATGGCACTGACGGCCTGGCGCCCCCGGCCACCGCCTGGCACGTCTGCACGCAACCGGCGTTGATGATGTAGGTGAGGCCGGCAATGCGCGCCAGCGGTTTCTGTATGCCTTCGAAGTTGGCGATGGCGGTGTTGAACTGGCACCGCACCCGCGCGTATGCCCCGGCGCCGGCCAGGGCGCGCTTGGCGATGCTTGACGACGCCGACGGCAGGCTGATGGCGCGCCCGGCGGACAGGCAGCTCACCAGCATGCGCCAGCCTTTGCCGGCCATGGCCCGGCCGCCGATGATGCAATCCAGCGGCACGAACACGTCCTTGCCCCGCACCGTGCCGTTATAAAACGGATCGCCCACCGGGTCATGGCGGTTGCCTACCTCCACCCCGGGCGTGTCGCGCGGGATCAGCGCGCAGGTGATGCCATGGTCGTCCACCTTGCCCATGAGATGATCCGGATCCTTCAAGCGGAAGGCGAGGCCGATGAGCGTCGCCACCGGCGCCAACGTGATGTAACGCTTATCGAAGGTGAGCCGCATGCCGGTAACCTCCTTGCCCTCCCATTCCCCCTTGCAGACGACACCGGTATCGGGAATAGCGGTGGCATCCGAGCCCGCCAGCGGCGCGGTCAGGGCGAAACAGGGAATATCCTCGCCGGCGGCGAGACGCGGCAGGTAGTGCTGCTTCTGTTCGTCCGTGCCGTACTTGACCAGCAGTTCACCGGGGCCAAGTGAATTGGGCACCATGACGAAATTACCCACCACGCTGCCGATACTCAGCAGGCGCACCAGCACCGCGGACTGGGCCACCGCCGACAGTGCGCGGCCGCCGTATTCTTTCGGGATGATCAGCCCCAGGAAGCCGTGCTTTTTTAAATGATCCATGACCTCCGCCGGAATCCCGGCCCAGTCGTGATTCACTTTCCACGGATCCACCAGGCGGCAGGCATCCTGCACCGGGCCGTCGAGGAACGCCTGCTCCTCGTCCGTCAGCCTCGGCGCGCCGCTGTCGAGCAGCTTGTTCCAGTCCGGCTCACCAGTGAAGAGATCACCGTCCCACCACACCGTGCCGGCTGCGATGGCCTCGCTCTCCGTAGCGGACAGGGGCGGCAGCACACGCCGGTACCACTTGAACAGGAACCGGGTGATGAGATCGCGGCGGAGATGATCCAGGGAAAGCAGCAGCGGCAGCACCGTGGTGGCGATGAGCAGGCCGGTCCAGAAACGCGACCCGGTGCCGGTCGCCACCCACAGGATCAGCAACACCGCGCTGAGCGCCGAGCAGGTGCGCAGACTCGCCCGGCGGTAGGCCAGCGCCGTGGCGCCGGCAATGATGGCAAACAGTACCGTCCAGCCGTTCATTAAAGTATTACTCTGTCAGTTCCGTCACGCGGGGCGTCCCGGAATTTTGCCCTCTCCCCCGACCCCTCTCCCGCAAGCGGGCGAGGGGAGATATTGCTTCCCCTCTCTCCCGCACGCGGGCGAGGGGAGACATTGCTTCCCCTCCCTCCCGCAAGCGGGCGAGGGAAGATATTGCTTCCCCTCTCCCCCGCACGCGGGCGAGGGAAGACATTTTTTACCCTCTCCCCTCCGAGGGAGAGGGTCAGGGAGAGGGGGCATCACTATTTCTTCCAGCCGGCAAAGCTCCCGCCTGCCTTCGCCAGCTTCTCCAGCAGCGGCGCCGGCGTCCAGTACCGATCCCCGTAGCGCTCGCGATATTTTTGAATCGCAGCATAAACCTTGTCCAGGCCCACCGTGTCCGCGTAGAACATGGGGCCGCCGCGGTAGCGCGGAAAGCCGTAGCCGTTGACAAAGACCACGTCGATATCGCCGGGCCGGATGGCAATGCCCTCCTCCAGCACCAGCGCGCCTTCATTGATCATGGAATACAGCAGCCGCTCGATGATCTCCTCATCGGAAATCTCGCGCGGCGCGATCCCCAGCTTCTTCGCCTCGGCCTTGGCGATCTCCATCACCTCCGGATCCGGCTCGGCCTTGCGCCCTTCGTAACGATAGTAACCGGCGCCGGTCTTCTGCCCCAGCCGCCCCTTTTCATAGAGATCGGTACCGATGCGGAAGAAGGCGGGATCGTCGGGCCTGTCTTTCCATTCGCTGAACAGCTTGTAGAACACGTCGACGCCGGACAGGTCGCACACCGCCAGCGGTCCCATGGCCATGCCCCAATCGTAAGCCACCTTGTCGATGCGCTCCGGCGCCACGCCCTCCAGCACCATGCGTTCCGCCTCGCGCGAATAGGGAAAGAACATGCGGTTGCCCACGAAACCGAAACACACACCCACCAGCACGCCCACCTTGCGGATGCGCTTGGCCATGGCCATGGCGGTAGCGACCACGTCCTTGGCCGTCTCCCTGCCGCGCACGATCTCCAGCAGGGGCATGACATTGGCGGGCGCGAAGAAATGCAGCCCCAGGACGTCCTGGGGCCGCTTTGTCACCGCGGCGATGGCATTCACATCCAGGGAGGAGGTATTGGTGGCGAGGATGGCGCCGGCCTTGCAGATTTCATCCAGCTTCGTGAACACTTTCTTCTTGATGTCCATGTTCTCGAACACCGCCTCGATGACCAGATCCGCATCGGCGATATCGGCGTAGTCCACGGTGCCGGTGATCAACCCCATGCGCTTTTCCAAGTCAGCCTCCGACATGCGCCCTTTTTTTACGGCGCCTTCGTAGTTGCCGCGCACCTTATTAATGCCCCGGTCCAGGGCCTCGCGGTCCATCTCCAGGATGGTCACGGGCACGCCGGCGTTGGCGAAGTTCATGGCGATGCCGCCGCCCATGGTGCCGGCGCCGATAATGCCCACCTTGTTAATCTCGCGCTGGGGCGTGTCCTTGGGCACGTCCGGGATCTTGGCCACTTCCCGTTCGGCGAAGAACAGATGCCGCTGTGATTTCGAGTGCGTGGACGCCTTGCATTCATCGAACAGTTCCCGCTCCACCTTGAGGCTTTCCGCATAAGGCTTGTTCACGGCCGCTTCCACGCAGGTCACGATCTGCTCGGGTGCAAAGAAACCGCGGTGGCTGCGGGCCAGGCCTTTGCGAAACTCGGCGAAGAATTCCGGCGTGATGCCGGTCTTGTCCACGGGCAATTGGCTGACGCGGCGCGGCTCGGCATTGGATGCCACCAGGCGTTTCGCATAGGCCACGGCGTCGGCACGCAGGTCGCCTTCCGCAAGTTCATCCACCACGCCACTCTGCTTCGCATCCGCCGCGCCGATGGGCTTGCCGGAGAGCATCATGTCCAGCGCCTTCTCCGGGCCCGCAAGCCGGGGCAGGCGCTGGGTGCCGGTGGCGCCGGGCAGCAGTCCCAGCAGCACTTCCGGCAGGCCGACCTTGGCGGAAGGCACGGCGATGCGGTAATGGCAACCCATGGCCGTCTCCAGCCCGCCGCCCAG
>CAZNWR010000016.1:0-18655 GCA_964576645.1 uncultured Enterobacteriaceae bacterium | reverse complement strand
GCTCGATCGCCGCGTCCCTGCGGCTCACGGTCCGGCACCCGGATACCGCAACGCCGGCAGCCGTCCGTGTCGTGTTTCGAGGTGCCCTATGACAGGAGCCGCCCGCCTCACACGGCGCAACTATGCGGCGTGATGCGGGAAAGGAATTGACGGATCAGGCAGCCTGAAGGAGCCGGGCGGCGCGGTCGATGACTTCGAGGCCGGCGCCGCGGCGCGTGGCGTTTTCGCTGAGGTAGCGGCGGAACGCGCGGGCGCCCGCCTGGCCCCGGAACAGGTCCAGGACATGGCGCGTCAGCCGGTGCAGGCTGACGCCTGCGGCGAGTTGCGCCTCGGCATAATCCATGTACCGGGCCAGAATCTCCTGCCGCGCAGGCGCTGTGCCCGGAGCATTAAAGATATCGCTGTCGGCGGCGGCGAGGACGTAGGGGTCGCGGCAGATGGCGCGGCCCAGCATGGCTCCCTCAACGAACCGCAAATGCCGGCGCACGTCCATGATTGATTCTATGCCGCCGTTGATCACGACATTCAGGTGCGGGAAATCGCGCTTCAGGCGGTACACGGTTTCGTAACACAAGGGGGGGGCGCTGCGATTTTCACGCGGGCTCAAACCGCGCAGCCAGGCCTTGCGGGCGTGAATGATCAGCGTCCGGCAGCCGGCATCGGCGACGGCATTGGTGAATGTGTGCAGGCAACTGTAGCTGTCCAGATCATCGATCCCGGTACGCGTCTTGACGGTGACCGGGATGCGCACGGCAGCGCGCATGGCGGACACGCAGTCGGCCACGCGTTCCGGCTCGGCCATGAGGCAGGCACCGAAGCGCGCGTTCTGTACCCGGTCGCTGGGGCAGCCGACGTTCAGGTTGATCTCGTCAAAGCCCGCCGCTTCGCCCATGCGAGCACAGCGGGCGAGGTCCGACGGGTCGGCGCCGCCCAACTGCAGGGCGAGCGGATGTTCGGCCGGATCAAAGCGCAGGATCCGTGACTCTCCGCAGTGCAACAATGCGGCGCTGGTGACCATCTCGGTGTACAGCCGTACGCACCTTGAAATCAGCCGCAGCAGATAACGGAAATGGCGATCCGTGTATCCCATCATCGGCGCCACGCACAGGGCGTGCGTGGAGCGGGAAGTGGCGTTGCTCTTCATGTGGACATTATGCCGCTGGTTGCCGCTTCCAGGTAAGCGTCGTGGTTTTTGTTGAAAATATCATTTTATCAATATGTTACATGCGAAGCGGTTGCGAGTGCGGACTGGCTCCTGTGGATAGGATGCCGTGGGTGAACGTGGCACGCAGATAAAAGCCCCGGGGCAGGGTCAGGGCCGGCTCCCCGGTAGCGCTGTAGTGGCGCGTGAGAGCACGGCCATGGACGGCTTTCGGGCGGATCTGCAGGCAGCGGCCGTGGCGGGCGCTTATTTGCTCGAGGCGGCCCACGCTGATCAGCTCGGTAAGCTCTTCCCAGTCGGCGCGTATGAGCCTCTCCTGCGCGGGCTCGGGGCTCCACAGCACGGGATTGCCGATGCGGCGCAGCCCCAGGGCAATTTCCGGAGCCGCTTCCACCGGGACCCAAAGTACCCTGGCGAGCTTGCGCCGCACCAGACTGGTCTCCCAGGAAACGTGCAGATCGTCCAGTGAGGCCGTACAGATAAATGTGGATTCCTTGGGGCGGCCGCGGGCGTTGATGGGAACCGTCTTCAGCTCTATGCCGAGCTGCGGAAAATCGGGAGTCGGGCGCGAGCCGGCGCTGGCGCCCAGACACTGCTCCATCAGTTCGCCGATCCAGCCTTTCATTCGGCGTTGATGGTCCGGTACCGCGCGGCCGGCGCCGGCGGCCAGTTGTTGCAGCGAGCGGCCGGCCAGGGAGGCGGCGCGTTGAATCAATTCCCGCTCCGATACCGGAGGCGGCGCGTGCGCTCCGCCCCCCGTGCAATGTTCTGATTTCTGTCCGGATGACATCGGGCGACGCGGCTCAACTTTGAGCCAGCGACTCCGTGATGGAACGGCGCAGACTGTCGAGGACGGCTTTATCCTCGATCATGCGGTTGTCGTGGTCCGTTATGAAGAATATGTCCTCGACGCGCTCGCCGTAGGTGGCGATCTTTGCCCCCTGCAATCTGGCGCCGCAGAATTCCAGTGCCGTTCCCACCTCGCACAGCAGTCCGGGACGGTCGAGCGTGACCAGTTCCATGACGGTACGGCCGTTGCGCCGGTCCTGACTGAACAGAACATCGGTGTGTACTGGAAAAGTTCGGAGCGCGCGCGGTGGGATGCGCGAAGTCTTGCGCAGCGGCTTGTCCAGGGACGTCAGCGCATCGTGCAGTTGTTCCCGTACTTCACGCTTGCGCTCGCGCCCGGCCAGCGGTTTGCCGTTGGCTTCAAGCACGATAAAGGTATCCAGGGTGAAGCCGCTGGCGGAAGTGATTATGCGTGCGTCCACGATGTTCAGGCCGAGGCGGTCCAGGGCGCGCGTCATGCGCGAGAAAATGTTGTCGTGGTCGTGCATGTAAATGAAGACCTCCGAACCGCCGCGGTCCGTCATTTCCCGCAGCAGCACCAGGGGCAGCCTGGCCTCGGTCACCTTGATGATGGCGCGGGTATGCCACGCGATTTCATCGGGAGAGTAACGGATGAAGTAGTCATCACCCAGGCTGTTCCAGACCTGCTCCGCGCGCCCGCTGCGCAGCTCATCGCTGAGCAGCACCAGGGCGGCCTGCTTGACTTCCTGAATGCGGTCCTCCTTGTCTATCGGGTTTTCCAGCCCGCGCCGCAGGGCCAGCAGCGTTTTGTCGTAGAGCTCGGCCAGCAAGGCATTTTTCCAACTGTTCCACAATTTCGGATTGGTGCCGCTGATATCCGCCACGGTCAGCAGATAAATGTAGTTCAGGTGCATGATGTCGCCCACTTCTGCGGCGAATCGATTGATGGTATCCGGGTCGTTAATATCCTCGCGCTGTGCCGTCTTTGACATTAACAGGTGGTGCCTGACCAGCCACGCGACCAGGCGGCAGTCGAATTCCGGCAGATGATGGGCGTGGCAGAAGCGCAGGGCGTCTTCCGCTCCCAGTTCGGAGTGATCTCCGCCGCGGCCCTTGGCGATGTCGTGAAAAATACCGGCCAGGTACAACAACTCCTGCTTGGGAATTCGGGCCAGGATGCCGCGGCAGCGCGGGTACTTGGATGCGTACTCGTCAAGTCCGAACAGCCGCATGTTGCGCACCACGAAAAGAATGTGCTCGTCGACCGTATAAACATGGAACAGATCAAACTGCATCCTGCCTTCCACGGCCGCGAACTCGGGCAGGTAGGCGCCCAGTACCCCGTAGCGGTGCATACGCCTGAGTTCGTGCCCGACCAGCCTGGGCTGGCGGATGATTTCCATAAACAGGCTTTTATTGCGGATGTCGTCCCGGTAGCGATCGTCGATGAGCGGCAGCGATTCCCGGACCAGCCGGATGGTGCTGGCGCGCACTCCCTTGATGCGCGGATTCTGCTGTATCAGCAGAAACATCTCCAGCAGCGCCACGGGATAGCGCTTGAACGTGTTTTTGCCACGCGCCTCTATAAAGTCATTATTGATCTGGAAGCGCCGGTTAAGCGGTTTGATGCGGGTGCGGCGCCTGGCGTAGACGATGACCTCGCGGAAATGCTGCAGCAACATTTCGTTGAGGCGGCTGACCTCCAGGGCTGTCTGGTAATAGGCGCGCATGAAGCGCTCTACCCCGCTGTTGTCGTCGCTTTCGTACCCGAATATGCGCGCAACCGCCTTCTGGTGCTCGAATAACAGCCGATCTTCGCCGCGGCCGGTAATCGTGTGGAGGGCGAAGCGTACCCGCCACAGGAATGTTCTGCTGCGGTCCAGGCTCTGGAATTCCTGTTCGGTAAGAAACCCGTGCCTGACCAGGGCGCTCAGCCCGGAAGTGCCGAACTGCCGGTTGGCCACCCAGGCAATAACCTGGATATCACGTAATCCTCCCGGGCCCTCCTTGACGTTGGGTTCCACCCGGTGTTCGGTTTCCTCGAATTTATCATGGCGCGCTTCCTGCTCCCGCATTTTTGCCTCGAAGAATTTGCGCGCCGGCCATAACTTCGCGGGTCCGGTGGCGTCGCGCATTGCTTGAAACTGCGGCCGGTCTCCGGCAAGCAGCCGCGCTTCCATCAGGTTCGTCGCTATGGTGATGTCGGACTTGGCAAGGCGCGCGCAGTCACGCACCGTGCGAACGCTGTGGCCGACTTCCATGCCGGTATCCCAGAGAAAGGCGAGGAAGCGCTCAGCCTGACCGTTGATATCGCGGTCCGCGCGCGGCGGGATGAGGATCATCAGGTCGATATCGGAGCCGGGCAGCAGTTCCCCGCGCCCGTAACCGCCCACGGCTACCAGGGTCAACGCCGGCGCCGTGACGTTGCGTTTCCAGATCCGGATCAGCAGCCGGTCGATGAGCCGGGCGGATCTGCGCACCAGTTCGTCAACGGGTTTGCCGCGCAGGTATTGCTCGCGCAGGCGCTCGCGCCCGGACTGCAAATCCGACTTGCAGGCGCTCAGAAAACCCGGATCAGTCGCTTCCGCAGCCCCGGTCCGCTCCGTTTCGGGCGGCCCCGGCTCGCGGATGTCTGGGAAAGGCATGGATTCAGAAGGTTTCGTCAGGGCGCCTGGTGAGGACTTCCATGCCGTCGTCGGTGACCAGGATGGTGTGTTCCCATTGTGCGGACAGCGAACGGTCCTTGGTAACCACCGTCCAGTTATCCGGCAACAGCCTGACATGGCGCTTGCCGGCATTGATCATGGGTTCGATGGTGAAGGTCATGCCGGGTTCCAGCACCTGCCCGGTCCCCTTCTGGCCATAATGGAGCACCTGCGGATCCTCGTGAAACTCACGGCCGATACCGTGGCCGCAGTATTCGCGCACCACCGAAAAATTGTGTGCCTCGGCATGGGCCTGAATGGCGGCGCCGATATCCCCGAGTTGGACGCCGGGGCGCACCATCCTGATGCCCAGCGCCATGCATTCATAGGTCACGTCGACCAGGCGGCGTGCCCGGATGGACGGTTCGCCGACGTAGAACATCTTGCTGGTATCGCCGTGGTAGCCGTCCTTGATGACGGTAATGTCTATGTTGAGCATATCGCCATCCTTGAGCTTGCGGTCGCCGGGAATGCCGTGGCAGACCACGTGGTTGACGGATGTGCAGATGGACTTGGGGAAGCCGCGGTAATTGAGGGGCGCCGGGACGCATTCCAGCTCGCCGGAGATGTACTCGTGGCAGATGCGGTCCAGTTCTTCCGTGGTCGTGCCGGCCCTGACGTGCGGCTCGATCATCAAAAGGACCCGGGCGGCCAGGCGGCCGGCGACCCGCATCTTTTCAATTTCAGCGGGAGACTTGATGGTTACGCCCATGGTCAAGGAAGGTGCTGTTTGGAGTGGGAAAATTTGTTGAAAACAGGCATCTATGGTATAAAGCGCCCGCCAATTAGGCAAACCTGGCGCGGATTATTGTGCACTTCAGCCGGGGTGGCGGACGGGTCCTGTCATGGGGCACGGCCTTCGAGCTCGCAAGCTGCGCGCGATAGGCCATACCCCATGCCACCCGTCCGGACGCTCGAATGTCGTTCACAAGTAATCCTGACCTGTAACACGCCTGGACCGGCCGAAAGGGCGGTTCAAGCGAAAATCCACGCGTACATCGACAAGCCGCGCATGGGGTGTCCGCCCCGCGATACGGCGGCCGCGCCCGGGACCTCCCGGCCGTGGCACGCGATCCGGAAGACGGATGAATGCCCGGGATGTTCGCAGACTTAACCCTTACGGAGACAGATATGCCTGCAGTCACCATGCGGGAAATGCTGGAAGCGGGAGTACATTTCGGACACCAGACCCGGTACTGGAACCCGAAAATGGCCCCGTTTCTGTATGGCCACCGCAACAAGATTCACATTATTAATCTGGAGAGTACGCTCCCCCTTTTTAACGACGCCGTTAATTTTGTTGGCAAACTGGCGGCCCGCAAGGGCGTCATCCTGTTCGTCGGCACCAAGCGCGCGGCGCAGGAAATCATCGAGCAGGAAGCCAAGCGCTGCGGCATGCCGTACGTCAGCCGGCGCTGGCTGGGCGGACTGTTGACCAACTACAAGACCGTGCGCCAGTCCATCAAGCGACTCACGGACCTGGAAACCATGATGGAGGACGGCACCGCTGAACGTTTGAGCAAGAAGGAAGCGCTGCATCATCAGCGCGAGCTGGAGAAACTCCAGCGCAGCCTGTCCGGGATCAAGGACATGAACGGCTTGCCGGACGCGATTTTCATTATCGACGTGGGGTACGAGGACATCGCGGTAAAGGAAGCAGCCAAGCTGGGCATCCCGGTGATAGGCATTGTCGACAGCAACAACAGCCCGGACCTTGTCGATTACGTGGTGCCGGGGAACGATGACGCTATCCGGTCCATACAACTTTATGCCCGGGGTATCGCTGATGCAGTACTGACCGGACGCAGCTCGGTTGCCCATATAGGCGGAGAAGGCGGCGACGAATTTGTCGAGCTTGACGAATCGGGCGCGCCGATCGTTGAGGAAAAGGCAAAGAAAACCAAGGCGCCGGTGCGCAAGAAGGCCGTGCGCAAGAAGGTGACGCGTGCTGCCGACAGCGAAGGCGCGGCGGATAAAAAGCCCGCGCGCGAGGCCGGAACAAAAAAGACCGCCAAGAAAACTACCACTCGCAAGAAGACCACCAAGAAGACTGCCGACTCGAGTGGCGGCGGCGAAGGGGAATAGAGGTCATGGAGATTAGCGCTGCACTGGTTAAGGAACTGCGGGAGCGAACCGGCGCCGGCATGATGGACTGCAAGCGCGCCCTGCAGGAATCCGAGGGTGATATCGAGGCCGCCATCGAGGCGATGCGCAAGTCAGGTGTTGCCAAGGCGGCAAAGAAGGCGGGGCGCGTCGCCGCCGAGGGCGTCATCGTGCTCAGGCAGTCTGCCGGCGGCGATGAGGCCATTATGGTGGAGGTTAACTGCGAGACCGACTTCGTAGCCAAGGATGAAAGCTTTCAGGCGTTTTCCGGCGCTGTCGCCGATACCGTGCTCGCTGAGAGTCCGGCACAGGTTTCGGACCTGGACGCGATGCCTCTGGAAGGGGGCGAGGGTATCAGCGTCGAGGAGACGCGCCAGCAACTGGTGGCGAAGCTGGGTGAAAATATCGGCATCCGGCGGTTCACGCGCCTGCCTGCCGCCGGCGGGCGCATCGGCGCCTATGTACATGGCAACCGCATCGGTGTGCTGGTGCGGGTGCAGGGTGGAGATGAAACCCTGGCTAAGGACCTGGCCATGCACATCGCCGCCAGCCGCCCGCTGTTTGTGGACGAATCGCAGGTGCCCGCGGAGGCCCTGGACAAGGAGCGGGAAATTTTCGCGGCCCAGGCCGCGGAAAGCGGCAAGCCCGCCGCTATCATCGAAAAGATGGTGCAGGGTCGCGTGAGCAAGTTCGTGAAGGAGATCACCTTGCTTGGCCAGCCGTTCGTGAAGGATCCGGACCAGACCGTCGGCCAGTTGCTGAAAAGCAGTTCCGCCAACGTGGACGCCTTTGAGCGATTCGAGGTGGGCGAGGGTATCGAACGTAAGAGCGAGGACTTCGCGGCCGAAGTGATGGCCCAGGCCCGGGGCCACTGAGCCCGGGTTCGTGTCGAGGCGAGACCGGCAGTGGATCTCGCTAAGACGCCAAGAACGCCAAGCTGCCGGGGTACCGGCTTTCCCTGGCGGCCGTCGCGTCTTGGCGAGAGATTTTTGAACTGTTACCCATTTTCTTTACGGGTTGGCTTGGGCCCTGGAACTGAAGTGTCGAACCAGCCTTATAATTCAACAGCTTATAAATCCGTTGCCGCCGCCGCGGAGAGCGCCTTTATGAGCGCCGAGTTTCGCACTACAGTGACGCGCCATGTATAGCCTGTATCTCTCAAGTCCCTTCTCCTGCGCCGGCCGATCCCCTGACCGTGACGAGCCCTACTTTCGGCGGGCGCGAGGCAATGCCGGCCACGCCGTCGCCGGCCGCCGGTCCGTGCGGCCCACTACAGCGGCGTCTCGATGGCCCCGTTACGAACGGGCCTGAGAAATGCAGGCCGGCAAAGCCAAATCAGTGACTCCTGACGCGGCGACGCTGCATTACCGCAGGATATTGCTCAAGCTCAGCGGCGAGGCCCTCATGGGGGATGCCCGATACGGCATCGACCCCAAGGTGATCCGGGCTATAGCGGAAGAGGTTGCGGACCTGAATCACGCCGGCGCTCAGATGGCCATGGTGATTGGCGGCGGCAATATATTCCGCGGCGCCGGCCTGGCGGCCGCCGGCATGGACCGGGTTACCGCCGATCAGATGGGGATGCTGGCAACCATAATGAATGCATTGGCCATGCAGGATGCACTGGAGCGGTGTGGCATGTTCGCCCGGGTCATGTCGGCGATTAAGATCAACGAAGTGTGCGAGGACTACATCAGGCGCCGCGCCGTGCGCCACCTGGAGAAAGGACGCGTGGTGATCTTTGCCGCCGGGACCGGCAATCCCTTTTTTACCACGGACTCCGCCGCCAGTCTTCGCGCCATCGAGATAAACGCGGATTTGATGATCAAGGCCACCAAGGTTGACGGCGTCTACTCGGCCGACCCGGTCACGGACAAGTCGGCGGTGTGCTATGAACGGCTGAACTACGATGAAGTCATTGAGCGCAAGCTGGCGGTGATGGATGCGACGGCGGTTGTCTTGTGCCGGGAGAACAACATGCCCTTGCGAGTATTGAATATGATGAAGCCGGGCGCACTGATGCGTGCGGCACGCGGTTTTGACGAGGGTACACTGGTGACCGGTGCGGGGGGCGCGCAAAATGATCAATGACATTGTCAAAGATGCGAATCTGCGCATGAACAAGAGCATCGACGCTTTCCGGCATGAGCTGTCCAGGATCCGCACCGGGCGGGCGCATCCCGGCCTGCTCGAACACGTGATCGTCAATTATTACGGTTCGGACGTCCCGCTGACCCAGACGTCCAACGTAGGCGTGCAGGATTCGCGAACGCTGGCGGTGACGCCCTGGGACAAAAACATGGTGCCGGACATCGAAAAGGCGATCCTGAATTCCGACCTCGGCTTGAACCCGGTTACGGCAGGCGGAGTCATTCGCGTACCGCTGCCGCCACTTACCGAGGAGCGCCGGCGGGAACTGGCAAAAGTCGTGCGCGGGGAGGCGGAAAGCGCGCGGGTGGCGGTACGCAACATCCGCAGGGATGCGAACCACCATTTGAAGGAGCTGGTCAAAGACAAGGAAATCACGGAGGACGAGGAGCACCGCGCCGAGTCCGAGATCCAGAAGCTGACGGACGCGCATATAGAAAATGTTGAAAAGCTCCTGCAGGAAAAGGAAGCTGAACTAATGGAGATCTGAACGGATCGCGCAATGAAGCTTCCGCCGTCAGGCGCCCGTAATCGGCCACGGGGATCCGGTTTCGCGGCCCCGGACCGGCAAACCGCCGATTGTTCTGTTCTCTCTTGACTGATCCGTTTCATGAGTTCTGACGCAAAACAGCGTCCGCCCGGTCATGTTGCCGTGATTATGGACGGCAATGGCCGCTGGGCGACGCAACGAAAGTTGCCGCGCGCCGCCGGTCATAAGCAAGGCGTCAAGGCGTTGCGCCGCATCGTCGAGTACAGCGCACAACTGGGGATCAGCGTTTTGACGGTATTTGCGTTCAGCAGCGAGAACTGGAAACGCCCGCGCCACGAAGTTCGCGTGCTGATGAATCTTTTTCTCAGTTCGCTTGAAGAGCAGGTTGACGATTTGCACGGACACGGCGTGCGCCTGAGATTTGTCGGCGATCGCAGTGCGTTCACGCGCAAACTTCAGGATTCCATCAGCCGTTCCGAACAAAAGCTCTCCGGCAATCGGGGGCTTTCCCTGGTTGTGGCCGCGAACTATGGTGGACGCTGGGACATCACCAGCGCCTGCCGGACTATTGCCGGGCACGCCGCATCCGGAGACATTCATGCGGCCGATATTGACCAGACCGTGTTGGGCCGCTACCTGAGCACCGCCGGCATGCCTGACCCCGACCTGTTCATCCGCACCGGCGGCGAACAGCGCATAAGCAACTTTCTACTATGGGATCTTGCCTATACGGAGCTGTACTTTACTGAGGTGCTGTGGCCGGATTTTACGCCGGCCGAGCTGGACCGGGCGCTGTCCTGGTATGCACACCGGGAACGGCGTTTTGGACGCATTCCCGATGCGAAGGGGCAGGTCGAGGATGATTAAAATACGGATATTGACCGCGCTGATCCTGGCGTCTGTCACGGTGTTCGTGATTTTGCAGGCGGGTGTTTCCGGGTTTGCCTTGTTCGTCGGGATGTTCGCCCTGCTTGGCGCCTGGGAATGGTCGGTGCTGTGCGGTTGCCGCGGTGTTCCGGCGCGCCTGGCCTACGTGCTGTTGGTGGCCGCCGGCATGGCCGCCTGCGTCCTGGCCCGCTGGCGGCCGCTGCCGGCCGGTCTCGCCCTTGGTTCGGTGCTGGCCTGGTGGGTCCTGGCGCTGGGGTTGGTGGTGGGCGCGGATAGAAACAAAGTGAACCTGAGCCGGGTGCCGGGCCTCAAAGCGGCCATGGGTTTGTTGGTCCTGGTGCCGGCATGGTTCAGCCTGGTGGCTTTGCGGGCGGACGTTCGCGGCCAGTGGCTGTTGCTGTTCCTCCTGGTGCTGGTCTGGGTTGCCGACAGTGCTGCGTTTTTCGCGGGACGGCGCTGGGGCAGAACGCGGCTTTCGAGCAGGGTCAGCCCGGGAAAGAGCTGGGAAGGGCTGTACGCGGCGCTGGCGGCCGGGATCCTGGCCGGGTTCCTGTATTCGCGCCTGACCGGATTGCAAGGGCTTGAAATGCTAAAATTTTTGTTCATATGTGCGGTGACGGTACTTGGTTCTGTAGTGGGAGACCTGGTGGAAAGCATGATGAAACGGAGCATTAAGCAGAAAGACAGCGGCCGGCTGCTGCCCGGCCACGGCGGTGTACTGGACCGTATCGACAGTCTCACCGCGGCAGGGCCGATCTTCCTGGCCGGGATCTGGCTGCTGGAGGCGAAACCTTGATCGGCGTCGCCATTCTCGGTTCCACCGGCAGCATCGGCGTCAACACCTTGGACGTCATGGCCCGCCACCGCGATCGGTTTCGGCTCGTGGCCATCAGTGCGAACCGAAGTATCGAACGCTTCCGCCAACAGTGTCTGGACTGGCGCCCCGCGTTCGCGGTCATGGCCGACCCGGCGATGGCCGCCCGCCTGGAACATGAATTGAAATCGGAGGCGCCTTCCATCAGGGTTTTGTCCGGGGTGGATGGGCTGGAGCAGATCGCGGCACTGCCCGAAGTCGACCAGGTCATGGCGGCCATCGTCGGCGCGGCCGGGCTGTTGCCGACGCTCGCGGCCGCACGCGCCGGCAAACGCGTATTGTTGGCCAACAAGGAAGCGCTGGTCATGTCGGGGCGGCTGTTCATGGAAGCCGTCCGCGACAACAACGCCGAACTTCTGCCCATAGACAGCGAGCACAACGCGGTATTCCAGTGTATGCCGCCAGGATTCGACGCGGGACTGGAGCAGGTGGGCGTGACACGGATCCTTTTGACTGCATCAGGGGGGCCGTTTCGCAGCACCCCGCTGCGGGATCTCGAGCAGGTTACGCCGGACCAGGCCTGTGCGCATCCCAACTGGGTCATGGGCCGCAAGATTTCTGTGGATTCGGCTACCATGATGAACAAGGGACTGGAAATTATCGAAGCGTGCTGGTTGTTCAACACCTCGCCGGACCGGGTCCAGGTCGTGTTGCATCCGCAAAGCGTGATTCATTCCCTGGTTGAATACGCCGACGGCTCGGTGCTGGCCCAGCTCGGCAATCCCGACATGCGCACGCCCATCGCCCACGCCATGGCCTGGCCCCGGCGCATGAGTTCGGGGGTGCAACCACTGGATCTGTTCGATATCGCCAGGCTGGACTTCGAACAACCCGATTTGGAACGCTTTCCTTGCCTGCGTCTCGCGCACGAGGCGATGCAGGCGGGCGGTACCGCAACCGCCGTACTCAATGCGGCCAATGAGGTCGCGGTCGAGCGGTTTCTGAACGGCAAGATACGTTTTACCTGTATACCCAGGATCGTGGAGTCTACTCTTGCGGGCGTTACCGGGGGCAGCGGCGCTGATCTGAATTCGGTGCTGGATGCGGATCGGGCGGCGCGTGAATTTGCACTCGACGCGGCAAGGGGACTTGCGGCGTGATGGAGTTCCTGCAGTCGCTGGGGGCGTTCGTGCTGGCGCTCGGGATCCTGATCACTTTCCACGAGTTCGGGCATTTCTGGGTGGCGCGGCGCTGTAACGTCAAGATCCTCCGGTTTTCTGTCGGCTTCGGGAAGCCGATCTGGAAGCGCTGTTTCGGGCCGGATCGCAGCGAGTTCGCGATTGGGGCGTTGCCCCTGGGCGGCTACGTAAAGATGCTGGACGAACGCGAAGGGCCGGTTGCGGACGAGGAACGCGAACGTGCATTCAATTACAAACCGGTGTGGCAGCGAATCGTGATCGTATTGGCGGGCCCGATCTTCAATATCATCTTCGCGGTGCTGGCTTACTGGGGCATGTACATGATCGGTATTCAGGGTCTGAAGCCGGTGATCGGATCCGTGGAGCCCGGCTCGCCGGCCGCGCTTGCGGGACTGCGGACAGGCGACCGCATAGTCAGTGTCGGTGGTCAGCGTACCCCCATCTGGTCCGCGGTGCTGGACCAATCGGTGGACCGGGTGATACAGGGACGCCGGGTAAGATTCGTCGTGACCGGCAAGGACGGGGCGACCCGGCGTGTCGAAGTCGATCTTTCCAGGATTTCTGTGGACGAAATCGCCGGCGGTCATCTGCTGGAACATCTGGGAATAAAGGCGAAGCGACCGGTTATTCCCGCCGTGATCGGCAAGGTGGTTCCGGGCAGTCCGGCCCAGCGTGCCGGTTTGAAACCGGGCGATCGTGTTTTGTCCATTGGCAACACGCCGGTTAAAAGCTGGCTCGATCTTGTTGCCAGGATCCGCGGCAGTCCCGAGAAAACGGTCTCTTTGCAGGTTCTGCGAGAGGGCAGGAGCGTGACGATAAACATTACGCCGGCGCGGATCCGATCAGAAGACGGAAAAAAATGGATCGGACACATCGGCGCCGCCGTGGCTGCCTCCAAGTCGGAGAAGTCGAGCTTCATAGGCCGGCAAGTCTATGGACCGGCCGCCGCCTTGTACCAGGCGCTATCCAAGACCGCGGAAATGTCCGGAATTACGCTGCGCGTGCTGGGCAAGATGATCATGGGTCAAGCGTCAGTCAGGAATTTGAGCGGCCCGATCAGTATTGCGCAGTACGCGGGGGAGTCGGCGGGTATCGGTCTTGCGGCGTTTCTCGGCTTCCTGGCGATCGTCAGCGTCAGCCTTGGTGTACTCAATCTGTTGCCGATCCCGCTACTGGATGGGGGCCATCTAATGTATTACCTTATAGAATTGGTTAAGGGCAGCCCGGTATCTGAATCGATACAGGCGGTCGGCCAGCAGGTAGGACTGGCCGTGTTGCTGGGACTTATGGGGCTGGCATTTTATAACGATATTGTTCGTCTGATTGGATGATAACAACAACGAAAACCGGTTCATGAAGACAAACGCACTCGCCGTCCGCATCTTACTCGCTTGCTGTCTGCTTACCCTTGCTCAAGCCGCTTTTGCCTTTAAGCCGTTTGTAGTAAAGGACATCCGCGTCGAGGGGCTGCAACGCCTTACGCCAGGCACGGTCTTCAACTACCTGCCGGTCAAGGTCGGCGACACTTTTACGGAAGAAACCTCCATCGAGTCGGTGCGCGCACTGTTCAAAACCGGCTTCTTTAATGATGTAAAAATGGAGCGGGACGGTAACGTGCTGGTTGTGGTGGTCAAGGAGCGGCCCGCGATCGGCAGTATCAGCATTTCCGGCAACAAGGACATCAAGACCGATAAGCTCATGGATGGCCTCAAACAGATAGGCATTGCGGAGGGGCGGGTATTCGACCAATCGCAACTGGACAAGTTGGAACAGGAACTGAAGCGTCAATATTATTCAGCGGGGAAATACGGCGTTTCGATAAAGTCCACGGTGACTCCCCTGGACAACAACAGGGTGGGAATCGACATCAAGATTTCCGAAGGCCGGGCCGCCCGTATCAAGCAGATAAATATCGTGGGGAACCACGCCTTCACCGACAAACAACTTCTGAGCGTGTTTGAGCTTACGACGCCGACCATGCTGTCGTTCTTTACCAAGTCCGACCAGTATTCCAGGGAAAAGCTTTCAGGTGACCTTGAGCGGCTGCGTTCCTATTATCTGGATCGTGGATACATCAATTTCAGCATCGACTCGACCCAGGTCTCGATTACTCCGGACAAGAAGGACATTTATATCACCATCAACATCACCGAAGGCTCCCAGTACAAGGTGTCCGATATCAAGCTGGCCGGCGACTTCATTGTTCCGGCAAAACAGCTGTTCAAGCTGATTTCCATAAAACAGGGCAAGCTCTTTTCACGAAAGGAGGCGACTGCAAGCAGTAAACGGATCACCGATCTGCTGGGTAGCAAGGGCTACGCGTTCGCAAATGTAAATACAATTCCAAATATAGATCAGAAGAACAAAACGGTCGCCATAACATTCTTCGTTGACCCGGGTAAGAAGGTTTACGTACGCCACATCAATTTCAGCGGCAACACCAGGACCCGGGATGTCGTCTTGCGCCGCGAGATGCGCCAGCAGGAGAGCGGTTGGATATCCACCCCCAAAGTGGACCGCGGCAAGGTTCGACTGCAGCGACTCGGTTTTTTCAAGTCGGTTAATGTCGAAACGCCGGCGGTGCCGGGTACGGCGGATCGCGTCGATGTCAATTACACCGTCGAGGAAAAACCCTTCGGAAACTTCATGGCCGGCGTCGGCTATTCGCAGACGTCCGGGCTGATCTTCCAGACCAGCGTGACGCAAAGCAATTTTCTGGGAAGCGGCAAGCAAATCCAGTTTGCTTTCAACAACAGCCGGATCAACAGGCAATATTCACTGGGCTACCTGAATCCTTATTACACCATCGATGGTATCAGCCGGGGATTCAATGTCAGTTATCAGGACACTTATGCCTATAGCGCCAACCTGACCGCCTACAACAATCGAACTTATGGCGGCGGCGTCAACTTCGGTGTTCCGATCAGCGAGTACAATTCGATTTATACGTCTTTGAATTACGAAAACACGAAAATTTCGGCCAGTAGCATTTCCTACTCACAGGAGGTTCAGAATTTTCTGAGCCAGTATGGAAACGATTTCAATATCGTGAGGCTGAACGCGAGTTTCCGGTACGACACGCGTAACAAGGCGATTCTCCCCGATAAGGGTGTCTACGACGAGATTGGGGGAGAAGTGGGCTTGCCGACCTTTTTCAAGCATTCCCTGGAATACTACAAGGTTTACTATAGGGCACAGTGGTACCATCCGGTCTGGCGGAATTTCGTGATTTCCGCCAGGGGTGAGTTAGGTTATGGCAACGGTTGGTTGGGAACCAACCAACTTCCATTTTTCGAGAACTTCTATGCCGGTGGACCGCACTCGGTGCGTGGATTTCAGGAGAACACGCTGGGCCCCAGGGACTCATCCGGCCTGCCTCTTGGTGGTAATATAGAAACGGTTGGCAGCGCGGAACTCATTTTACCAGTGCCCTTTATCAAGGCGATCAAGGATTCGGTGCGCATTTCGACATTCATTGACGCGGGCAATGTCTACGGAACTGGTGAAAGATTCAGCCTTAGTAAGTTAAGATATTCGGTGGGGGTAAGCGGAATATGGGTGTCACCGTTCGGTCTGGTTTCCGTCAGCGTGGCGGATCCTATCGGGAAGCAACCGGGTGATAAGACTCAGATGTTTCAGTTTTCGTTCGGAACGCAGTTCTAGGCCGGATGAGAGCCGTGGCAGTGGGCCCCGGAATGTTCTGATCTGGACGACTCAATTCTTGAATTTGGAGTAGACAATTGAAAAAGACAAGCATGTTGTTTTTACTCGGTGCATTGTGCATTGGAATGTTGCCTGCTACTGCCAGTGCGGTGGAGTACAAGATCGGTGCAGTCAATGCCGTGCGTATTCTGGAGCAGTCGCCCCAGGCGGCACAGATGAGGAAGCAGATTGAAAAGGAATTTTCTCCCAGGGATCAGCAGTTGGTTGCCCAGCAGAAGAAGCTGAAGAAAGACCAGGACCGACTGTCCAAGGACTCGGCGATCATGAGTGATAGCGAGCGTAAGAAGCTGGAGCGCGATATTATCGACGAGCGTCGTGAACTGAAGCGCGGACAGGACGAATTCAGAGAGGATCTGACATTTCGCCGCAACGAAGAATTGGCGAAAATTCAAAAGGAGATAATCCAGGCGATCCAGGTGGTCGCCAAGGAAAACAACTTCGATCTGGTTTTGAGTGACGGCGTGATTTTCGCGAGCCCGAAAGTGGATATCACCCAACTGGTAATCGATCACCTGGACAAGACCAGCGGTACCAAGGGAAAGTCGGGTCAAGGGAAAAAGTAGCCGTCGCGCGGCCGGTGACCGGATGCCCGCGGGACGCGGGCGGCAATACGGTGTACGGGGCGGGATTCGCGCCCGGAAGCGATCTGTCCCGACGCCGTGAATTGCGCAGCCCTTCAGCGCCTAGGGGATCGTTCAGTTAATGTTGCACACCCTCGGAGAAATTGCCGAATACATCGGGGCCGAATTGCGGGGTGAGCCCTCCTGCCAAATCACCGGACTTGCCACGCTTCCCAATGCCGAGTGCGGACAACTCACTTTTCTGTCCAATCACCATTACCTGCAATATCTGGCCTCGACCCGCGCTTCTGCGGTCATTGTAGGTAAAGACGATGGTAGTAAATGTCCGGTACAGACGTTGGTGGTCGACGATCCCTACCTCGCCTACGCCAAGGCGGCGCGATTGTTGAATCCCGCGCCGGTGTTTCCGGCGTCGGTTGATGAAAGCGCAAGCGTACACAAGTCGGCGGTTTTGGGACCGGGAGTGTACGTCGGTCCCCGGGCGGTGGTTCTGGAAAATACGAAGCTGGGCGCCGGGGTGTATGTTGGCGCGGGCGCGGTTATCGGACCGGCTGCCGAGATAGGCGATAATTCGAAGCTGGCGGCCAACGTCACCTTGTGCGAACGGGTTTCGGTCGGTTCGCGGGTGATTATTCACCCGGGCGCGGTAATTGGTGCAGATGGATTCGGGATAGCGAGAGACGGTGACCGCTGGCTCAAGATCCCGCAAATGGGGCGGGTAATAATCCACGATGATGTGGAAATCGGAGCCAATACCGCCATAGATCGCGGCGCCCTGGACGATACGGTGATCGAGGAGGGGGTAAAGATCGATAACCTTGTGCAGATCGGTCATAATTGCCGCATTGGTGCCCATACGGCCATTGCCGGCTGCGCTGTTATCGCCGGCAGCGTAACCATTGGGAAGCGCTGTATGATCGGCGGCGCCAGTGCGCTTACCGGTCACATTACAATTGCCGATGATGTCGTGATCACCGGCATGTCGGGCGTCGCAAGTTCGATCAGCAGGGCCGGGGTCTATTCCAGCGGCATGCCCGCAATCGACAATTTGACCTGGCGTAGGAACATGGTTCGACTCAAGGAACTGGACAGGCTCGCGCGCAGGCTACGTGCCCTGGAAACCCGGTTGGATAAAATGGAGCCAGGCGAATGACCAAGGAAGCGGAAAACAAGTATCCGGGCGGGCTGGACGTAAACAGGATCAGAGAGCTGCTGCCGCACCGGCACCCGTTCCTGCTGGTTGACAGGGTCATCGAACTGGTACCCGGCAAATCGCTTCGCGCGCTCAAAAACATCACTGTCAACGAGCCGTTTTTCCCGGGCCATTTCCCGCAAAAGCCGATTCTGCCGGGCGTACTCATAATTGAGGCCATGGCGCAGTCCGCCGCGCTTCTGGGAGAATTGTCCGGCGCTGAATCCCATGAGTCTGATGGCGTCCTTTATTACCTGGTCGGTGTCGACAATGCCCGATTCCGCCGTATTGTGGAGCCTGGCGACCAATTGATTATCGACGTTACGTTCCAGACCATGAGACGAAACATCTGGAAATTTTCGGCTGTTGCCAGCGTCGACGACGCCGAGGTCGCCTCAGCCGATCTGCTGACTACGGTGTCGGATCCCGCGCATTGATTGATCCTTCGGCCATTGTTCATCCGCAGGCCAGGATCGGAGACGGGGTGAGTATCGGACCCTATTCCGTGATTGGTCCGAAGGTGGAAATCGGAGCCAACTGCACCATCGCCTCCCACGTCGTAATCAAAGGGCCGTCAACCATAGGAAAGGAGAACAGGATATTCCAGTTCTGTTCGATAGGGGATGACCCGCAGGACAAGAAATACAGAAACGACCCTGAATCCCGGTTGGAGATCGGCGATGCAAATGTCATACGGGAATACTGCACCATCAACCGGGGTACCGGTGGTGGCGGAGGCGTAACGCGTGTCGGCAGCCGCAACTGGGTGATGGCCTACGTGCACATCGCGCATGACTGTCGGATCGGCAATGATACCGTGTTTGCAAATAACGCCACGCT
>CAZNWR010000015.1:13633-20407 GCA_964576645.1 uncultured Enterobacteriaceae bacterium | reverse complement strand
CGCCCTTGGCGAACGGGCAGATGAGGTCGATGACCTTGATACCGGTTTCCAGCAGTTCCGTGGTGGGGCTCAGCTCCGTGAATTTTGGCGCCTCCCGGTGGATGACCATGCGCTCGTCGGTGTCGATGGGACCGCGCTCGTCGATGGCGTCACCCAGCACGTTCATGATCCGCCCCAGGGTAGCGGTGCCGACCGGCACGGCGATGGCCTTACCGGTGTTGTTGACCTTCAGGCCGCGCTGCAGGCCATCGGTGGAGCCCAGCGCGATGGTGCGCACCACGCCGTCGCCGAGCTGCTGCTGTACTTCCAGGGTGGTTTTATCGCCTTCCTTTTCCACCAGCAGGGCGTCGTAAATCTTCGGGATGGCGCCGGTAGGGAACTCCACGTCCACCACGGCGCCGATGATTTGAACGATTTCTCCGGAACTCATTAGTTCAGTCCTCTATAAACTTAAAACTTTCACTTTGAGCCACGCCAATTCCGTGGCTGGTGGCTGGTAAAACGGTGTGCTAGCCACTGGTCACCAGCCACCGTGTTCATACCGCGGCCGCGCCGCCCACGATCTCCGACAGCTCCTGGGTGATCGCCGCCTGGCGCGCCTTGTTGTATATCAATTGCAGCTCACTGATGAGCTTGCCGGCATGGTCGGAGGCGCTCTTCATCGCCACCATGCGCGCGGCCTGCTCGCAGGCAATATTTTCAACCACGCCCTGGTAGACCAGCGACTCGATGTAGCGATCCAGCAGCCGGTCCAGCACCTCTTTCGATTCGGGCTCGTATATATAGTCCCAGTGGTGTTCCAGGTCCGTATCCTTTTCCGGCAGTACCGGAATCAACTGTTCGAACACCGGCTTCTGGGTCATGGAATTGACGAAATCATTGGAGACGATAAACAGCTGGTCGATGCGCTCTTCCCTGTAGGCTTTGAGCATGATGGTGACCGTGCCTATGAGCGATTCAAGGGACGGCTGGTCGCCCAGGTGGGTCGCCTGGCCCACGATATTGCCGCCAACGCGATGGAAAAAGCCTGATCCCTTGGCGCCGATAATGCAAAAGTCCACTTCCTTGCCTTCCTGCTCCCAGGCGCGCGTGCGCCGCAGGGTCTCGCGAAACAGGTTGGCGTTGAGGCCGCCGCACAGGCCACGGTCCGTGGATACCAGTATGATCCCGACCCGCTTGGTCTCGCGCGGCATCAGGTAGGGATGATGATACTCGGGGTTGGCGTGGCCCACGTGGGCGATGACATTGCGAATCTTGTCAGCGTACGGGCGCGCCGCGCGCATGCGTTCCTGCGCCCTGCGCATCTTGCTTGCCGCGACCATTTCCATGGCCTTGGTGATCTTCTGCGTGTTCTTTACGCTGGCGATCTTGCCCCGGATTTCTTTTGCGTTGGACATTCGTGTTTCGTGCCTTCGATCTGGTTTCTCTGTTTTCCCGGTTTATAAGGCTTCGCCAATCAACATTGCTGAACCAGTGGCTGGTTCTTTAATGAACTCCGCAGGGGCCTTCCAGCCACCTGTTTACCAAGTATGCCCCTTCTTGAACGTGTCCAGAGCTTCCTTTAACTGGCGCTCCACGTCATCGTTCCACTCGGCACTCTTGTTGATCTGGTCGCGCAGATCGCTCTTCTCACTTTTCAGGAAGCTGTGCAGGGCGGCTTCGAAGTCCTGGATCTTGTCCAGGGCCACGTCGTCCAGATAGCCGTACTCGGCGGCGAACAGGCTCACCGCCATGTCGGCCACGGACATGGGCGAATACTGTTTCTGCTTCATCAGCTCCATGACCCGCTGGCCGCGTTCAAGCTGCTTGCGCGTGGCCTCGTCCAGGTCGGAGGCGAACTGGGCGAAGGCCGCCAGCTCGCGGTATTGGGCCAGGGCCAACCGTATGCCGCCACCCAGCTTCTTGACGATCTTGGTCTGGGCCGCGCCGCCCACGCGCGAAACCGACAAACCGGCGTTGATGGCGGGCCGGAAACCGGAGTTGAACAGGCTGGTCTCCAGATAAATCTGTCCGTCGGTGATGGAGATCACGTTGGTGGGCACGAACGCCGACACGTCACCCGCCTGGGTTTCGATAATGGGCAGGGCCGTAAGCGATCCGGTCTGGCCCTTCACCTTGCCGCCGGTGAGCTTCTCGACGTGTTCCGCGTTGATGCGCGCGGCCCGCTCCAGCAGGCGCGAGTGCAGGTAGAACACGTCACCGGGATAGGCTTCGCGCCCTGGCGGGCGCTTGAGCAACAGCGAGATCTGGCGGTAGGCCCAGGCCTGCTTGGTGAGATCGTCATAGATAATGAGCGCGTCTTCGCCGCGATCGCGGAAGTATTCGCCCATGGTGCAGCCGGCATAGGGGGCGATGTACTGCATGGCCGCGGACTCCGAGGCGCTGGCCGCCACCACGATGGTGTGATCCATGGCGCCGTGTTCTTCCAGCTTGCGGATCACCACGCTGATACTGGACGCCTTCTGTCCCACCGCCACGTAAATGCACTTAACGCCGGTGCCTTTCTGGTTGATGATGGTATCGATGGCCACCGCCGTTTTGCCGGTCTGGCGGTCGCCGATGATCAGTTCGCGCTGGCCGCGGCCGATGGGCACCATGGAATCGATGGACTTAAGACCGGTCTGCACCGGCTGGCTCACGGACTGGCGGCTGATAACGCCCGGCGCGATCTTTTCAATGGGCGAGGTGCCCGCCGCCTCGATGCCGCCGCGGCCGTCGATAGGATTGCCGAGCGCGTCCACGACGCGGCCCAGCAGCCCTTCTCCCACCGGCACTTCCAGGATGCGCTTGGTGCAGCGGACCGTGTCGCCTTCGGAGATATGCTCGTAGGCGCCCATGATCACCGCGCCGACCGAATCCCGCTCCAGGTTAAGGGCCAAACCGTAAGTATTGCCGGGGAACTCGATCATTTCCCCCGCCATGACATCGGACAGGCCGTGGATACGGGCGACACCGTCGGCAAGGCTGACCACCGTACCCTCCGTCCTGGCCTCGGTATCCAGGTTCAGATCCTTGATCTTTTTCTTGATCAGGTCGCTGATTTCAGTTGCGCTGATAGACATGATGAATCCTCTTGAATACTAAATTGCGAATTCGTTTCCAAGCTCACGCAAGCGGCCGCGCAACGACGCGTCGATGACCGAATCACCGCTGCGGATAATGACACCGCCGATGAGCGACGGATCGGTACCGGTCGTCACGTCCACCTTGCGGCCCAGGCGCCTGGCCATGATGTCGCCGATGGACTTGCGCTGGGTTTCATCCAGCTCGTAGGCCGAGGTGACTTCCACCCGGGCAATATCCTCCGCCTGAATGCGCTTGTTCTCGAATATCTCGTAGATTTCCGGCACTACCGGCAGGCGCTCCGCCCTCACCAGCAGGTGCACGAAATTGGGGCCGGTCTTTGTCAGGTGCCCCTTGCAGATCTCGATCACCAGTTGCGCCAGTTGCTCCTCGGAGAGCCGCGGATCGCCGATAAGGTCACGCATCAGCGGCACCGACACCACCGTCGAAAGGAAAGCCAGCATGTCGGCCCACTCCTTCAGCGTGCCTTCTTCGCGGGCCTCTTCGAATGCGGCGCGGGCATAGGGCCGCGCGAGGGTTGCTTTCTCCTGCATCCCGGTCTCTCTCTAAAGCGATGCGCTGACCTTGTCGAGCACGTCGTTGTGCGCCTCGCGGTCCACTTCGCGCATCAGGATCTGCTCCGCCCCGGACAAAGCCAGCGTGGCAACCTGAGCTTTGAGCTCTTCCCGAGCCTGCTCCCGCTCCTGGTCGATTTCCGCGCGCGCCCCCTCCAGGATCCGGTGCGCCTCGGAGCGGGCATTTGCCTTGGACTCCTCGATGATCTCGTCACCGCGCTTCTGGGCCTGGGCGATGATCTCGGCGGCCTGCTTCTTGCCCTCTTCCACCAGCTCGCCGTGGCGCCGCTGCGCGACTTCCAGTTCTTCCCGGCCCTTTTCCGCGGCCGCCAGTCCGTCCGCGATGACCTTCTCGCGCTCCTCCATCTGCCGGATCAGCATCGGCCAGATGAACTTCATCGTGACCCAGACGAGAATGATGAACGAAACGGTCTGCCCGATAAGTGTCAGATTGAAGTTCACGTGCGTTTCCCCCGCTTGGAATTCGGGCCTTTATTAATGTCCGGTCGCCTTGGCCAGTGCGGCCACGTACGGATTGGCGAAGGTGAACCACATGCCGAAACCGATACCGATCATGGTTACGGCGTCAATCAGGCCCGCCACCAGGAACATCTTTGTCTGCAGCATGCCCACCAGCTCCGGCTGACGCGCGGCGCCTTCCAGGAACTTGCCGCCCAGTACGCCGAAGCCGATGGCGGTGCCGAACGCGCCCAGGCCGAGAACCAGCAAAACGCCCAGTACTGTCATTGCCAAGATGCTTTCCATTGTTTCCTCCGCGTTGTTGCGTTTACAAAATTGTGAATGTGATCAGTGATGCTCCGCAGCCATGGACAGGTACACGATAGTCAGCATCGTGAAGATGAAGGCCTGCAGAGTAATGATAAGAATGTGAAAGATGAACCAGACGGCATATGGAACCGTCTGCCACACGCCGAGCATGGCGATGAGGATGAAGATCAACTCACCCGCGTAAATGTTGCCGAACAGTCGCAGGGACAACGAAACCGGCTTGGCGATCAGGCTGACCCCTTCCAGGATAAGGTTTGCCGGGATAAACAGCATCTGGACGAACGGGTTTTTCGCTGAAAAGGGCTGCAGGGTCAGCTCGGCAATGAATCCGCCGATACCCTTGAACTTGATGCTGTAGAAGATGATCAGAATGAACACCGACAGAGACATGGCGAATGTAATATTGGGATCGGTGGAAGGCACCACCCGAAAATGCAATTCGTGCACACCGGAGATTTTCGCCGCCGCCAGCGGCAGCCAGTCCACCGGCACCATGTCCATCAGGTTCATCAGGAATACCCAGCAGAAGATGGTCAGCGCCAGAGGTCCCATCAGGCTGCTTTCCCGCGGATAGGCCTCCTTCACGCGGTTAATCGAGAATACGACAGTGATGTATTCGACGAAGCTCAGAACCCCGCGCGGCACGCCGGGATGGGCTTTCCTGCCTACCCAGTAGAAAAAACCGCAGAAAATGATGCCCAGCACGATGGACCAGCCCATGGTATCCACGTCGATGGACATGAAGCCCATGGCCTGTATGTCCGCCAGCGAATGGGCAAAGGTCCAGGTGGAATGGTGCAGCACCGTGCCGTCATGCAGCACGTACCCGGCCGGCAACTTGCCGTAGACCAGGTTGGTAATATGGTGCTGGATATAACCGGTTGCCGTAATGCCGTTTTCCATGCCGCCTCTTCTCTAGTCCGCCTGTTTCCGGTTTCCGTGCAGGTCGAATGGGGACATCCGGTCCCACCGTTATTTTACTATTCTGGCGGTCCCCACCAGATTAACCGCCAGTAATATCGCATACGTGGCGAGAAAAACACCTGGGTTCAGCGGCTTCGCATAGACGAAGCACGCGGCAAACAACACTACCGTCAGTCCCAGCTTCAGGGCCTCGCCCACATAAAGCCGGCGCAGTGCCGTGGCCGCGCCCTGATCCGCCGAGCGCCGCAACGCGTAGCCCACGAACAGGGCATTGGGGATCACCAGCACCAAGCCACCCAGCAGAGCCGACTTGCCCGCCGTTGTATCCCAGAAGGCATTCAACAGAAGTGCTGAAGCTGCTGCAATACCGGCCTCGACTGCCAACATCCCGAAGGCGGCGGCCCGGTTCTTTATATATTTATCGCGTTGCTCAGCCACCGTCCCGTCTGGCCACCCCCGTCCTGATCCGAAGCGCTTGATTGCTCCGTAAAGCCGGTCCGGCGTCCGCCCCATTGAAGGCGGGGAGTATAAATAGCTACGCGGGCGGGATCAATCGCTGCACTGCACAATAGATTCGCCGCGGATCTCTCATTTACTTGATCCGCGAGAGAATTCCATCCAATTCATTCAAGGAGTTATAGCGGATCTCCAGGCTGCCGCGCCCGGACTTGTGGTGCTTGATGGAGACGGGCGCCCCCAGGGTTTCCGAAAGCTTGGTTTCCAGCTCCCGGATATTGGCGTCCTTGGCCGGCGGCGCGGCCCTTTTCGACGACTTACTCGCCTGCATGCGCCGCACCATGGCTTCCGTGGCCCGCACGGACAAGCCGCCCTTCAGTACCTGGGCCGCCGCCTCCGCCTGCCGATTGGCCGGCAGCGCCAGGATGGCGCGGGCGTGGCCCATTTCCAGTTTCCCCTGCTCCACCAGCTTGCGCACGGAGGGCTCCAACTCCAGCAGCCGGAGCAGGTTGGTGACCGAGGAACGCGAGCGCCCCACCGCGTCCGCCACCGCTTCATGGGTCAATTGGAATTCCTTGAGCAGGCGGTCCAGGGCCCGCGCCTGCTCCATGGGATTCAGATCCTGGCGCTGGATATTTTCGATAAGCGACAGACACATAGCCGTTTGATCGTCCATGCGCCGCACCAGGGTGGGCACTTCCTGCATGCCGGCCAGCTGCGCGGCGCGCCAGCGCCGCTCGCCGGCAATGATCTCGAACTTCTCGCCCTGCGCCAGCGGCCGCACCACGATGGGTTGGACGATGCCCTGGGCGCGGATGGAATCGGCCAGGTCGGACAGCGCCTCCTTGTTGAAATCCGAGCGCGGCTGCAGGGGGCTGCGCTGCAGCAGATCCACCGGCAGCAGGCGCAGCTCGTCCTCGCCTTCAAGGGCCGCAAGATCGCTGGCCGCGCGCGAGCCGAGCAGGGC
>CAZNWR010000015.1:0-13533 GCA_964576645.1 uncultured Enterobacteriaceae bacterium | reverse complement strand
TTCATGCCGCCTTCCCTTCCCTGTTCAGCATCTCCCCCGCCAGCGCCAGGTAGGCCAGCGACCCCTGGCAGGACTTGTCATACTTGATTATAGGCAAGCCGTGGCTGGGGGCTTCGGCCAGGCGCACGTTGCGCGGAATGATGGTGCGATAGACCTTGTCGCCGAAGTGTTTCAGCAACTGCGCGGACACCTGCGCGGACAGGTTGTTGCGCGGGTCGAACATAGTGCGCAGCAACCCTTCGATGCGCAGGTGCGGGTTCAGGTATTTCCGGATCTTTTCGATGCTGTCCAGCAGCGCGGTCAGACCCTCCAGCGCGAAGTATTCGCACTGCATCGGTATGATGACCGCGTTGGCCGCCACCAGGGCGTTGATGGTGAGCATGTTCAGCGCAGGCGGACAGTCGATCAGAACAAAATCGTATTCATCGCGCACCGGCTCCAGGGCCTTGCGCAGTCTCACCTCCCGGGCCAATTCCTCCAGCAGCGCCACCTCCGCCCCGGTGAGATCGCTGTTCCCGGGCAACAGGTCGTAGTCGCCCGCCTCCGAACGCATCAGCGTCGCCAGAACCGGCTTCTCGCCCATGAGCACGTCGTAGGTGGATGCTTCCAGCGCCGACTTGTCCACGCCGCTGCCCATGGTGGCGTTGCCCTGCGGATCCATGTCCACCAGCAGAACGCGGCGCCGGGTCGCGGCCAGGGACGCAGCCAGGTTGACGCTGGTGGTGGTCTTGCCGACCCCACCCTTCTGGTTGGCCACGGCGATAATCTTGGTCACGGTGAACGTCGGATCCGGGTTTCGGCGGGACGCGTATTATCGCACAGGACCATCGCCGGTTGTCCGTGATCCGTGCGTTGTCGGCGTATGCAGGATCACCACGGACCGTGCGGCATCCACGCCCGGCACGGACAGGGCACGGATGGTCGCATCCAGTTCCGGCATGGGTGCCTCCGCGACCTCGACCTCCGGCGCGCGGCCCTTCATGGCCAGCATCACACCGTTTTCGGCCAGCAGCGGCCGCGCCAGATCAATGAACCTGGCCACCGGTCCGAGCGCGCGTGACACCACGGTATTGAAGCGCGCTTCCGGCTGATACTCCTGCGCGCGCGTGCGCACTACCTCAACATTGGCGGGCTTGAGCTCCTGCAGCACCTGGTTAAGGAACCGGATCTTTTTCTGATTGGAATCCAACAGGGTCCACCGCACCGCCGGCCGGGCCAGCGCCAGTATCAGGCCCGGCAATCCGGCGCCGGTGCCGATATCCAGCGCCCGCGGACCCTCCACCAACTCCAGGATGGAAAGACTGTCGAGAATATGGTGGGAAACGAGCCGCTCCAGATCGCGCGTGCCGGTGAGATTGTAGGCGCTATTCCATCGGAGCAGCAGTTGCAGGTAGGCCAGGTAGCCGTCGCAGGGATGGACGGACGGGTCCTGCCCCAGCGCGGCGAGTCCCTCCCGAAGCTGTTCCGTGAGCGCCTGGTCCAGCGCCCCCATCAGGCGCTCTTACGCAGCTGCAGCGTCCGCTTTTTCAAGTGTACGCGCAGCAGGGAAATAGCCGCCGGCGTCAGACCCGGCAGGCGCGCCGCCTGCCCCAGGGTCGCGGGCCGCCCCGCATTGAGCTTCTGGATCACTTCCGCCGACAGGCCGCGCACCGTGTTGTAATCCAGGTCATCCGGCAAGCGTGTATCTTCGTCGCGGCGGCTGCGCGCCACTTCCTGCTCCTGCCGCTCGATATAACCGTGATACTTGGCCTGCACCTCAACCTGGAACGCCACGTCCCGGGAAAGTCCCGTGTCTTCCAGGCAGGAAAGGCGCAGCAACCGCGCGTGCGTGACTTCCGGTCGCTTCAGCAACTGCAACAGGTTGTACTCCCGCGCCAGCGGCTGACCCAACACCTCCGCGGCTTCTTGCGCCGCCGGTGTTCCGGGACTGACCCAGGTTCTCTCCAGCCGCGCCTGTTCGCCTTTGATGGCTGCACGCTTTTCCGCAAAGCGCTGCCAGCGCCCCTCCTCCACAAGCCCAAGTTCACGGCCCTTTTCCGTGAGGCGAAGATCGGCATTGTCCTCGCGCAGCAGCAGCCGGTACTCGGCGCGGCTGGTGAACATGCGGTAGGGCTCGCTGGTGCCGCGCGTGACCAGGTCGTCGATGAGGACGCCGGTGTAGGCTTCGTCACGGCGCGGATACCAGGGCTCCCGCTCCCGCACCCGAAGCGCCGCGTTCAGGCCTGCGATGAGTCCCTGGGCGGCGGCTTCCTCGTAGCCCGTAGTACCGTTGATCTGGCCCGCGAAGAACAGGTTGGCCAACGCCCGCGTTTCCAGCCACGGCCTCAGGCCGCGCGGATCGAAATAGTCATATTCAATGGCGTATCCCGGCCGCGTGATGTGCGCGTTCGCCAACCCCGGGATGGAACGCACCAGCTCAATTTGCACGTCGAACGGCAGGCTGGTGGAAATGCCGTTGGGATAGATCTCGGTGCTGTTGAGACCCTCCGGTTCCAGGAAAATCTGGTGCGATGTCTTGTCCGCGAAGCGCACCACCTTGTCCTCAATGGACGGGCAGTAACGCGGCCCCACCCCTTCGATACTGCCGTTGTACATGGGGGAGCGGTGCAGGGCCGCGCGGATCACATCGTGGGTGTTAGCGTTGGTGGCGGTGATATGGCAGCACACCTGGCGCGGATGTTCGCCCGCGTCACCCAGGTAGGAGAAAACCGGCACCGGTTCATCACCGGGCTGCACGGTGAGTGCGCTGAAATCGATTGAATTGCCGTCCAGCCGCGGCGGCGTGCCGGTCTTGAGCCGGCCGACACGCAGGGAAAGTTCGCGCAGGCGCGCCGCCAGTGCATTGGCCGGCGGATCTCCGGCGCGCCCGCCCTGGTGCGTGGTCTCGCCGATATGGATCTTGCCGCCCAGGAACGTCCCCACGGTAAGCACTACGCAAGCCGCCTGGAAACGCAGACCCATGCCGGTGATGACGCCCCGCACCGTACCGCCCTGGACGATAAGATCGGTTACCGGCTGCTGAAAAATATGAAGGCCATCCTGTGCTTCCAGCAGGGTGCGCACGACACCTTTATATATATGGCGATCGATCTGCGCCCGCGTCGCGCGTACCGCCGGTCCCTTGCTGGCGTTGAGCATGCGGAACTGGATGCCGCTCCGGTCGGCGGCGCGCGCCATCATTCCGCCCAGGGCGTCGATTTCCTTCACCAGGTGCCCCTTGCCGATCCCGCCGATAGCGGGATTGCAGGACATCTGCCCCAGGGTGTCGATGCTCTGGGTCAGCAGCAGGGTGCGTGCGCCGATGCGCGCCGAGGCCAGGGCCGCCTCGGCGCCGGCATGGCCGCCGCCCACCACGATGACGTCATAGTTGCGGGAATCCATAACGGGTGCTCAGTTCCGGGTGATTTATGCGGCGCAGATTATATATTCTTTGGTGGCTGGCGGATCGCATCGTGGAGGCAGCGAACCGGCAACCCACGCATCGTGCCAGCCACTAATCACTAGCCACCTTTCCCATGTTGGTCCTTCAACCTGACGTAATGTTGCGCCGCGTACTCGAGGTACTGCAGTTCGTGCTCGGTCAATGGCCGTACCCGCCGCGCGGGCGAGCCCATGTACAGGGATCCTCCTTCCAGCTCCTTGCCGCCGGGCACCAGGCAACCGGCCCCGATGATCGTCCTCGGCCCCACCACTGCGCCGTCCATGATCGTAGCGGTCATGCCGATAAGGCAGCCATCGCCGATGCGGCACCCGTGCAACACCACCCGGTGGCCGACGGTGACATGGTCGCCGATATGCAGGGCGAATCCCCCCGGCACATATTCACTGTCGTGGGTTACGTGCAGCACGCTGCCGTCCTGGATGTTGGTGCCCGCGCCGATGTGGATGCTGTTCACATCTCCGCGCGCCACCACCATGGGCCAGATGGAGGAGTCCTCGCCGATGCTCACATCCCCGATAACCAGGGCGGATTCGTCCAGGTAGGCGCTGGACGCGATACGCGGCGATTTTCCCTCGAAACTTCGGACAGTCATTGTCGATCAACCATTACAAGTGCCGTATTGACGTTTATTCTGGCCAATACGTCCAACGAACGCCACAATTGGCGGTGGTAACGGATATATCCGTACGGGAGCACGGCCCATGAAGAGAATCGGCATTGTCGCGGTATTTGCCGTCGCCGTCGTGATTTCAGGCGTGCAGTTACTGCAGACTGCCAGCGGCGGCGTGCTGAACGACCCGTTGCCGGCGCCCGAGTTCACCCACACGGATCGCGCTGATTGGATCAATTCCCCACCCCTGAGGCTTTCGGATCTGCGCGGCAAGGTGGTGCTGGTGGATTTCTGGGCATTCGACTGCTGGAACTGCTACCGCTCGTTTCCCTGGTTGAAATCCCTGGAGGCACGCCTGGAGCCCAGGGGGCTTGAGGTCATCGGCGTCCATTCGCCCGAGCTTCCCGAGGAACATGTGCTGGCCAGGCTCAAAGCCAAGGTGCGCCAGTTCGGCCTGGCTGATCCGATCATGGTCGACAACGACTTCTCCTACTGGCATGCCATGCACAACCGCTACTGGCCGGCCTTCTACATCATCGACAAGTCCGGCAATATTCGCGCGGAATTCGTCGGCGAGACGCACGCGGGCGACCACCAGGCCCGGGCCATCGAATCCATCATCACCTACCTGCTCAACCAACCCTCCTGAACATCGCTGGTCCTGGCGGGCGACCGCTCAGAAGTCGCAGCATGCGCTGCGACGCCCTCATTGCATTGGACGATGCCGTGGATTCCGGGTCCGCACTCCGCGATTAGAGACCCATATCGCTGCGCGCGGACCCGGAATCCCCGATGGCGCCCGAGGGCAAGGCTCAGGTCCTGCAAGGAGGAATATGGGTCTCTAATTCCGGATTGCAGGACCTGAGCCTGTGCTGGAAGAGAGCGTATGAAACAGTGATCGGAGTACATGCCCCGCATGCGGCCGATTACCGTAATTGATACTATTCTCCGGAAGGAAATACCCATCCAGGACCCGCGCATGGCAAAACCCGATCCGAAACAACTGGCCGCCTTCTGCGGCAAGGTATGGGACGACTCGATCCTGCCGGAACTCATCGAGTACATCCGCATACCCAACAAATCCCCGGTGTTCGACCCGGACTGGGCCAGGAACGGCCACATGGACAAGGTGGTGGAGCAGTTCCAGAGCTGGATAGGCGGCCGCGACGTCAAGGGACTGACCCTGGAAGTGGTTCGCCTGGAGGGCCGTACCCCTTTGATCTATATGGAACTTCCGGGCAGCGCAGAAGGGACCGTACTGCTCTACGGACACCTGGACAAACAACCGGAAATGAGCGGCTGGCGCGACGGCCTTGGTCCCTGGGAGCCTGTCCTGGAAGGCGACAAACTGTACGGCCGCGGCGGCGCCGATGACGGCTACGCCACGTTCGCCTCGGTGCTCGCCATCGAGGCCCTGCACAGGCAGGGCGTTGCCCACGCCCGCTGCGTCATTATTATTGAGGCCTGTGAAGAAAGCGGCAGCATCGACCTGCCGTTCTACATCGATGCGCTTGCCGACCGCATCGGCAAACCCGACCTGGTGGTCTGCCTGGATTCCGGCTGCGGCAACTACGATCAGCTCTGGTGCACCACTTCCCTGCGCGGCCTGGCCGGCGGCGAACTGCGCGTGGAGATATTGAAGGAAGGCGTGCACTCCGGCGATGCCGGCGGCATCGTGCCGTGCAGTTTCCGCCTGCTGAGACAACTGCTGGAGCGGGTCGAAGACAGCGGCGACGGGCGCGTATTGCTGGACGCCTGTCACGTTGAGATCCCCGCCAAGCGGATCGGTCAGGCGCAAAAGGCGGCGCAGGTGCTGGGTGGCTCCGTCTCCGATCGCTTTCCCTTCGTGCCGGGCGCGGGACCCGACTCCGTGGACGGCGCCGAACTCATCCTCAACCGCACCTGGCGCCCGGCCCTGTCCGTGATCGGCATGGACGGCGTGCCACGGCCGGCGGACGCGGGCAACGTGCTGCGACCGTTCACCAGCGCCAAGCTTTCAATGCGCCTGCCGCCCACCGCCGACCCCGCCCGCGCCGCCGCGGCCCTGAAGGAGACGCTGGAAAAAGACCCGCCCAACGGCGCCGGCGTTACCTTTCAATCCGACTGGAACGCGTCGGGCTGGCATGCGCCGGACATGACACCCTGGCTGGAGCAGGCCGTGAGTGAAGCCTCCGAACGGCATTTCGGCCGTCCGGCGATGCACATGGGGGAAGGCGGCACGATTCCGTTCATGGGGATGCTGGGCGAGAAATTTCCCGAGGCCCAATTCCTTATCACCGGACTGCTGGGGCCCGGCTCCAACGCCCACGGACCCAATGAGTTCATTCACCTGCCGACGGCCAAGCGCCTGACCTGCTGCGTCGCCGAGATCATCGCCGCCCACGCCGACACCACCCCCCAAACTCGCTCCGCGGCCTAACCCCGGAGTATGCGGCCGGCGGGAGCTGCCAACGGGCGAGTCTGTTTGGACGTTTTCGCCGGGATGCGGGGTAGTCGGTTGGCACGGTGGCTCAGGAGCGTTGGGCGGGTCTGCGCAGCGGCATGACCGAAGCGCGAAGCCATGGACGGTGTAGCGCGAGCGATGCTGCGAGCGGTTCATGGATGAACCGCGAAGCAAAAGCGGAGCAGACCCGCCAACGCGTGCATTCCAGTGAAAGTACATCGAGATTAAGCGGAGCGGATGCCCTGCGGCCCAGATAAAGACCTTATACTGTGCCGCTGAACGCATAACTACCCGGGGACACTGACATGAAAGTGGGCGTTATCGGCCTCGGCGCCATGGGCGCACCCATGGCCGCAAACCTGCACAAGCACGGCTTTCTCGCGGCGATCTGGAACCGCAGCCCGGCGCGCGCCGAGGAACTCGCCTCCGCCACTGGCGTTACCGCCAGCGCATCCGCCCCGGCCCTGGCCGAGTTGTGCGATCTGATCATCACCTGCGTCTCCCGCGACGAAGACCTGCTGCAAGTAGTGGAGAACATCGCAGGGCACGTGCGCCGCGACGCCATCGTCGCGGACACCTCCACCGTGAGCCCGGATACCGCGCGCCGTGCAGCGCAGATCCTCGAACAGCACGGCGCCCACTTCCTCGACTGCCCCGTCTCCGGCGGCACCGAGGGCGCGCGCCAGGGCACCCTGGCAATGATGGTAGGCGGCGCGGAAGAGATCCTGGAACGGGCGCGGCCGGCGCTCTCCACCATTGCCGGAAACATAGTCCGCGTCGGCCCGTCCGGCAGCGGACAGGCATGCAAGGCGGTCAATCAACTGATGATCGCCGGCATCTACGATGCGGTGGCCGAGGCCCTGGCGTTCGGCCAGTCCATGGGACTGGACATGGAACGCGTGATCCAGATCATCTCCGGCGGCGCCGCCGGCAACTGGGTGCTGGATCACCGCGGCAAGTCCATGCTGGCCATGTCGTTTCCGCTGGGATTCAAAATCGCACTGCATCATAAGGACCTGGAAATATGCCGGCGCGCAGCCGCCTCCACCGATGGCGTGGCGCTGCCCATCGCCGATCACGTCCTGGCCCAGTACCAGCAACTCATGCAGGAGGGCTACGGCGACGAAGACGTCTCCGCCCTGTACCGGCTTAAGCATCGAGCCCACGAAGACGCTGAGAAATGATCAGGACGGTATTCGGGGGAACTGTCGCAGCATCAGCGAGTCACACAAAATTGACTGGCTCTTGGGGGACGTGCAGAATTACGCGCGCTTGCCCGCTTCATGCCTGAATAACACGTTTCGGCCCTAATCCGACCATGCCGCCGTGTATATAACCATGCGTTGTTGCAAGCAGAAACCAAAGCAAAACAGTTTGCGATGACAGCCGATACGCCCACACCTGCGATTGACGTCAGAAAGCTGAACAAACGGTTTGGCCACATCCATGCCGTGCGCGACGTCTCGTTCACGATAAATCACGGGGAAGTCCTGGGATTCCTGGGTCCCAACGGCGCCGGCAAATCGACCACCATGAAAATGATCACCGGCTTCCTGGAGCCCACCTCCGGCACCGTCCTTGTCAACGGGCACGACGTCATGGAACAGCCCATAAAGGTCAAATCGACGCTGGGATACCTGCCGGAAGGCGCGCCCTGCTATGGCGAAATGACGGTAAGCCGCTTTCTGAATTTCATCGCGGATATCCGCGATCTTAAAGACGGCAAAAGGAAAGAGCGCATCAACGCCGTCGTCAATGCGATCCACCTGGAACCGGTGTTGGACCAGACCATTGAAACCCTGTCCAAGGGCTTCAAGCGCCGCGTCGGCGTGGCGCAGGCCCTGCTGCACGATCCGGACGTGCTGATCATGGACGAGCCCACCGATGGCCTCGATCCCAATCAGAAGCATGAAGTCCGTGAACTCATCAAGGACATGGCGCGCACCAAGGCGATCGTCATCTCGACACATATCCTGGAGGAAGTGGACGCGGTGTGCACCCGCGCCATTGTCATCGCGGCGGGCACCCTGCTGTTCGACGGCACGCCGAAGGAATTGCATGCCTGTTCCGATCGCGGCGACATCGACCACGCGTTTCGCCAATTGACCGTGCGCGCCGGCGCCGAACACGGGGAGGTCGCACGTTCATGAGGAATATCCGGGCCATATTCAAGCGTGAACTGTACGGCTACTTCTCAACGCCCGTGGCCTATGTGTTCATCGTCATCTTCCTGTTTCTTACCGGCGTTTTCACCTTCTATATAGGCGGCTTCTACCAGAGCAACCAGGCGGACCTGGCGCCTTTCTTCCGCTTTCATCCGTGGCTCTACCTGTTCCTGATCCCCGCCATCGCCATGCGCCTGTGGTCGGAGGAACGCAAGACCGGCACCGTCGAACTGCTGATGACACTTCCGGTAACAATACCGGAAGCGGTGATCGGCAAGTTCCTTGCCGCGTGGTGCTTCAGCGGCATCGCCCTGGCGCTGACTTTTCCCATTTGGATAACCGTCAACTACCTGGGTAATCCCGATAACACAGTCATCGTCGCCGGCTATTTCGGCAGCCTGTTGATGGCGGGCGGGTTTCTCGCCATCGGCTCATGTATTTCCGCCCTGACCAAAAGCCAGGTCATCGCTTTCGTCATCAGCGTGGTGATTTGTTTCCTTTTTATTCTGAGCGGTTTTCCCATGGTGCTCGACTTCTTCCAGGGTTGGGCGCCGCAGTCGGTCGTCGACGCCATCGCGTCTTTCAGCTTCCTTACTCACTTCCAGTCCATACGCAAAGGCGTTATCGATTTGCGCGACATGGTGTACTACGCCGTGCTCATCACGTTCTGGCTGTATGCCAACGTGGTCGTTGTCGACTCACGCAAGGCGAGCTGACGGAATGCGGCAGCGCAGAATCGTATCGAGCACCGGGCTGGGCCTTGCTGCCGTACTGGCGGTCTCCGTCATTATTATTGTCAATGCGCTGTTCACCAGCGACCGCCTCGACCTGACCGAGAATCACCTGTTTACCCTGTCCAAGGGCACCCTCAACATCCTGCATTCCCTGAAAGAGCCGATCACCCTGAATTTCTATTACTCGCGCTCGATGATGTCCGATTATCCGCAACTCAGGAATTACGCCTCCAGAGTGCGGGATCTCCTTGGGGAATACCAGGCGAAGTCCAACGGCAAGGTGACGCTCAACGTGATCTCGCCGGAGCCGTTTTCCGACGCCGAGGACGACGCGGTCGCCGCCGGCCTGAAGGGCATCACGGTAAACCAGGCCGGTGATCGGGCCTACTTCGGCCTGGTGGGGACCAACTCAACGGATGATCAGCAGACGATTCCTTTCTTTGATTTGAGCCGGCAGGAAGCGCTGGAATACGACGTCACCAAGCTGATCTACAACCTGGCGCATCCGAATAAACGGGTGGTGGGCATAATCTCCTCGCTGCCCCTGTTTGGCGATCCCGACTCCCAGCATCCAAAACCGTGGACGATAGTGGATGCCCTTAGGCAGAACTTCAAAGTGAAGGACCTGGGCCTCAACCCGCAAACCATCAGCAGCGACATCAACGTGCTCATGGTGGTGCATCCCAAGAAACTGAAAGCGCGCACCGAGTACGCCATCGACCAGTACCTGCTGAAGGGGGGCAAGGCCATGCTGTTCGTGGATCCCCTGGCGGAGCAGGACCGAACCCGGCCTGATCCGGCGCATCCTTACGTGTTGCCGCAACTGAGCTCCAACATGAAATTTCTGTTTGATGCCTGGGGCATCAAGATGCTCAAGAACAAGATCGCCGGCGACATTAACGCGGCAATGCAGGTTCAGACCAACACGCCCAAGGGACCGGAACAGGCCACCTACCTGCCGTGGCTGCACCTGGACAGCAGCAATTTCAACCATCACGACTTCACCGTCAGCCAACTGCAGGATATCAACATGGCCACGGCGGGGATTCTCGAACAGGAGAAGAATTCACCGGTCAAATTCACTCCCCTGATCCAGACATCCAAGGCGTCCATGCCGCTGGAGCGGGATTTGATCCTGTTTCAGCATGATCCCAACGTGATCATGTCGAACTTCAAACCCGACGGCAAAAAGCTGACCTTGGCGGCGCGCATAAGCGGTCACGTGAAGACGGCTTTCCCCAATGGACCGCCCATCAGTGATCCCAAGGAGCAAAAGAAGGTCGCGGCCACACAGGTTAAACAGGGTCACATCAATGCCATCGTGGTAGCGGACACCGACATACTCGCGGACATGTTCTGGGTGCGAAAGCAGAACATGTTCGGCATAGACGTGCCGCGGAGTATTGCGGATAACGGTGATTTTATCGTGAACGCCGTTGAAAACCTGTCCGGCAGCAACGATCTGATCAGCCTGCGCAGCCGCGGCGAGTACTCGCGGCCGTTCACGGTGGTGGAAAAAATTCAGCGCGATGCCCAGAAGCAATTCCATGACCAGGAACAGAAGCTCCAGGCCAAGCTGCACCAGACCGAGGAGAAGCTGCAAAACCTTCAGAAGAAAGGCACCGGCAGGAACGGTCACGAGGTAATCCTGTCGTCCCAGGAAAAGAAGGAAATCGAAAGATTCCGGCAGGACCAGATCGAGACCCGCAAGCAGCTTCGTCACGTTCAACACGAGCTGCGCAAGAATATCGAACGTCTGGGCACCGAGTTGAAATTTATCAACATCGGCCTGATGCCGCTGATCATCACGCTGCTCGCTCTGCTGGCCGCATTTTTCCGTTCGCGTAAACAAAGCCGAGGATAAGTCCGAATGTCCAACCGGAATCTTGGCCTGCTAGCCCTGATTACTGTTGTCGGCATTGCGATCGCCGCGGTAGTCAGCTACTACCGGGCACCGGAAACCTCCACCAAGGAACAATCTCTATATCCGCACCTCTCGAGCAAAATAAACACCATCAAGGAGCTGGATATCAAGGGCAAGGGCCGGACCGTGACTCTCTTGAAACAGGGAGATCACTGGGTTATCCGGCAGGCTGACGGCTACCCGGCCAAGTTCGACAAGATCAGGGAGACGCTGCTGGGGATCGCCAACCTGCGCATCGTGGCGGACAAGACCAGCAACCCCGCGCTGTATTCGCGGCTCGGGGTTGAAGATCCCAACAAGAAACAAGCCAACTCCCTTCTGGTAACGGCCCTGGACAACAGCAACAACCCCTTGATAAGCCTCATCGTCGGCAAGCACAGGCGCACGCCCGTGGCCAGCACCGCGCCGGGCATGTATGTGCGCAAAGCCGGTGTGGCGCAGTCGCTGCTGGTCAACGGCGACCTCGCCATATCGTCCGATATCACCGACTGGTTTAACCGCAATCTCATGGATATCCATGATGAGCGCATCAAGGATATCCTTGTGCAGCATGCAGACGGCAGCAGCGTGCACCTGCACCGCGAGAAAGGCACGGACGATTTCACATTGGACGATATCCCCAAGGGCGAGCAGGCCCAGAGCGTAACGGTCAACCGTATGGGAACCGTACTTCAGGACTTTTTCGTCGACGGCGTCAGGTCAGACTCGAAGCTCGCTTTTCCCGCGAAGACTGATCTCGCCACCATCACCACCTTCGGCGGCATGACCGCAAAAGTCACCAGCGCTGAGGTCGACAACATGAACTACGCACGCTTTTCGTTCAGCTACTCTGCTCCGCCGCCCACCGCCAAACAACAGGATCCAAAGTCGAACGACAAGACCGCGGAAAAGCCCCAGCAGAAAAAGCGCGACGTGGAAGCAGAAGTGCAGAAACTGAACAAGGCGGTGCAGGGCTGGTCATTCGAAATCCCGGATTTCAAATACAAGCTGCTTAACACCAGCCTGGACGAGCTGATCCGCAAAACCCCGCCGCCGAAGAAAACGGAAAAGAGTCCCGGAACGGGATCGGCCCGCCCCCCAAAACCCCACCGCGCAGGCGCCCACTGACCCTGAGCAAGGACCGCTGCCCGCGTACACATGCGCGGGGCGAACCGCTATACTCCCGCGCATCGCAACGATTCGTGCTAGTGTCCTGTGCCACTGAAATCGTTAAGAAATTGCACTCCGGGGAGTCCTTCGGAAGACCGTGTGCCGCAAGGGACGGCGGCACTCGAGCCTACAGGGATGTATTCACTGCGTGTCTTCCGAAGGACTCCCCGGAGTGCTGAATGACGCAAGTCAAGCATGAGACAGCACACTGAAAAGAAGCGGCACCCGGATACTGAGTGGCGCACACCGTTCTGTATCATATTTCGAAACAGGGACCCGGCCGGCAGGAACGTGCTTCCATGAACTTCCAGCAAATGATTTTCCATCTGCAGCGCTACTGGAGCGAACGCGGTTGCGTGATCGAGCAGCCCTACGACATGGAAGTGGGCGCCGGCACGTTTCATCCCGCCACGTTTCTGCGCGCTATCGGGCCGGAACCCTGGAATGTTGCCTATGTTCAACCTTCGCGCCGGCCGACGGACGGCCGCTACGGCGATAACCCCAACCGGCTGCAGCACTACTACCAGTACCAGGTGCTGCTCAAGCCGTCGCCGCCTGAAATACAGGACCTGTATCTGGAATCGCTGCGCGGGCTGGGGCTGGATCCCCTGGTGCACGACGTGCGCTTCGTGGAAGACGACTGGGAATCGCCCACGCTGGGGGCCTGGGGGCTGGGCTGGGAAGTCTGGCTCAACGGCATGGAGATCACGCAATTCACCTATTTTCAGCAGGTGGGCGGGCTGGACTGCAGGCCGGTCTCCGGCGAGATCACCTACGGCCTCGAGCGGATCGCCATGTACCTGCAGAACGTGGACAGCGTCTACGACCTGGTCTGGACCGAGACGCCGGCGGGAAAAGTGAGCTACGGCGATATCTACCATCAGAACGAAGTGGAAATGTCGCGCTTCAACTTCGAACTGGCGGACACCGGCATGCTGTTCCAGTGGTTCGACCAGTGCGAGGGCCAGAGTACGGCGCTGATTGCAGCTGAACTGCCGCTGCCAGCCTACGAGATGGCGCTTAAGGCCTCCCATGTCTTCAACCTGCTGGACGCCCGGCGCGCCAT
>CAZNWR010000014.1:11115-21160 GCA_964576645.1 uncultured Enterobacteriaceae bacterium | reverse complement strand
CCGCACACGTTTAAAAAACACCCTTTTCCGCTCGATCGCCGGGTTCCTGGGGCTCCGGGTCCTGAACCGGGTTGCCGCAACGCCGCCTGTTTCAGAATTCGGAGCTCCTATCTAGAATTAAGCAAACTGTCCCCGGAATACCGACTGAATGTACGAATCCACTCTCCTGGAAGCCATGATTGATGCCCTGCGCCGGTTGCCGGGGATCGGCAGGAAATCGGCACAGCGAATCGTTTACCACCTGTTGCAACGCGATCCGGAGGCGGCCCGCCGACTGGCCCAGGCGCTGACCGCCGGCATCGACGGAATAGGACACTGTGAGCGTTGCCGTACGTTCACGGAGGAGCGGCTTTGTGCCGTATGCATGAGCGCAAAGCGCGACCGGTCGCTGTTGTGCGTGGTGGAAAGTCCGGCCGATGTGTACGCGGTGGAAGAGGCGGGGTTCCTGGGCACGTACTTCGTTCTCATGGGACATTTGTCGCCGCTGGACGGCATTGGTCCGGATGAGCTGGAACTCGCCAGGTTGGAGGGGCTGCTGGAGCAGGAGCAGATCAAGGAAGTGATCCTGGCCACCAATTCGACGGTGGAAGGGGAGGCGACGGCGCATTATATCGGTGAGATGGTGCGCAGGCACGGGATGCGCGTGACGCGCATCGCTCACGGTGTGCCCATGGGCGGTGAGCTGGAATATGTGGACAGCAGCACACTGTCGCACGCGCTCGCTGGCCGCCGCGACATGTAGGGGCGTCCTGTCCACCGCGCTGCGGCGCGCGCTTCCCTTAAACTCATCGTGCTTTAGGTGATGTGGGCGCGTTGGGCGGGCCCGCCCCGGACCGCGGGGGTCAGGACGGGGCGGGTTTGGCGGACAGGTGGGAGATGCGGATCGGAGCCGGCGGGTGGGAATCGTGGAAGGCGGAATAGACCGGGTCGGGTGTCAGCGTATTGGCGTTTTCGCGGTACAGCTTGACCAGCGCATGAATCAGGTTATCCGCGTGCGCCTGCGCTGCGGCAAAATCATCGGCCTCGAATTCATGGCGCCTGGAGAGCCAGGCAAACAGCGGTTGCAGGAAGAGCATGAACACCGGTGACACCAGCATAAACAGCGTCAGCCCCATGTAAGCGCTTGGGGCGGAGGCGCCGAGTCCCTGGTAGAACCAGGGTGCGTGTATCAACCATCCCAGTACGGCCAGTCCCAGAAACAGCATCAGTGCCATGATAACGATACGCTTGCGGATGTGGTGGCACTTGAAGTGCCCCAATTCGTGGGCCAGCACCGCTTCTATTTCGGCATGACTCAGTTCGCCGATGAGCGTGTCGAAAAATACGATGCGCTTGTTAGAGCCCAGCCCGGTGAAATAAGCGTTGCCGTGGGTGGAACGAGCGGAGCCGTCCATGACAAAAATCCCGCGGCTGGCAAAGCCGTTTCGTTGCAGCAGATCCTCGATGCGGCGGCGCAGAGCTTCGTTCTCGAGGGGGCGAAACTTGTTAAACAGGGGCGCGATGAAAGTCGGATAGGCCCACATCATCAGCAGACTGAACGCGAGCCAGGTAAGCCAGACATAGAACCACCAAAGCCGGCCGGCTGACTCCGTGATCCAGAGGACCAGTGCAATCATCGGCAGGCCGATGACAACGAACAGCAGCGTCTGTTTCAGCAGATCGGTCACAAACAGCCTGGGGGTTGTCTTGTTGAAGCCGAAACGCTGTTCCAGGAAGAAAGTGCGATACACCGACAGCGGAATTTCCAGCACCGCGCCGATTAGTATCACTGAAGTAATGAAGCCGATGCCGGTGACCAGGGTGGACAGGTTGAAAGAGCGCCATAAGCCGTCGAGCCAACGCAGCGCGCCGCCCACCGTCCAGGCCAGCAGAATGATATCGCCCACGAACAGATCCAAGCGCCCGAACCGGACCCTGGCACTGGTATAGTCCGCCGCCTTGCGGTGCGCCTCCAGGGGGATGTCGTCCCGAAACGCGGCCGGAACCTGGTCCCTGTGCGCGCGGATATGCCGCAGGTGACGCCGAACCAGCAGCCACTGCAGCGCGAAACCGGCGCAGAGCGACACCAGGAACACAATCGTAAATGCATTCATTTGTTCCATCCCGTATGTGCGTGGCTGGTTTAGGTTAGAATGCCGTGAGTCTCAGGAGCTTCCAGGCCGCACAAATGGCGCAATCAGCAGACAACCTGATCTGGATCGATCTGGAAATGACAGGCCTCAACACCGAGACCGATTATATCATTGAGATCGCCACCATTATTACCGACAGCCGGCTAAATGTGCTGGAAGAGGGGCCGGTGCTGGCAATTCACGTGGAAGACAGCATCCTGCGCGGCATGGATGCGTGGAATACGCGCCAGCATGCCAAGTCCGGACTGGTGGAACGGGTGCGGCGCAGCGATTGTTCAAATGCCGAGGCCGAACGCATCACGCTTGATTTCGTCAAGCGCTTCGTTACGCCGGGGAAGTCGCCCATGTGCGGCAACAGCATCTGCCAGGATCGGCGGTTTCTCGCGCGTCTCATGCCGGACCTGGAAAGATATTTTCATTACCGCAACCTTGACGTTACCAGCCTCAAGATCCTGGTCAACCGGTGGGCGCCGGATCAGCCGCAGTTCAGCAAGGAAGCTTCCCACATGGCACTGGAGGATATTCGCGACTCGATAAGCGAGCTTCGGTTCTATCGCGAGCGCTATCTGAAACTTTAGAGTTGCCGCGGCATGTCGGTCCTTCCACAGAATCTTTACCGCGCCGTACAGGTGCGTGAAATGGACCGTATTGCCATTGAAGGACAGGAGATCCCCGGCATCGTACTGATGGAACGCGCGGGCGACGCCGCCTGGCATCATCTGGCGCGGCGTTGGCCCGATGCCCGGCGCGTGGCCGTGTTCTGCGGGGCCGGCAACAACGGTGGGGACGGATTCATAGTCGCGCGGCAGGCGTCGGCGGCGGGCTGTGAGGTACGCCTGTTCTGCACACGCGGGCCGCAGGACCTGACGGGTGATGCCCGGCTGGCGGCCGATGCCCTGCAACAGACGCCGGTGGCAATTGAATCGTTGGAGGCCGCGGATCTCAACAGCGTGGACGTCGTAGTGGATGCGCTTCTGGGCACGGGACTGGATCGGGAGGTACGAGAACCGGTGTCCGGGATCATTGACGCTATCAACCGCTCGGGCTGCAAAGTGCTGTCCCTGGATGTGCCGTCCGGGCTGGATTCCGATCGGGGTTGCGTGCGGGGTACGGCCGTGAAGGCCGATGCGACGATCACATTCGTCGCGTTGAAGCAGGGACTGTTTACCGGTGCGGGACCCGACCAGTGCGGTGAGCTGGTATTTTCCGATTTGGGCGTTCCGCTTGACGTGTCTGCGTCCATTCCCGCGGCGGCCCGGCGTGCGGACTACGACCTGACGCGCGGAATGCTCCCGCCGCCGCGCCCGAAGAACGCCCACAAGGGATTGTTCGGCCACGTTCTCGTGGTCGGCGGCGACTACGGGTTTGCGGGAGCGGCGCGCATGGCCGCGGAAGCGGCGGCGCGCGTGGGCGCCGGTCTGGTCAGTGTCGCCACCCGTCCGGAGCACGCGTTGCTGATACCCGTGGCGCGGCCCGAATTGATGGCCCGTGGAATAGAGTCGCCGGAGGCGCTGGGGCCGCTCCTGGAACGGGCCGGCGTGATCGCGGTGGGTCCGGGGTTGGGAAACTCGGACTGGAGCGCGGCGCTGTTCAGCCGCATTCTTGAAACCGGCGCTCAACTTGTAGTGGACGCTGACGCGCTCAACCTGCTTGCCCGCGATCCGCTGAAGCGAAGCGATTGGATATTGACACCGCATCCGGGGGAGGCCGCCCGACTTTTGGGCTGCACATCGGCGGAAGTACAGAACGACCGGTTTGCCGCAGCCGCCCAGCTGCAGCAACGTTATGGAGGTGTATGCGTGCTGAAGGGCTGCGGCACGGTGATCGCCACGGAAACCCAAGCCCCTGCCGTCTGCAGCGACGGCAACCCGGGCATGGCCAGCGGCGGGCTGGGCGACGTACTGACCGGCACCATTGCCGGCCTGTTGGCTCAGGGTTTGGATCTCCACGCCGCGGCGCTTCTCGGCGTATGTCTCCACGCCGCCGCCGGCGACCGAGCCGCACGCGACGGGCAGCGCGGGCTGCTGGCCATGGATCTCATGTCCTGGCTGCGCCGGCTGATGAATTGAGTATCCATGGATCGCTATCTCCCCGACCCGCGGGCGACGGAAAATCTTGGTTCGGAACTGGCGGCGCTATGCCGGGCCGGTAACAGGATCTATCTGGACGGCGAACTGGGCAGCGGTAAAACCACGCTGGTGCGCGGGTTCCTGCGCAGCCTGGGCTGCGACGATCCGGTGCGTAGTCCCACCTATACCCTGGTGGAAAATTACCCGACCGCGTCGTTTCCGGTTGTTCATTTTGATCTGTACCGGCTTCGGTCCCCGCGGGAACTGGAGACTATGGGTACGCGCGACTACTTCGATGGAACCGGGGTGTGCATTGTTGAATGGCCGGACCGCGGCGCCGGCTTTCTTCCTGAACCGGATATTATCGTGCATCTCGAGCACGCCGATGACGGCCGCACTGCGAGGTTGCATGCGGGTACGGTTGCCGGAGAAGATCTCCTGGCGGTGCTGAGTCACTCACATGCAAGCTGATTGAGTGCCTGCGAAAGAGCCCGCCGGGAGCCCTGACGAAGACTCGCCGTTGAATACATCCCTGTAGGCACTCGGTCTTCTTACAGGGCGCCCGGCGTGCGCCAATGGGGGTATTCCAGGCGCAGGCATGAACTGAATCCGTGTGCCTGACTCCGAGTCCCTGTCTCCCCGGTCCCTTCCAGTCTCTTTTACTTTTCAAGTAGTTACATTCCCGGCGGGCACCCGGCACCGTGGCCCCCGCTTTTTGATATCTTAATTTAAAACAGCCAGATACCTTGATTTTCTAATAAAAAATTGAAATCATTTTCGTAACAAACAATAAACCTTGAACTCTGCAGGGGAAGTTAAGGATGCGTCTAGCATCTTGGGTGATCCTGGTCTGGCTGGGGCAGGTATCTTTAGCCGCCGCGGTTACGGTTCAGAACGTACGGATCTGGGCGACACCGGATACCACGCGGGTGGTACTCGACCTCAGCGCACCGGTCAAGGACGACGTGCAGATGCTGTCGGACCCGTTCCGGGTGGTGCTCGATCTGCACGACGCGAAAATGTCCGCTCACCTGACACAACCGAGCGCGGAAGACAAATTCCTGGAGGGACTGCACCAGGACCGTCATGGCAAGGATCTGCGGATCGTGCTCGACCTGAAGAAGTTCTCGCGTTCCAAGACTTTTCAACTGCCCCCCAATAGCAAGTACGGTCATCGGCTGGTGCTCGACCTGTTCGACGGGAAGAGCGACAGCAGGATCCCCGCGCCGACCGCGGCGGACAATGACAAGTCGGGTGTTGCCATGCGCGATGTGGTTGTCGTCATCGATCCCGGACATGGCGGCATAGACCCGGGCGCGCGCGGCCCGGACGGCACCTGCGAAAAGAACGTGGTCTTGAAAATGGCCAAGGACCTTGCCGTGATTGTCAACCATCATCGCGGCATGCGTGCCGTGCTGACCCGCACCGGCGACTACTACCTGACATTGCGCAAGCGGGTTGAAATTGCCCGCAAGGCGCGCGCCGACCTGTTCGTATCAATTCATGCGGATTCCTACCGTGATCCGCACGTCAGCGGATCATCCGTTTACGTGCTGTCCGAGCACGGCGCCAGCAGCGTGCATGCGCGCTGGCTGGCGCAGAACGAGAACGCGGCTGACCTGATCGGCGGCGTCAGCCTTGACGACAAAAGCAACGTGCTTGCTTCCGTGCTCCTGGATCTTTCCCAGACCGGCGCCATTGAAGCGAGTATCAACCTGGCCAAAAGAGTGCTGCACAGTCTCCAGGATATTGGTAGGATCCACAGGGATCGTGTGGAATCGGCGGCATTCGCCGTGCTCAAGGCGCCGGATATCCCTTCTATCCTGGTGGAGACCGCATATATTTCCAATCCTAAAGAGGAAAGGCTGTTGCGAAGTCATTCGCACCAGGAGCAGATCGCCCGGGCCATATTCGACGGCGTACGTTCCTATCTTTCGGTCAAGGCGCCGGCCGGCACGTTGCTTGCGGCGCGAAAGCACGTGATAGCACGTGGCGACACCCTTTCCGGCATCGCTCAGGAATACCAGGTCAGTGTAAAAAGCATCCGCGATGTGAACGACCTGGACGGCAACCTCATCCATACCGGCCAGGTACTCACCATCCCCAACGCCAGCGGCAGCTAGAGCCCGCATACCCCGCCAGGCAAATTAAAAGGTAAAGGTTAAACGGTAAAAGTTAAAGGTTGGAAGAAGGGACCTTCCTTAACCCTTTTACCGTTTAACTTTTATCTTTTCACTGGGTTACCAATTGGATCCGGCTCATCCTGCCTAGGGTTGCCGTCCTTTGCGCTTTTTGCTTCTTGGCGAGAAAATTGTTTTCCATGGACGATCCGCTCACTGCGCCGCGTATCCAGCGTCTTTCAGCCGACCTTGCCAACCGGATCGCCGCGGGGGAGGTGGTGGAACGGCCCGCGTCCATCGTCAAGGAACTGGTTGAAAACAGTCTGGACGCCGGCGCGGACAGAATCGAGGTCCAGGTAGGGCGGGGCGGCATCGACTGGATCCGGGTGACCGACAACGGTCGTGGCATTCACCCGGACGACTTGCCCCTGGCCCTGGAGCGTCACGCCACCAGCAAGATCCGTAACCAGTCGGATCTGGATGCCATAGTCACCCTGGGCTTTCGCGGAGAGGCGCTGCCCAGTATTGCCTCCGTTGCACGGTTGCGTCTGGTTTCCCGGGCCACGGGGCGGCAACAGGCCCGGCAATTGGAAGTGCAGGCGGACGGACGCGTCGGCACCGGGCCCGCCGCGCATCCGCCCGGCACTAGCGTCGAGGTGCGTGGGTTGTTCCGTACGCTGCCGGCGCGGCGCAAGTTTTTGCGCTCTGAGCGCACCGAGTACCTGCATATTCTCGAATTGGTGAAACGACTGGCCCTGGGCCGGCCGCAGGTGGGCCTGCGGTTACTGCACAACGATCGGCTGGTGCTGAATTGCCCGGCCGTGGAATCCGCGGCCGCCGGCCGGCGCCTGGAGCGGGTACTGGGCGCCGCATTTGTCGGGAATGCCCATTACATTGACTTGGCCCGCGACGGAATACGCCTGCATGGTTGGTTGGGAAGGGTAGAAGCGGCGCGCAACCAGTCCGATCAACAGTACTGCTATCTCAATGGCCGCCTTATCCGCGACCGCCAGGTGAATCATGCGATCCGAATTGGTTACGGAGACGATGTGCCGGTGGGCCGCTATCCCGTGTTTGTCCTGTTTCTGGAAATGGATCCCGGTCAGGCCGACGTGAACGTGCATCCAACCAAGCATGAGGTGCGCTTTCGCCGGGTGCGGGACGTGCACGATTTTCTCGCCGCCGCGGTGCGCGAAGGCCTGGGTTACGCGAATGCCGGCAGCTTGCCGAGAAGGGCGGAAGATGCGGGGTCCGCCGTGTCGGAAGCCAAGCCCGGATACCGGGGCCGAGCCGCCGTGGAAGAGCCGGCTGCCGCAGCGGCGTGGACGGGGTTCGGGCGGCCCGTCGCCGAGTTGAATCACCGGTTCGTTATTACCGAACGCGGCGGCGAGCACGTGCTTGTGGATCTGCAATCGCTGCGGCAGGTTTACCTGCGGCACCGGCTGGAACAGGAGAGAGCCGCAGGAAAACTGCGGCGCCGGCCGTTGCTGGTGCCGGTTGATGTGGCGCTCGACGAGGTGCAATTGGCGGCCCTGGATCGCAGTTCCGCGCAACTCGACCTGCTCGGGTTGGAGACCGCCCGTACCGCGCCGGGACGAATAGGAGTACGCACCGTGCCCATGCTGCTGGAATCCGCGGATATTGCCGCCCTGGTGTCGGAGGCAGCCGGTTTGCTGGTGCGTCAGCCCGGCGGTGCAGAAGCCATGGAACCGCTGGCGGCGCTTTTGCTGGCGCATGCGGCAGCCGCGGCTTCGGGTCAGCCGCCCGCGGCCGAACTGGATGCTTACGCTCGCGCGCTGCAAGGCGCCGGGGTGAATCTGTCGGTGCGGCACCGCACGGGAATGTGGCGTACTCTGGACAGGAATGACCTGATGTCGTTACTGGGTGGCCATGGCTGAATCCGGCGGCCCGGTAATTTTCCTCATGGGTCCGACGGCCAGCGGTAAAACCGAACTGGCCGCGGAACTGGTCCAGCGCCTGCCACTGGAGATCGTCAGCGTCGACTCGGCCATGGTGTATCGGGGCATGGATATAGGCACGGCCAAACCGGGCCGGGAGCTACTGGCAAAGGCGCCGCACCGGCTCATCGATATCTGCGATCCGGCGGAATCCTATTCCGCGGCGCGGTTCCGTACGGATGCCCTGCGGGAAATCGGCTCAATCAGACGCAGCGGTCGCATTCCGCTGCTGACCGGCGGCACCGGCCTCTATTTTCGCAGCCTGGAACGCGGGCTGTCCGCGTTACCCTCGGCGGATCCGGCCATTCGGGCCCGTCTGGCAGGTGAGGGATCGGAGTTGGGATGGGCCCGATTGCACAAGCGCCTGGCACAGGTGGACCCGGATTCGGCGGGCCGCATCCATCCCAATGACCCCCAGCGCATTCAGCGCGCTCTGGAAGTGTATGAGTTGAGCGGGACACCCATGTCGCGCCTCCTGGCCGGGGGGCGCAGCGGCGCGCTGGACGTACCTCCCCTGAAGCTCGTGATTGCGCCCGCGCAGCGGGCCGACAGCCGCCGGCGTGCGGAGGAGAGGTTTCGCCATATGCTGAGGAACGGATTGCTGGACGAGGCCCGTGGGCTGTACGGGCGGGGTGATTTGAATGCCGCTATGCCGTCCATGCGCCTGGTGGGATACCGCCAGATCTGGCAGTTCCTGGCAGGTGCCATCGATGAAAAGGAAATGTTCCGCCGTGCGGTTGTTGCAACGCAGCAACTTGCCAAACGCCAGATGACGTGGTTTCGCTCGGAGGGGGCCGCCACGTGGCTGTCGGGAACCTGCCAGCAACTTGTGGATAAGGTGTTGAAAATTCTTGCGCTCGATCCCAATTTTCAGGGGAAGCTATAATATGCTTGATAAAGTGTCGTGGGACTGTCGCGCCGGCATGGAAGCGTAATAATTAAAATGAATAAGAAGGAGAACATTTATGAGTAAGGGGCATTCTCTGCAAGACCCTTTTTTGAATGCGTTGCGCAAGGAGAGGATCCCGGTTTCCATCTACCTGGTGAACGGCATTAAGCTGCAGGGGCAAATAGAATCTTTTGACCAGTTCGTGGTCCTGTTGAGAAATTCGGTGAGCCAACTGGTATACAAGCACGCGATTTCCACCATCGTGCCGGCGCGCAGCGTCAAGCTGCCGCGCGCTGATGAAGACGGCGGGACAAGCGATTAACCGGAATTCGAATTGAAGCAGGCTGTTGCGGACCCCGTGCGAGCGGTCCTCGTACACGTTGACTTTCGCAGCCGTCAATTCAACGAGGAACTGGATGAGTTCCGACTGCTGGCCGCTTCCTGCGGTCTGGCGCCGGTCGCCACTATTATCGGCCAGCGTGAGTCGCCTGATGCGCGTTTTTTCGTGGGCAAGGGAAAAGTCGACCAGATCAAGGCTTCAGTCGAATCCGGCGCCGCCGAACTCATTGTTTTCAATCATGCGCTGAGTCCCGCCCAGGAGCGGAATGTGGAACGGGCGTGCGGCTGCCGCGTGCTTGATCGCGTCGGACTTATCCTGGATATCTTCGCGCAGCGCGCCCGCAGCTACGAAGGAAAGCTGCAAGTGGAACTGGCTCAGTTGCAGCACCTGTCCACGAGACTGGTGAGAGGCTGGTCTCACCTGGAGCGCCAGAAGGGCGGCATCGGTTTGCGCGGACCCGGCGAAACGCAATTGGAAACGGATCGGCGGCTTATCGGCAGGCGCATTCGCACTATAAATACGAGGTTGGACAAGGTC
>CAZNWR010000014.1:0-11105 GCA_964576645.1 uncultured Enterobacteriaceae bacterium | reverse complement strand
AGAAGGCAGCGCAACCAGGGCCGCCGACTGCGCCGTCGTACCCGCACGCCGTTGGTTGCGCTGGTCGGTTATACCAACGCCGGGAAATCGACCCTGTTCAATCGATTGAGCGGTGCGACCGTTTACACCGAAGACAAGCTGTTTGCCACGCTGGATCCGACCCTGCGCCAGATAGACGTGGCGCATGGCCGGCGCGTGGTGTTGAGTGACACAGTGGGCTTTATTCGCCACATTCCGCATGACTTGATCAATTCGTTCCATGCCACTCTCGAAGACGTCCAGGCCGCGGATCTCCTGCTGCACGTCGTAGATGCCAATGCGGCAGAGCGGGACGCGCAAATGCAGCAGGTTAATGATGTTATTGATTCCATCGACGCCGGCGCCATCCCGCAGATCCTGGTTTTCAACAAGATTGATCTGAAACCGGGGTCGGCACTGTCAGCGGAATGGCGTGAAGGGCGTGCGCCATGCGCCTGGGTGTCAGCGCGAACCGGCGCCGGTACCGACGAACTTAGAACCCTTATCAATGCCATGTTGACCCCTGCGCCGGAGCGGGCCGCATTGCATCTGCCCGCCAGCGCCGGCCGGCTGCGCGCCTGCCTGTTCGAGCACGGCGTGGTGCTGGATGAACGCGGCGATGAAACAGGCGGCTGGATCATGCAGGTTGAAATGGACCCGGTCCAACTGCGTCGGCTGGTACAGGGTCAGGACACGGAAGTACGCATTTTCCGGTGACCGGGAGAACGCTGTCCCCGCCAAACACGCGTCAGACTTTGTGTTACCATTTTCCGGCGTTGCCGGTCCCGACGTTCAACGGAAATTCCGTGGCGGCGTGTTGTTGCACCAAATGAGAGGGCTGTCCCGCTGCGAATTTCCGGATGCCATATTGATGCTTCCGATCTATGACTGAAAAGAATGTTGAAATGATGGGCTGGAACGAGCCTCCCGACGGTAACAAGGACAAGGGAAAGGATCCGTGGGGCGGTCGCGCAGGCGGAGAGGGCCCGCCGGACCTGGATGACCTTGTCCGCAAGCTGAGACAGCGCATCGGAGGCATTTTCGGGGGACGCCCGGGTGGTTCCGATGGCGGGCAGGACGGCGGAAATTCGCGCTTGATCTGGCTGCTCATCATCATCCTGGTGCTTGGGTATCTTCTGTTCAATATTACCTATTTCATCGATCAGCAGGAGCGCGGTGTGGTACTGCGCTTCGGCAAGTATGTCGAGACGCTGCAGCCGGGATTGAACGTGGTGCTGCCGAGTTTCATAGACGAAGTGATACCGGTCAATGTAGGCAAGGTACGTTCCATCACCAACAAGGCGACCATGCTTACCCAGGATGAGAATATTGTCGATGTGGAGGAAGCGGTAAAGTGGCGTGTTACCGACCCGGCCAGGTATGTATTCAACGTGCTCGATCCAAACGCTACACTGAGCCAGGTAGTTGAAAGCGCGATACGCAGCGTTATCGGCAAGAGCAAGCTGGATTACGTACTTACCGAGGGGCGTAGTGAAATCGCCGCCAAGCAACAGCAGTTGATGCAAAAGATTCTGGACGATTATAAATCGGGAATTGTGATTGTAGCGGTCAACATGCAGGCGGCAACGCCGCCCGATGAAGTGAAACCGGCGTTTGACGACGTGATTAAGGCGCGCGAGGACGAGCAGCGCCAGGTGAATGAAGCCGAGGCCTACGAGAACGACATCATTCCCCGGGCGCGCGGTGCGGCGGCGCGCGTGCGCCAGGAGGCCAATGCATACAAGGCTACCGTGATAGCACGCGCCCAGGGCCAGACTGCCCGATTTTCGCAGTTGCTCACCGAATACGAGCGGGCGCCGTCAGTGACCCGCGACCGGCTGTATCTGGATGCCATGGAATCGGTCATGTCAAAGAGCAGCAAGGTTTTGCTGGATGCAGGCAACAACAATAACCTGATCTATCTGCCCCTGGACAAGCTGCTGAAAAACCGTGGATCGTCCGGCGGCGCCGGGCAGTCTGCTTCGTCACCGGCGACGCCATCGTCGACCTCATCCTCCTCCTCACCATCATCGTCGCCGACGCAGAACGGTGACACCGGGCAATCCGGGACAGGCTCGGAACAGGATGAGCGCAGTCGGGCCAACGTCCGGGTTCGCCCGGAGAGGTAACGGCCATGGCACAGAGAATCGTGTTTCCCTTGATCGCCATAATCATATTGGCCTACTTCTCCGTATTTCGCGTGGAGCAGTGGCAACAGGCCCTGGTGTTCAGGTTCCGCGAGGTGGAAAGGGTGGAAACGCGGCCGGGCCTTCACCTGATGTGGCCGTTCGTGAATACCGTCAAAAAGTTTGAGACGCGTTTACTCAATCTCGACCAGGCGCCACAGCGCTTCCTGACGGTTGAAAAGAAAGACGTCATAGTGGACTACTACGTGAAGTGGCGCATTTCGAATGTTAAGACGTTCTACACGTCAACCGGCGGTGGTGATATTCAAACGGCCAATCTTTTGCTGGGGCAACAGGTCAATAGCGCCCTGCGCGATGAGTTCGGAAAGCGCACGATACAGGAAGTAGTCGCCGGTGAGCGCGGTGAAGTGCTGGACATCGTGACCAATGCGACGAGCCAGTTGGAGAAGCAATTGGGCATTAAGGTTGTTGACGTGCGCACCAAGCGGATAAATCTTCCGGAGGAAGTCAGCAGCAGGGTATACGCGCGCATGCGCGCCGAACGTATGCGTGCGGCTAAGCAATTCCGCGCGCGCGGGGCCGAAGCGGCGGAACGCATCAAGGCCAACGCCGATCGCGAGCGGCAGGTGATCCTGGCCAATGCATATCGTGACGCGGAGACCACGCGCGGCGAGGGCGATGCCCAGGCGACTGAGATCTACGCCGAGGCATACAGCAAGAACGAGGAATTTTACAAGTTCTACCGCAGCCTGAATGCCTACAAGTCAAGTTTCAACGGCGGCAACAATATACTCTTGCTGGCTCCGAACTCGGAATTCTTCAAGTACTTTAATGACTCCAGGGGGAAGTAGCGCGCCGCGACGGGGTAGATGCACATTGCCGCCGGGACAACCCGGCTTTTTTATGGGGTGGTTGCTGCGGCGCATGTGGAGACTGGCGGACTGAACGATGAACATGTGGCATGATTTCCTGTCGGCGCTGGCGTTGGTATTCGTATTGGAAGGCATCATGCCATTTGTGAATCCGGACGGACTACGACGTCTGATGGCCATCGCTTCACAGCTCGATAATGCGACCCTTCGCTTTATCGGACTGACCAGCATGCTGCGGGGAATCATATTGTTGTATGTAGTCCATTAGTCTCTGATCGTGGAACGGTTGGCAGGAATGGTGAATTACTCCATGCAATCTCTCGCTAAGACGCTAAGGACGCCAAGAGATCCAGGATATGGCGCCATTTTAATTTTCTTGGCGCTCTTGGCGTCCTTGGCGCGCCTGGCGAGAAACATGTTTGGTTCCGGGCGGCTCAGGACATGACGGGTAAGCATCACTGGTTGCTTCCGGAAGGCATGGAAGAGGTATTGCCGCCGGATGCCGACAGGTTGAATTCCCTGTGCAGGCAGGTCGTGGATCTGATGCAGTCATGGGGGTACGAACTTGCCATGCCGCCCCTGGCTGAGTACCTGGATGGGCTGCTGACCGGAACCGGGGAGGACCTTGAACTGCAGACGTTCAAGATCACCGATCAGCTCAACGGCCGCATGATGGGAATTCGCGCCGACATGACGCCGCAGGTGGCGCGTATCGATGCGCATTTTCTCAAGCGCGATGTGCCGGTACGACTGTGTTACCTGGGCAGCGTCCTGCATACGCGCCCGGCCGGCCCCGGCGGGACGCGTTCGCCGCTGCAACTGGGTGCCGAGCTTTATGGACATCCCGGACGTGAAAGCGAGGCTGAAATTCTGTGCCTTGCGTTGAGGATACTGGACCTGGCGCAGGTTAATGAGGTGCATGTCGACCTCGGCCATGTGGGAATATACCGCGGGTTGCTGGAGCGCCTGGATATATCGCGGGAGCGCGAGGCGATCCTGTTCGACATTCTGCAGCGCAAGGCAATCGCCGAGTTGCGCGAGCAGATCGAGGAGTGGCAGTTCGCCGCGGATAAGGCGGATCTGTTGCTTTCCCTGATGGAACTCAATGGCGGGGTGGAGGTGCTCGACCGGGCGCGCCACCAGCTTGCAGCGGCGGGCGATCGCGTGCTGGCGTGTATAGACGAACTGCGGCGCGTGGCTGATCTTTGCGCGCGCCGGGTGCGCAACGCGCCCCTGTTTTTCGATTTGGCGGAGTTGCGTGGATATCGTTATTACACCGGCGTGACCTTCGCGGCCTACGTGCCCGGAGAAGGGCAGGGAATCGCCTTCGGCGGCCGATACGATGGTATCGGCGCGGCCTTCGGCCGGCCGCGCCCGGCCACGGGTTTCAGTACCGACATGCGCCGCGTATTTGCGTTGTCGAACGTCAAGGCGGCGCCGCGCAGCGTGGTGTTTGCGCCATGGTCGGAACTGCCCGCTCTGTCGGAAGCCGTGGATGGCTTGCGGCGCAGTGGGGAGACGGTAATCTGCCAGTTGCCTGGGCAGACGGGGGATGCGCAGGCCATGGGTTGCGACCGTGAACTTTACCTGGAGGGCGGTAAGTGGAAGACGCGCAGGGTGGCCGGCAAGTAGGCGACCGGTCCCATTGGTTATTTTAGGGGATATATTTCTGAGGGGTGGCGGGCACTAGTATGGGCAGCAACGTTATCGTGGTGGGGACCCAGTGGGGCGATGAAGGCAAGGGCAAAATCGTTGACTTGCTGACGGAGCGTACCGCCGCCGTCGTGCGTTTTCAGGGCGGGCACAATGCCGGGCACACCGTCGTCATTGACGGTAAGAAAACCATATTGCACCTCATCCCCGCCGGGATCCTGCGCGACGGCGTCATGTGTCTCATCGGCAACGGCGTGGTGGTGAGTCCGTCCGCGCTGCTCGAGGAAATCCATACCCTTGAAAAGAACGGTGTGCCGGCGCGCGAACGTCTGCGCCTGAGCGAAGCGTGCGTTTTGATCCTGCCATTTCACGTACAACTGGATCAGGCCCGTGAAAAGGCGCGCGGCAAGTCCGCCATCGGTACTACCGGGCGCGGTATCGGCCCAGCCTATGAAGATAAGGTGGCGCGCCGCGCGCTGCGTGTGGGAGATCTGCTGCACCGCGAACGTTTTGCATCGAAACTGGGCGAGGTGCTGGATTATCACAATTTCATACTGCAGCGGTATTATCGCGCCGAGCCGCTGGACTTTCAGGAAATGCTGGACTCGAGCATGGCCGCGGTGGAACAGATCGCGCCTATGGTGACTGACGTGACGCAGGTGCTGTACGAAACCTGCAAGCAGGGCGGCAACATCCTGTTCGAAGGCGCGCAGGGTACGCTCCTGGACGTGGATCACGGGACCTATCCGTTCGTGACTTCGTCCAATACGACGTCAGGCGGCGCGGCAACGGGTACCGGATTCGGACTGCGCAACTTCGATTATGTTCTGGGAATCACCAAGGCCTATACGACGCGAGTGGGATCCGGGCCGTTCCCGACGGAATTGTTCGACGCTTTCGGCGAGCATCTGTCGCGCCGCGGCGCCGAGTTCGGCGCCACCACCGGGCGGCCGCGGCGCTGTGGCTGGTTCGACGCGGTGGCGCTACGCCGCTCAATCGAGATCAACAGTATTTCCGGCATATGCATCACCAAGCTGGACGTGCTGGACGGCCTGGAGTCCCTGCGCTTGTGCGTGGGCTATGAAGTCAACGGTGAACGCAAGGCGACGCCGCCGGTGGGTGCCGAAGCTTACGCCGAGTGCCGGCCGGTTTACGAGGAAATGCCGGGCTGGCAGGAGTCGACCCTCGGTATCAAGTCATTCGAAGGACTGCCGGACGGCGCGCGCGCCTATCTCAAACGCATTGAGGAGATCACGGACACGCCTGTTCACATAGTGTCGACCGGGCCGGACCGCTCCGAGACCATCATCCTCCAACACCCGTTCGACTGAATTCCGGGATTGCGTAAGGGATTGAATTCAGACGGTGTATAGTGGCGCGGTAACGGGAGTTGGTGCCGAGGAGAGGACTTGAACCTCCACGGGGTTGCCCCCACTGGCACCTGAAGCCAGCGCGTCTACCAATTCCGCCACCTCGGCAAAAAACTAAGGAATGGATACTAGGAGAGCGGCGGACTTTACCCACCGCACATTTTATTGTCAATGCTGACCAGATTATGAGCAAACGCGGCAAGACCCGGCCGTCCGGCCACGGCCACACCGTCGTCATTCCCGAGCGCGGGGAGATTCTGAAATTCCTGGAACGCGCCGGCAAGCCGCGCCGGGCCGTGCGCATAGCCGAGGGGCTCGGGCTAAGCGGCGCGGCGGAGCAGGAAGCCCTGGAAAAGCGGCTGCGCGCCATGCTGCGCGACGGCCAGCTGGTCCAGAACCGGCGTGAAGGCTACGGCCTGGTGGAGAAGATGGACCTGGTCAGCGGGCGCGTCATCGGCCATCCGGACGGCTATGGTTTCCTGGTGCCGGACGACGGCGGCACCGATCTGTTTTTGCCCGCCAGGGAGATGCGCTCGCTGCTGCACGGTGATCGCGCCCTGGCGCGCATCGCCCGGCGGGACCGGCAGGGTCGCCGCGAAGGGGCGGTGGTGGAAGTGCTCGAGCGGGCCAATACCCGGGTCGTGGGGCGGTTCTTCCTGGAGGGGAATATCGCCTTCGTGGTGCCCGACAACCGGCGCATTCACCAGGAGATCCTGATCCCGCCGGAAGCAAGGGGCAAGGCCAGGTCTGGACAATTCGTGGTCGCGGAGATCGAGTCCTATCCGACCCAGCATCGCCAGCCGGTCGGCCGCGTAGTGGAGATTATCGGTGACCATGCCGCACCCGGCATGGCAAGCGCCATCGCCATCCGCGCCTATGAACTCCCCCACGAATGGCCGGACGAAGTCATCTCGGAAACCTCGGAGCTGAACCCCGATAAGGTAACGATTTCCCGTCGGCGCACGGACCTGCGCAAGCTGTCGTTTGTCACCATAGACGGTGAGGATGCCCGCGATTTCGACGATGCCGTTTATTGCGAGCGCCGGGGCGGCGGCTGGTGCCTGTGGGTGGCAATCGCCGATGTATCGCACTATGTAAAGCCCGGCTCCGCACTGGACCGGGAAGCGCAACTGCGCGGCACCTCCGTGTACTTCCCGGATCGCGTCGTCCCCATGCTGCCGGAAGTTTTGTCCAACGAATTGTGCTCGCTGAAACCGGGAGTGGACAGGCTGGCGATGGTTTGTGAACTGCAACTGGGGCGCAAGGGAAAGGTTACCAGCGCATCATTTCATGAAGCGGTCATCCGCTCCGCCGCGCGGCTGACTTATACGGAAATGGCGCAACTGACGGTGGAACGGAGCGCGGCGGCGCGCAGGCGACGCGCCGGCTTGGTACAGCACCTGGACGATCTCTATGTGTTGTTTCGTCTGCTGCATGAACGGCGCCGCAAGAAGGGGATGCTGGATTTTTCCAGCACCGAGACGCGGGTGGTGTTCGATGAGCAGGGAAGGATAGAGGCGATGAAGGAGCTGGTGCGCAACGACGCCCATCGCCTGATCGAGGAATTCATGTTGACCGCCAACGTGGCCGCCGCTGAATTTCTGCTGCGACACAAGCTACCTGCCATGTATCGCAACCATGAACGCCCCAAGGAGGAAAAACTGGCCGACTTGCGGGAGTTCCTGGCGGAACTGGGACTGGAGCTGGGCGGCGGCGACGAACCCGAAGCGATCGACTACGCACGCGTACTGGAGGCGGTCAAGGGCCGCGACGATGCCCACCTGATCGAAACGCTGCTCTTGCGCAGCCTGCCCCTGGCCCAGTACGGGGAGACGAACCTGGGGCACTTCGGTCTGGCCTTCCCCGCCTATACCCAGTTCACCTCTCCCATCAGGCGCTATCCCGACCTGCTGGTGCATCGCGCTATCGGCCGTATCCTCCAGATACGCAAGGACTATCCCTACGACACCCAGGAGGTGCAACGCCTCGGCGCGCAGTGCTCGGCGACCGAGCGGCGCGCGGACGAAGCGTCGCGGGATGCGATGCAGCGGCTCAAATGCGGATTCATGGAAGACAAAGTGGGCCAGGTGTTCCAGGGAACCATCTCGGCGGTGACTTCTTTCGGCCTGTTCGTTGAACTGGACCACGTGTTCGTGGAGGGTCTGGTTCACATTACCGCATTGCCCAATGATTATTATCACTTCGACCCCATCAGGCACCAGTTGCTGGGCGAGCGCACCAGCCGGCGCTATCGTCTGGCAGGCAGGGTAACGGCACGGGTAATGCGTGTGGACGTGGACGAGCGCAAGATAGATTTCGAGCTGGTGGAGCCGGGCGGCGGCGCCCGCAAGCAGGCAGGCGGAAAGGGCAGGAAGAAGAGTGGCCGCGGGAAACGACGTTGAACTGGTCTACGGGCTCCACGCTATCCGCCACGCGCTGCGTCGGCGGACCGCTGCGCCGGTGCAGCTGCGCGTGCAGAAGGAACGCCTCGGCGCCGGACCGGTGCAGCAACTTTTGCAGGAAGCCGCGGCTATCGGTTTGACGGTGACACCGGTGTCCAGGGAGGAACTGGACAGGGACAGCGGCGGTGGCAGACACCAGGGTGTCGTATTGACTTTGCACCGGTCGCCCCGCCCGGAGTTGAATCTGGACGAGGTGCTGGCGGACCGGGCGGGGCCGCTGCTGCTTCTGGTTCTGGACGGGGTTCAGGATCCCCATAACCTGGGCGCCTGTGTGCGCACGGCAGATGCTGCCGGTGCCGGCGCCGTGGTGATCCCCAGGAACCGCGCCGCGCCGCTCACGGCGGCGGCGCGCAAGGTTGCCAGCGGCGGTGCCGAACATACGCCCGTGATCCAGGTGACCAATATCTCCCGTACGCTGCGGCGCATGAAACAGGCGGGTGTCTGGATCGTCGGCACGGCCGCCGACGCCGCGGCCGAAATTTACGATCTCGACCTGACGCTGCCCAGCGCATTTGTCCTCGGTGGAGAGGAAAAAGGACTGCATCAGAACGTGCGCAAGCAATGCGACCACCTGGTGCGCCTGCCCATGCACGGGGAAGTGGAAAGCCTGAATGTGTCCGTCGCCGCGGGCGTGTGCCTGTACGAGGCCGTGCGCCAACGGCGCGGCGGACAGCCGCCAGCCGCTTAATTTCGCCGCCCGTTCCTTGTTCCGCACGCGTTGGGCAGGCCTGCTCCGCTTTTGCGTCGCGGTCCATCCATGGACCACTCGCAGTAGCGCTCGCCTTCCACCGTCCCTGGTTCCACGCTCACTCATGCCGCTGCGCAGGCCTGGCCAACGCTTTTCCGGTGCCGGACCGAATCCCGCCGGGCGGGTGGCATGAGGTACGGCCTGTTGCGCACAGCTGGCGAGCACAAAGGCCGTGTCCCAGGACACGACCCGGGCGCTGGAGGCGTTTGCAAGGTGGGCGGCGTTACCCTAAAATCGCGGGCCTCCATGAATCCTTGCCTCACCGGGACGCGCCGGGAGGCCGACAGACCGAGAGGATTGTACAATGCGTCACTACGAGATCGTGTTCCTGGTCCACCCGGACCAGAGTGAACAGGTATCCGCCATGATCGATCGCTATCGCAGCATGATCGAAGGCAACGGCGGGACCATCCACCGCCTGGAAGACTGGGGGCGGCGCCAGTTGGCTTACCCCATCAACAAAGTGCACAAGGCACACTATGTGCTCATGAATATCGAGTGCAATCAGGAAACCGTGGACCAGTTGAACAGCGCCTTCCGATTCAATGACGCGGTAATCCGGGACCTGGTGATCCGGCGCGACAAGGCCGTGACCGAGGCCTCGCCGCTGGCGAAGAGCAGGGACGAGCAACAGGAGGACGAGGGGCAATACCAGGCCAAAAAGCCCAGCGGTTCGGATGATGAAGAAAATTCGGACGACCAGGACAATGACCAGGAAGGCGACGAGGAAAATTCCGCGGAAGCGGAGTAATTTCGGTCGCTAAATCGAACACGAGGACTGAGAAAAATGGCTCGATATTTCAGACGCCGGCGCTACTGCAAGTTCACCGCAGAGGGGATCGAGGAGATCGATTACAAGGACCTGAACGTGCTGAAGGCTTATGTTACGGAGACCGGCAAGATCGTTCCGAGCCGAATTTCCGGAACCAAGGCGCGCTATCAGCGCCAGCTCGCCACCGCTATCAAACGCGCCAGGGTACTGGCGCTTATCCCATACAGCGACTCCCATTAAAAGTTGAAAGCTACAAGTTAAAAGTTAAAAAAGTGACTGTCCTCAGCTCTTTCCACTTTCAGCTTTTCACTTGCCGAATTTCGGCTCATCCGGTTTAGGACTGACCGCCGGCACGGCGGTGTAACCGGGCAAACCGGCTGGCACACGGACATGCGCAGTTTCGGAAATTATCTGACCAGCGGGCGGATCCAGGCGGTCGGCGCCATCAGCGTTCTGACGGTTCTATCCTGGTTTGTTACCCCGTTTACCTACCTGCTCAGCGGTACGCCGGTCGCCCTGATTACGCTTCGGCGCGGAGCGGTGCCGGGGATTCAGGTGATAATCGGCTGTTTTCTGGTGGTCGGGGTTCTGGCGCTGCTCGCCCATATCAACCCGATGATTGCCGGGGTGTTTGCAATGGGTGTCTGGATGCCGGTCTGGCTGCTGTCACTGGTGCTGCGCTGGACCGAGGCCCAGGGGATGATGGTGCTGGTTGCCGGCATGCTGGGGATGATTTTCGTTGTGGGGATGCGCCTGGCTTTCCATGACGTAAGCGCGTGGTGGCAATCGAGCATGAATGCCTGGTTCAAGGCTAATGTGCCCACTGACGTGGCGAGCCAGTACCAGCATATATTGCACCAGGCGGCTCCCATGATGAATGCCATGGTCGGGGGGCTGCTGGTGGCAACGGCGGTCTCTACACTGTTGTTGGCACGGGCCTGGCAGGCGGCCTTGTTCCACCCGGGCGGATTCCGGGCGGAATTTTTCCGGTTGCAATTGCCGCGCTGGTTTCTGCTGCCCGGAGTGCTACTTATCGTTGCCCTTATGAGCCTGCACGGGTCGC
>CAZNWR010000013.1:0-21231 GCA_964576645.1 uncultured Enterobacteriaceae bacterium | reverse complement strand
GCGGATGAACACTTCCTGCACCGCCTCGGACAGGTCCGGGTTCATGGTGAAGCGTTCCCGCGACCAGTCCATGGATGTCCCCAGCCGGCGCGACTGGCGCGTGATGGTGTTGCCGGAGGTCTCCTTCCATTTCCATACGGCCTGCTCGAACGCGGGCCGGCCCAGATCGCGGCGGCTTTTGCCGCTCCGTTCCAACTGCCGTTCCACAACCATCTGCGTCGCGATGCCGGCATGGTCCGTGCCGCCCTGCCAGAGGGTGTTGTCGCCGAGCATACGGTGATAGCGAATCAGCACATCCATGAGAGTCTGCTGGAAGGCATGACCCATATGCAGGCTGCCGGTAACATTGGGTGGCGGCAACATGATGCAGTAAGGGGCGCCTGTACCGGCCGGCGCAAAATAACCGTTCTGCTCCCAGGTTTCGTACCAGGAGGTCTCTATATCCTGCGGGCTGTAGGTTTTCTCTATGCTCATGGGGTTCCGGGCAGCCGGCGTGATCCGCCGGGACTCGAGTTAAACGCATAATTCCCGGTCGGACAAGGAACAGCATGCCGGGATTGATCCCAATTTTTACACAGGCGGCTGCCCCGGCATATTAGGATTTTTCATTTGCGGGTTCAGTCCCGATCGGATGGCTCTGAAGGCGCTTCGGAATGTTCCGCACCGGGATCCGGGGAGCGGGCGCTCAACTCTTCGCTGATGCAGCGCTTGATCACGCCCTTGAGAACACCGGCGAGATCGGCCAGTTCAGCATCGAGCCGTTGCTGCAGGCGTTGCTCCAGGTCGTCAAAATTCCGGGACGCGGCGTCTGCGTCACCGGGTTCGACCAGGTCGTCGAGCACGGGCACGGACCTTGACCCGGACCCTTCCCGGTCGGGTATCAACTGTTCCAACTCCTGCAGCTTGTCCGTGAGCGTTGGAGGCGTGCCGGAGGGATTATCAGGAGGCATGATCCTGCGCTCCATCTATGTTGTGACTGTGCATTTCGAACTCCAACTCGCGGTAATGGCGGTATCGCTCCCGTGCTTCCCGGCGTTGCGGAGAGGTGCCCGCCACGGTTTCCACTACACGGTCAAACGACGATGCGAAATCGGGGACTTCGTTTGCGAGATTGATCAGTACCTGCCCCTGTCCCGGTTGGCATCCGGGCCAACCAACAGTGACTGGAACTTCGCCGGCGGTTTCGTCATCGACCAGGCTGTGGGGGACAAAGCTGATGTCTCGGAACGTCCAAAGCAGGTTGTCCAGCGCCAGCGCATCCTCCTTCGACGGCGCCACAATATAGATCTTCAGATCCTGGCGCCGGACCTTTTGCGTGAGATCGCAGATGAACCGTTGTGGCTGGAGGCTGTCCGGCAATACATAAAAGTCGACGCGCGGCACGCTGCTCACGAACCGTATTCAGCGGGCGTCAGGTTTCGGCGCACCGGTCCAGTAGGTATTGAACGAGCAGTGGCACCGGTCTGCCGGTTGCTCCCTTGTTCTTGCCGGAGTTCCAGGCGGTGCCGGCAATGTCCAGATGCGCCCAGTGAAATTTTTTGGTGAATCGGGACAGGAAACACGCCGCGGTGATCGTTCCCGCTTCCCGTCCCCCGATATTGGCGAAATCCGCAAATGGGCTGTCCAGTTGCTTCTGGTACTCCTCCCACAGCGGCAGTTGCCATGCGCGGTCGCCGCTGGTCTCCCCCGCACTCAGCAGATCTTTGATCAGCGGATTGTGATTGCCCAGCAATCCGCTCGCGTGGCTTCCAAGGGCGATGACACAGGCCCCGGTAAGCGTCGCCATGTCAATGACTACTGAAGGGTTGAAGCGTTCGGTGTAAGTCAGTGCATCGCAGAGAATGAGGCGGCCTTCGGCGTCGGTATTGAGTATTTCCACCGTTTGTCCGGACAGGCTGGTGACGATGTCGCCCGGCTTGGTCGCGCTGCCGCCCGGCATGTTTTCCGTAGCCGGGATCACGCCGACAACGTTAATGGGCAGTTTCAGTTCCGCCACCGCGCAGATGGCGCCCAGGACGGTGGCCGCCCCGCACATGTCGTACTTCATTTCGTCGAGCGCTTGGGCCGGCTTGATGGAAATGCCTCCGGTATCGAAAGTAACGCCCTTGCCCACCAGGGCAATGGGCTTGACCGTCTTCGCGGAAGTCACCCCTTTGTATTCCAATGTGATGAAACGCGGTTCTTCATGACTGCCCTGGGCCACCGACAGCAGCGTATTCATGCCGAGCTTCTTCATTTCCGCCCGGTTAAGCACTTTGACCTTGATGGAACGATAGGATTTCGCCAGTCCCTGCGCTTTCTCCGCCAGGTGTGCCGGCGTGCACACGTTCGATGGGCGGTTGGCCAGGTCGCGGGTCAGGGCCATGCCTTTCAGGACAGCCCGGCTTTCATTCACGGCCCTTTCGCCCGTCGCCAGATCACGTCTCGAGGGCACCATCAGGGTGAGTCGGCGGAGTCCCTTGCCGGCCGCGCGCTTCTTGCTTTTGAATTCCTTGAATTCGTAAGTCGCCCTGCCGGCCGCCTCCGCCGCCTGCCGAAGTTTCCACTGGTAGTCCCGGCCCTTCACGTTCAATTCGGGCAGATAGCTGACCGCCTCGGTTGCGCCGGTACGGGCGAGATGCCGGATGCTGGTTTCAATAATGGTTCGGTACTGGGCGTCATTCAGATCGCGCTCGCGGCCGCAACCAACCAGCAGGACGCGGTCCGCCAGCGTGCCGGGCACGTTGTGCAAAAGTAATGACTGGCCTGATTTGCCGTCGATATCGCCGCGGCGGATAAGATTGGAGATGTATTTTTTGCTGGCGCCGTCAACCGCTTTTGCGGAAGCCGTAAGGCGGCGCGTTTCCATTATTCCTACAATGAGGCACGCGGTTCGCTGTTTCTCGGGATTGCCGCTCTTGATGCTGAAGTCCATGGTATCGGGTAGTATCCTAAGACTGAATTCGGAGGTGTTTGTACGTCATTGTCCCAGTTCATTGCACGATCAGTCGGGTTGCCGGTGCAGCCCGCCAAATCCCGCAACTCTACTGATGAATTTGTCAAGTTTATTCATTTACATGTTGTAAAGCAAAGTACCGCCCCGGCCGGTCCTCTCCCGTGATTCTTGAACGCTACATACACAGGGAAATTCTCGAAAAGGTCGGCTGGGTCGCAAGCCTGCTGATCCTCATCCTGGCAAGTAACCGGTTCGTCGGTTACCTGGCCGATGCCGCAGCCGGTAACCTTCCTACCGACATGATCACGGAAATGTTGGGCATGAAAATGCTGGCGTTGCTGCCGCGTCTTCTGCCCGTGGCCTACTTCCTTTCGGTGATGCTGGCGCTGTCGAGGATGGGCCGTGACAAGGAACTCACCATAATGTTCGGCGCCGGCATGAGTGAGCTGTTTCAGATCAAGACGGTGACGCGATTTTCCATAGTCTATGCCGTAGTACTTTCATTATTCAGTCTGTATCTGTCGCCCTGGGCCGAGGCGCGGGTGAGCAAGCTCGAGAACGAGGCCAAGGTGAATACCGACATATCGGGACTGGCGCCGGGGCAGTTTCGCGAGTTCAGCCAGGGCGACAGGGTGGTGTACGTGCAAAGGCTATCCGAAGACAAGAACAGCATGAAGGATGTTTTTCTGCAGGTTCGACAGCACAACCGACTGGGCGTACTCACGTCCGACAGCGCAAGGTACCTGGTGAAGCCGGACACGGGCAGCCGTTATGTGATTTTCCAGAATGGGCGCCGCTACGTGGGCAAACCGGGAATGCTGAATTACCAGATCACGCGCTACCACAACTACGCGGTAATGCTGGATCAGGGGCAAGCCGGTGCGACGGGCGACGATCTCGAGGGTGTGCCGACGGTGGAACTGATCGGATCCAATGATCCCATGTACCGGGCGGAACTGCAGTGGCGGCTGGCATCGATTATTGCCGCGTTGCTTCTGCCGATACTGGGCGTGGCCATGAACAGGTTTTCCTTCAGTGAGAATCGTTATGCCCCCGTGTTCATAGCCGTGGCAATCTATTTCATTTACAGCAATCTGCTGAGTATCTCCAAGACATTACTCAAGCGTAACAAACTCCCCCCGGAAGTCGGCATGTGGTGGGTTCACGTGGCGCTCATAGTGGTTACTGTCCTGATCCTCAAGTTCCCGGCGATTAAACGTCTGTTCAGGCGACAACCGGCGGCCGCGCCCGTGCCTGAACCGCAATGAAAATTCTTCAGCGTTACCTCACCGCAACGTTGCTATGGACGACGCTGTTGGCCATGTGCGTGCTGATGGCGCTGTTTTCGTTTTTCGCCCTCATCGATCAGCTCGGGGACGTGGGTCGCGGCAATTACCATATGATGCAGGCAATTGCCTACGTTGTGCTGACCATGCCCAGGCTGGCCTACGATTTATTTCCCATAGGCGGCCTGGTGGGCGGCATGGTGGCCCTGGGGATCCTGGCCCGCAACAGCGAACTGGCGGTGATCCGCACTTCCGGTGTGTCCATCAGGAAGCTTGGATTGGCCATGGCCAAGGCTGCGGTGCCCCTTGCGTTTATCGCGGTTATCATCGGGGAGCTGGTGGCGCCTTTCGGCGTGCAGAAGGCGAAGGACATGCGCTCGGTGGCGTTGAGCAAGGAGATCACGATGAAAACCAAGAATGGATTCTGGGCGCGGGACGGAAACAGCTACGTTAATATCCGCAAAATTCTTCCGGGGAATCGCATCCAGGACATATATATCTACGAATTTGACAATCAGGACAAGCTGCGGAGCAGCACCCATGCGTGGCGCGCCAAATATGAGCACAACAGGTGGTTGCTGGAACGCATCAGGCAGACGGTCATAAATGGGAACGTTGTCACTCACCACTTCATGCACCGGGCCGCATGGGAATCCATTCTTGATCCGGAGCTGCTGAATCTCGTTGTAGTTCAGCCGGAATACCTGACCATCTGGGGATTGGTGCGGTACATCGAGTTCCTCCACAACAATGCGCAGAACAGCCTGCCGTACCGGCAGGCGCTGTGGATCAAGCTCATCCTGCCGCTTTCAATCATCGCCATGGTTGTGCTCGCGGTTCCCCTGGTGCAGGGATATTCGCGATCCACCGCACTGGGGCAACGGGTATTTGTAGGCACGGTTATCGGCGTGATTTTTCACATTCTGAACCAGGCTTCCCAACATCTTGGCCTGGTCTACCAACTGCCGCCGCCGATCAGTGCCGGCGCGCCCACACTGCTGCTGGTACTGACCCTGCTCTGGTTTCTCAGCCGCGATCTGGTGAGGCTGCCTGGGATCGCACGGACGACCCGGGGGCGATAACAACCAGGCGCGTACCGGACAATAGATCCGGCAGGCCGCGGCGTTCCGGATCCCGCGCCGCCCAGATAAATCCGCCTCCCAGCAACAGCCATGACAAGGCGCCGCCGATGAAACGCAAGGCGGCCTGCGTCCATGTGGGTCGCGCGCCGCGCACCGATATCAACCGGATCCGCCAGGCGCGCATACCAATTGTTCTGCCGCCGTGCAGCCACTGCCAGGCAAAGTAGCCAAACGCGCACAACAGCAGGTAGGACCGGTACAGGCTGCTGCCTGCCTGGATGGCCTGGTGCCTGAACAGCAGCACCAAAGCCGTCGCGAAGAACAGCGTCGCCCACAGCAACAAGGTGTCATACACGATTGCCGCGAATCGGCGGGGCAGGGGGCACGGCTGGTTTGTCATGGAAGGAAATATTTATGATCAAAATAAAATAAAACGGGACCGGCCAAAGCCGGTCCCGTACATTCTACAGCAATGGGCTATCTGGCCTTCTCAATATAGAGAAAGCTGAGTCCTGCCGAGGCGCCCAATCCCTCGCTGCTTTCGACGGCAATTGGTTGCAGGCTGATGTTCTTGTCGCCGCCACCGACCAACACCTTGGCGCCGACACCCACGCCCGCCGCCGCGGAGGCTTCGCCGCCGACGTACTTGCCGGCCAAGGCGTAGGCTCCCGGGGCCGTATCGGCGCTGGCGGCTATAACGGCGAACGCCATTTTTTCATGTTTCTTGAAACTGAGGTCGAGTCCGAGTGCGATACCCGTGTCGCCCTTGTAATGCTCCACATGGCCCTTGTTGTCGTAGGTGCACATGACATCCGCCGTGGAGCGAATCAGGAGATTGACACGCGAGCCCGGAACGACGCGACACTGCAGCACGCCGACCTGGACGCCTCCGTCCGCAACGGCTTGCTGCACCGGTGCCGCCAACGCACACGCGGCCAGGATCCCCAATAATTTGCTAGCGATACTTTTGTTCATAAGAGCTTCCTTGAAAGAAATTTGATGTATGCCCATATTTGGTCCAATGCGGCCCCATGGGCCGACGACGCAGAATCTACGGAACTTCAGGGTAGGGCGATTTGATCCCGATCACAATTCGGTACGGGCGAGTTGCCGGTCGGGCACAGGTCTCTTTCCCCATATATGTGTAAATTCAGTGAGTTATAATGCTGTTGCGGCTCCCGGGGAATGTCGGCCTGGATGGGAGTGCTGGTCTGAAGGGGAATTTTTCGGCTAATGCCGACAGATGGCGCTCCCTAGGGGACTCGAACCCCTGTTTTCGCCGTGAGAGGGCGACGTCCTGGGCCGCTAGACGAAGGGAGCCGGCGGGTATTAAAGCGCCCGGATGATATCATAGCCGCGGCGCAGCATGGCTGCCCCGAACCGGTTCGGTCGTTAAATTCAGATCCCATGGCACCACAGGAAAACGAAAAGGTCAGCTACCTGAAGCGCGAGCCGCGCATCATCCCGCGCGGCGAGCACCCTATTTCCAGGGACAGCATCAGCCCCAATGCGATGCGGGTTTTGTACCGGCTGCACAACGCCGGCTACCAGGCGTGCCTGGTGGGCGGCAGCGTGCGGGATCTGCTGCTGGGACGCGAGCCCAAGGATTTCGACGTGGCCACCGACGCACGGCCGGAGCAGGTCCGTGAGCTGTTCCGCAACTGCCGGCTCATCGGCCGCCGCTTTCGGCTGGCCCACGTGCATTTCGGACAGGAGATCATCGAGGTGTCCACCTTCCGCGCGCCCCACGATCCGGAAGAAGTGGGGGGGCATAGCGTGGACGGCCGCATCATCCGTGACAACGTCTACGGCACCATGGAAGAGGACGTGTGGCGGCGCGACTTCACCGCCAATGCCCTGTTCTACAACGTCGAAGACTTCTCCGTCATCGACTATGCCGGCGGGGTGGCGGACATCGAGGGGGGCCTTATCCGCCTCATAGGCGAACCCTCCCGGCGTTATACGGAAGATCCGGTGCGGCTGCTGCGGGCGGTGCGCTTCGCGGCAAAGCTGGGATTTCGCATTCACCCGGACACCGAGCGGCCCATACCGCAACTGGCGCACATGCTGGAGCAGATGCCGCCGGGCAGGCTGTTCGAGGAAGCGCTGAAAATGTTCATGGGCGGGTATGGTCTGCAGACCTTCGAACAGCTTCGCCGTTACGGCTTGTTCGGACCGCTGTTTCCCCAGACCGAGGAGATCCTCGCCGAAGAGGAAGGCGGTTTCCCGCACACACTTCTCATCCGCGCCCTGGAAAACACCGACAAGCGCGTAGCCGAGGGGAAGCCGGTCACCCCGGGTTTCCTGGTGGCGGCGCTGCTGTGGTTGCCCATGCACGATGCGGCCGCCGAATCCATCGCCAACGGCCTGCCCGAGGCCGACGCCCTCAGCCTGGCGGCGGATACGGTGATTTCCCGCCAGATCGCCAGCACCTCCATTCCACGCCGTTTCACCCAGATGGCCCGGGATATCTGGCAATTGCAACCCCGATTCGCCAGGCGCGAGGGCAAGCGGCCGCAACGGTTGCTCCAGCATCCCAAGTTTCGCGCGGCCTATGATTTCCTCCTGTTGCGGGTGGCCGCCGGCGAGGATTTGGGTGAATGTGCCGATTGGTGGACCCGGCTGGTGGAGCGCGAGGGCGTCCCGGAGAAGGCGCCGATCGAACGGAAACGGCCAAAACGGAGGCGCCGCGGCGGCCGGGGCCGGCGCGGCCAGCGTCCGGAGCAGTCATGAGCCGGGCATTTATCGGCTTGGGCAGTAACCTCGACGACCCGGAGCGACAGGTAAGAAAGGCATTGGGCGAGCTGGATGACCTGCCGGAAACGGCTCTTTTGCATTACTCGTCCCTTTACCGCAGCGCGCCGGTGGGGCCGCAGGACCAGCCGCAATATGTCAACGCCGTGGCGGAGCTGGAAACGGCGCTGCCGCCAAAGGGGCTGCTGCGGCAGCTTCAGAGCATTGAATCCGGTCACGGCCGCGTACGTGGCGGGCGGCGCTGGGGCCCGCGTCCGCTGGACCTGGATATTCTGTTATATGACGACCTGAAGCTGGACGATCCGGAACTGATGATTCCGCACCCGCAGATGGCCAGTCGCAATTTCGTGCTGGCGCCGTTGCTTGAGATCGAACCCGAGAGCGGGATCCCCGGGCTCGGGCGGGCGCGTGTTTTGCTGGAGAAACTCGGACACGACGGGTTGGAGCGGCTTCCCGATCATGGTTGACCGGGTTCCTGACTATATAGTCGTGGAAGGGCCCATCGGCGTGGGCAAGACGACGCTGGCGCGACGGCTGGCGCAAACCTTCAACAGCGATCTGCTGCTGGAGCGCGCTTCCGAGAACCCGTTTCTGAAGAGCTTTTATGACAATCCGGCGGCTGCGGCCCTGCCCACCCAGCTCCAATTCCTGTTCCAGCGTACACGCCAGCTGGAACTGTTGCGGCAGAATGACATGTTCAGGCGCCACCGCGTGGCGGACTTCCTGGTGCAGAAGGACGAGCTGTTCGCCCAGGCGACTCTGACCGGACAGGAATTGGAGCTGTATTACCAGGTTTACAACCGCCTGACGCTGGAAGCGCCGTCTCCGGACCTGGTCATTTACCTGCAGGCGCCGGTGGATTCATTGATGCGGCGTATCCGGGCGCGTGGCGTCGATTACGAGCAGAAGATCGAGGAAAGCTATTTGCAGAAGATTGCCGATGCCTACGTGGACTTCTTTTATCATTACGATTCCTCGCCACTTTTGATCGTCAATACGATCGACTTCAATCTTGCGGAGGGCGAGGACGAATACGAAGTATTGCTGGATCACGTTCGCAGCCTGCCGCCGGGCAGACATTACTTCAATCCCCGCGGGGTGCTTGACGCGGTGGTATAACGCGCAAACGCCGCATGTGAAACCCAGGTAAATCTTCTATGACGTCGTCCATCACCATCAACCGCCTGTATGAAATGAAGCAGTCAGGGGAGAAGATCGCGGTGCTGACTGCCTACGATGCAAGTTTTGCGACGCTGCTTGCGGATTCGGGCGTGGAGGTTCTGCTGGTGGGTGACTCGCTCGGGACCGTGGTGCAGGGCGGCCGTCATACACTGGCGGTGACGGTGGATGACATGGTGTATCACACCCGGATTGTTGCGAAAGCTGCCGCTGAGCGATGTCTGGTAGTGGCCGATATGCCGTTCATGAGCTATGCGACGCCGGAGCGCGCCATGGGTGCGGCGGCCAGGTTGATGGGCGAGGGAGGAGCGCAGGTGGTGAAGCTGGAAGGCGGCGCGTGGCTGTGTGCCACTGTGGAGCAACTTACCACCCGCGGCGTTCCGGTGTGCGCGCATCTGGGGCTGACACCGCAATCGGTGCACAAGCTCGGTGGTTACAAGGTGCAGGGTCGAAGTGGCGACGCGGCGCGCACCATGGTGGCCGACGCGCGTGCGCTTGAGGCGGCCGGAGCCGGACTGCTGGTCCTGGAGTGCATCCCGGCCCAGCTCGCCGCCGAGATAGCCGGCGCAGTGGAAATGCCCGTGATCGGCATCGGCGCCGGCCCGGGGTGCGATGGTCAGGTGCTGGTGCTTCACGATCTGCTGGGCGTGTCAGGACGTAGCCCACGCATGTCCAGGAATTTTCTTGAGGGAAACGGCACGGTGCAGGCGGCGGTGAAGGCTTACGTGGCGGCAGTCAAGTCCGGAGAATTCCCCGGTCCGGAGCAAAGTTTTGAATAAACTGTCCTGTCTCTCGCCAAGACGCCAAGACGCCAAGACGCAAAGATCGCCAAGCAAAAAAGCCAGTATAGATTTCGGTTTCCTTTGCGTTCTTGGCGCCTTGGCGAGAATCATGTTTTGACTGATGGACATGGCTGATGAACACTTTATTGATACATGAGTCGGAGTCCAGCCTGCGCATGCAGACGGTCTATGATCTGGCCAGTCTGCGGGAGATCATCGGACATTGGAAACGCGAGGGGGTAAGCATTGCCTTCGTGCCGACGATGGGCAATCTGCACCACGGACATCTTTCCCTGGTTGAGCGTGCGCGCGAATTGGCGGACCGTACCGTGGTCAGCATATTCGTGAACCCCATTCAGTTCGGGAAAGGAGAGGACTACGAGCGCTATCCCAGCACGCTGACGGAAGACAGCAACAGGCTGGCGGCCAACGGCCTGGACCTGCTGTTCGCGCCGGACCTGGCGCAACTCTATCCTGGTGGAATGGATTCCGACACCCGCATTACGGTGCCGGCGCTGTCCGACATACTCTGCGGCGCATTCCGCCCCGGCCATTTCTCCGGCGTGGCCACGGTGGTGGCGAAACTTCTGATCAACGTGCAGCCGGACGTGGCTTTGTTCGGCGAGAAGGATTACCAGCAGCTGCTGGTAATACGGCGTATGGCCCACGACCTGTGCCTGCCGGTGGAGATTGTGGGCATGCCCATCGTGCGCGAAGCGGACGGTCTTGCCATGAGTTCGCGCAATGCCTATCTCACGGCTGAGCAGAGGACCCGGGCGCCATTGATTTACCGCACCTTGCAGACAATGGCCGCCAAACTGCGCCATTCAGTCGATCCCGATCTGCCCGCACTGGAACGGGAAGGGATACGCGTTCTGGAGGAAGGCGGCCTGCGCCCGGAGTATTTCAGCATCCGCCGTACGGAAGATCTCGGCGTGCCGCGGCCGGACGACGGCCAGCTGTCCATTCTTGTGGCTGCCTGGCTGGGTTCGGCGCGGCTTATCGACAATGTCAGGGTGGTGCGAAACTGACGCAAGGCCGACGTGACGAACGCCTCGCCCACTGCATGTGCTCTTATCATCGGCAACGAGATCCTGTCCGGGCGCACGGCGGATGCAAACCTGGCCTTTCTCGGGCATCGATGCGACGAACTGGGGATCCGCTTGCTGGAAGCACGGGTGGTTCCGGACCTTGAGCAGGTGATCGTTTCCCATGTGAACGCGTGCCGCCATGAATTTGATCATGTCTTCACCACCGGCGGAATCGGCCCCACTCACGATGACATCACCGCCGCGTCCGTGGCCAGAGCGTTCAATGTACCCCTGCAGCTCAATCAAGCGGCCGTCGATGCCATGAACAGGTATTACGAGTCAGGGAAATTGAATGAAGCACGCCTGCGCATGGCGCACATTCCCGTCGGGGCAACGCTCATAGACAACCCGGTAAGCGGCGCGCCGGGATTTCAACTGGAGAACGTATTCGTGTTGCCCGGTGTGCCCTCCATCATGCGCGTCATGTTCGACGGCATCACCGACCGCCTTACCGGCGGAGCGCCCATTTTGACCGAGAGCATCACCACGGATCTTACCGAAGGCAGGCTGGCCCGGGAGCTTGGCGCAATCCAGCAGCGATACGCGGATATCGCCATCGGCAGCTACCCGTTCTTTCGTCAGGGCAGGCTCGGCGTAAACCTGGTGCTGCGCGGCACTGATCCGGCGCGGTTGGCGGGCGCGGCGGCGACGGTGCGGGAAATGGTGGCGCGCCTGGGCGGAAGCGTGGTGGACGCCTGATTGTTCTCGCCGAGAAGCCAGGAACGCAAACAACGTTAAGGAAATCAGGATACGCTGCGAATATTCCCTTCTTGGCGTACTTAGCGTCTCTGCGAGAAAACAATGCAGGCTTGTACCGGCAGAGTGGAGAAGCCGGTGGAATGGTGCGGTGCCAGGTCGGGATGGCGCGGGTGGGCTTCGCAGGTGGCCGGGCCTGGTTGATTCCCACCTTGTTTGTTCCTGGTGCTGCGGTTTCCTGATACAGGTCAAGCCGGATGCACTGAAAGTTGCGCTAATATTGGCTGTGGGGGTGCGGAACGGGAGGGAAGCACCATGTTTGAAGCAGTTGAGTTACATAAAAAAATTCCCAAGAAGGTCTACGACGAAGAAGTTCAGTCTCTGCGCACGGATCTCCTCAGGTGCCAGTACGCCCTGCGCGACACGAACGTTTCCGTGATTGTCATCATTTCCGGCGTGGAGGGCGCCGGCAAAAGCGAGGTCGTAAACCGGTTTAACGAATGGCTGGACGCGCGCTGGATCCGCAACTACGCGTTCTGGGACGAAACCGACGAGGAGCGCATGCGCCCGCACCAGTGGCGCTTCTGGCGCTCCATGCCCGCCCGCGGCACCACGGCGGTGATGTTCGGCTCGTGGTATACCGAGCCGATCATCAAGCATGCCCTGGGCGAGTGGGACGAGTCGCGTCTGGATGTGGAGATGCAGCATATCGAGCAACTGGAGCGCATGCTTACCGACGACGGCGCGGTCATGGTCAAACTGTGGTTTCATCTCTCCAAGGACGCACAGAAGACGCGAATCAAGGATGAGGATAAGCACCGGGTAACCAAGCTGGCGAAACGCTTCTCGAAAAGTTACAAGGCGTTTGCGGCAACCTCGGCGCGCGCCATCAGGTTGACCGACACGGGCAACGCCCCCTGGAATCTGATCGATGCGGAAGATGCGCGCTATCGGGATCTGAAGGCGGGCAAGGTGCTGTTGCAGTACCTTCAGGATGCTCTTGCCAGGAGCGATGAAGGAAAGAAGCAGGCTTCACCGGAGCCAAAACCGGCGACATACGAAGGCCGCCAGACGGTGCTGGAGACAGTGGATGTCAATCACCGCATCAGCGACAAGGACTATCGCAAACAGTTGCGGAAAAACCAGGATGAACTCAACCGGCTCTGCTGGAAAGCGCACAACGCCAGACGGTCGCTGGTGGCCGTGTTCGAGGGTTGGGACGCGGGCGGCAAGGGCGGCGCCATTCGCCGTGTAACGTCGGCCCTCGATGCGCGCCTGTACAGCGTCATATCGGTGGCCGCGCCGACCGACGAGGAACGCGCGCGACATTACCTGTGGCGGTTCTGGCGCCACCTTCCGCGTGACGGCTACGTCACCATCTATGATCGATCCTGGTACGGCAGGGTATTGGTGGAGCGCGTGGAAGGATTTGCCAACCACGATGAATGGATGCGCAGCTACCAGGAAATCAATGACTTCGAGGAGCACCTGCACCGGCACGGCACCATAGTAGCGAAATTCTGGGTGCACATTACGCAGGATGAACAATTGAGGCGCTTCAAGGAACGCGAGGTGACGCCCTGGAAGCAGCACAAGATTACGGACGAAGACTGGCGCAACCGCGAGAAGTGGGATGCCTATGCCCAGGCGGTCACCGATATGGTGGCCAAGACAAGTACCTCGTTTGCGCCATGGACGCTGGTGCCGGGCAACGACAAAAAGACAGCGCGCGTAACTATAGTTCGAACCCTGGTGGACACACTAAAGCAGGCCCTGGAGGATTGACCACTTGTAAGCTTTAAGCGCAGGGGTCGGAGCGCAGGCTCCGACCCCTGCTTCCAATCGTGTATCCTCACTGCTGTCTGCAATTGGCATTACAATACGAAAACTCATGGAGAATCGCCGCGCATATCCTCGTATCGCCGAATCCCTGGACGTCAGGCTTAGCATCGAATCCGCGCCGGACCAGCCGGAATTGGTGGGTCATACTTATGAGTGCCGCACTTCGGACATCTCCCTGCGCGGCGCCCGCCTGGTCAGTGAACGGTCTCTGCCGCCGGAATCCCGCTTTCATTTGGCGGTGGTTCTGGTCGGTGACGAACAGGTTTATCGTCACCTCGGGAGGGTTGTATGGTGCCGCCGGCGCCCGGCCGGCGACGAGGGAGGCGATGATCAATATTATATCGGCATAGAATTTAACCTGAGTCCAGGTCCGCAATTCGACACGTGGCGCAATGCGATCCTGCGCATGTTCGAGCGCGGGCTCAGTCGCATCTGAAAACCGCCTTGCCGCGCTGAAACGGCGGGAACTACGGGAGCGCATCGTTATTGGCTATCGGTAAGCGGGTTGAATTCGGCACATTGCCGGCCGCCCTGATCGTTGTCGCCTGTTGTCTCCTGGTGTACGGCCAGACCGTGCATTTCGGTCTGGTATGGGACGACATGCTGCATCTCACCGGAAATCCTTCCCTCAGGCCGCTAACGCTCCACCACCTGGTCGATATCTGGAGCAAGCCCTATCAAGGCCTGTACGTCCCGGTCGCTTACACGATCTGGGGTCTTCTTTCCCTATGTTCCAACTGGTTGACGGGCACGCTGTTCGATCCGGCGGTTTTTCACGGCGCAAACGTGGTCGTGCACATCGTCAACTGTGTATTGGTGTTGTTGTTGCTGCGCCGGATTACCGGAGACGTGCGTGCAAGCCTGTTGGGGACATTGCTTTTCGCCCTCCACCCACTGCAGGTGGAAGCGGTGGCGTGGATTTCCGAGATGCGCGGTCTGTTGGCGACGGCATTCGGTTTCGGTGCGTTGCTGGCCTATCTGGCCGAATGCGACGCCTGTTACGCCGGAGGGACTGCCCGGAAGGCGCGGTCCGCGGGACTGGTTCTGCTGGTGTTGGCATTGTTGAGCAAGCCGTCAGCGTCGGTCATCCCGTTGTTTGCTCTGCTGCTGGAATTTGCGCTCTACGACGGTGCCAACCTGCGTGACAGCGCGCGGCGCATCGCGCCATGGTTGATACCGACGCTGATTATAGTCGTGGTTACAAAGCTGGCGCAGGATATGCTTCTGAATACCAGATCACTGGATGTGCCGTACTGGGTGCGCCCGCTGCAATGGGGAGACGCCTTCTTCTTTTACGTTACCAAGCTCGTCTACCCGTTCGGTCTGTCAGCCTGTCAGTCGCGTACGGTTTCATTCCTGAACGATCTGGGGGTCTGGTACTGGACCAGCACCGCATCCGTCTTGTTGCTGGCTGGTGCGGTAGCGCTCAGACGGCGCATACCCTGTATGTTGCTTTCGGTGTCGTTGTTCGTGGCCGGGTTTCTGCCGGTATCAGGGCTGGTGGTTTTCGGTTTCGAAACCTGGTCTACGGTGGCGTCGCGTTATGTATACATGAGTATGTTGGGCGCAGGACTGCTGTTTGCACAGTTGGGGCGCCGGGGGGTCCGGGAGATTTACCTGACCATCGCCATCGTATTCCTCATTTTTTGGGCAGTGGTGTCCGGGCTGATGCAGGTACCGGTGTGGCGTAACCGCTTCTCGTTGTGGAACGAAGCCCTGGCGGTTTCACCGGCGAATCCGGGGGCACTGCAGAACCGCGCCGCGGCCTATGCCGCGTACGGCCACTGGAAGGAGATGTTGCACGATCTCAACCTTTCCATAAGCTTGCAGCGTCACATACCCGTCGCGACGACCGGGCATCTGAATTACAAGGCGGTTCTCGCCAACCTCAACTGGCGAATCGTGCATGACAGCCGCGCGCAGCCCGATCGGGTGCCTCTGGATTTCCTGACCCGTGCGTACGTGCACCTGAAATTGGGTGATCTTAAGGCCGCATTAAATGACCTGGATGTCTGGCAGAGCCACGCGCAACCTTTTAATTTGGGCCGCATTTCAAAAATGGCCGTTGGGCTTCGCAACCTGCCGGAGCCTGAACGCCGCCGTGAGCTGCTGAAACTGGCGCGCGAGACCTGGGGCAAGGAATTTCCGGCACTTTTCAGCGGCGAGGGGTCTCCGCCGCAATGATCTTCATAGGGCGAGTGCATTGAACTCGCTCGCTCTGTTATGAACCACAATCCCTGATAACAGAAGTGTTTCTGTGCGTGCTCGCGGCGGGAGCTCCGCATACCCCGTCGATGGCTAAGGTCTATTGAATGGGAGGCGTCTCCTCCCGCGCGTTGCCGGCTCAGAAACCGAACATGTGGTCGAGGCTGAATGCGCCTTTTGGTCCGAGTAGCCCGTGATAGCCGAATAGCCGACAGGTGGCGTCACGCACCATAACGTAGGCGTGATCGCCGGCATCGCCGCGCTCCACGGGAGTGAAGGTGTCGTCGATGTATACCAGGCGCGAGCCACCGCAGGGTATCGTCAACTGGCGGCGCGCAGTTTCCTCGCCGGCGCCGCTGAACAGAAGGATCTCGGTGCTGGAGTTCCCATGCCAGGGTTGGGACGCGGGGTAGATAAGATGCATCAGGGTTTGCAGCGGCGCCGGGGCGATGCGCAGAAACAGCCGGGTTGAAAGGCCAGGCGGCCGGCCGATGTAGGACTGCGGTTCACTCCGATAGGTGATGACCGTGTTGTAGATATGGGCTCCGAAACTGGTTTCAGCCGAATGGCCGCTGGCGCGATCCCGATATCGGAAGATCCCGTGTAACCAGCCGTCGCCGCGGCCTCCATCCGTGAAATCGTAGATAGCTTCCACGTGTCCGTAGCCGCCGGGCAGGCTGCAGTCTGCCCCGGAGAGCAATTCATCCAGGTCCACTGCCGTGCAGTCCGCACGAGGTACACGACCCAGGAAACGGCGCGCCTGCTCGCCGCCCTCGGAATCATACAGAACCACGCTGATGGGTAACTCTGACTGCAGGCGCGCCATGGGTGTCGGCAGAGCCATTGTGGACCAGCGATCAACGGGAAGAACCGGTGCCGGTAACAAGTAGCCTTTTCCCAGGAGTTCGGTCAGATCGGACAGCTTGGGATCCGGCTGCAGATCCGTCCGTTCCACGTTTACGTGGGCAATGCGGTTACGTCCGCCATCCCCCAGAATTTCATAGCGCGGGCGTACGAAATACCGGCCCGCCCGAATTTCCAACTGCTGCGGCCAGTGCAGGTGAGGAAACAAAGCGCCAACATCGACGGCCTGTGTACCGAACGGCGGGATGTCCTCATCCACCCATACGGATTCCTCTTTTCCCATGGGATTGAGCGCCACACTGCCTGCGGGGATCGTCACTCCGTGGCTGTTTTGTATCCACAGGATCACCGTCTCGCCCCGGGACGGCGCGGGCAGTCCGGCGTAGTAGTCGGCCGGCCAGGCATTGGCGTCGTGGGTGGAGGATAACTCCGTCGCATCGTCTCCATAGGTGTCCAGCGCGTACTTCACCACGTCATGTCCGGCGGCGCCGACAACGTGCATGAACAGGGAGCCCGTGAAATCGCCCAGGCCGAAACGGGACCGCACGTCAAGGCTGTCTATGACGAAACCGCAGCCGGCGGGCGCCAAGTCCTCACGCCACTCCGCCAGCACCCGGCCGTCATCCTGGTATAACCTGAGCCAGAGCGACACGTCCCGGGCGCCGTGGCCGAACCAGTAATTTGCCGAGGTAATGCGTGTGTGCCGACCGCCCTTGTCCCGGAAAAAGGCGAAATTGGTCGCAAAGTTGAGTGGATTGAGATAACGGCGGTGATCGGTAAGCAACGCTTCCGGCAGTTTCAGATCATCGAAGCTGAAAATCCGCATGCCGGCCGGCATGAGATGGTCTATCTGCCGCCGCAGCCGCTTGGCGTCGTATGCCGCAATGAATAGTGTACGCTCCGAGACGTCCGGGAGAACGCTGACCGGCGCGGTTTCGCATCCGAATCGGCGATCGTCCAGGTCCTCAATTCGCTGTACCAGGCACGAGGATACCTGCACCGGTGAAAAATCGTACAGGGCGGTGAGAGCGGCGGCTTCGCCGAAGGGATCGTAAAGAACCACGGGACCGTTGTCCCTGAGGCTGCGCAGCAACGACGATACCTGATCCGCCGCCAGCGGGTGCGCCAGCGCCTTGTAAAGGGTATTACCGCCGCTGACATTGCTGAAGGTCTCGATGGGCAGAGCCGCTGTTCCGCGTTCTGCCCGTGACAGCAACGGCGCGCGTGCGATCATATTGCCGCCGCGGCTTCCGGCCAGGGAAGGTTCAGGCGTCTGCGGACTTCCGCCGCGGCACGCGCCGTTTCATCGAGCGGCGTGTAACGCCACCGTTCCAGGGTGCCATCAAACGGTCGAATCAGGCCTGCCGCCGTAAAGTCGGCGTAGAAATTCCGGATATTGGGCGCGCCACGTCCGGTCAGCGACGCCACGTAGACCGGTTTGCCCGTGGCGCAGGCTTCGGAAATCATGGATATGGAGTCCGCGGTAACCACGATGGCGTCGGCCAGGCCAAGATAACCCAGGTAGGGATTTTCGCCGCTGCCGTCCCAGAAGTTCACCCACGGCTTGCTGTCCAGCCGTTGCCTGAGAACTTCGACCGCGGCGGCGCCCGTGCGCGGGGACACGGTGACGGCGAGCCCGGCACGGTGCACGGCGGCAAAGGTCAACAACTCTCTGGCCAGACGCTCCGCGTCGCCGGTCCGGAATGTGTAATGCCGGCTGTGACCGCCTATGAGCACTGCCACCAGCGGGCGCGGAAGGTAGCGCAGTTTCCTTTCGAAGCGGAGCACGCCGCTTTTGAGTTTTGTTTCGTTTATCCCGTGTACGGCGCCCTGGGTAGTGATGATATTGGGCCCGGAGATGCGATCATGTCTGGGCACCACCAGCAGGTCGAACAGCTCGAAAGGTGCGCGGGGATGCTGGATATGAATGGTTACCGTGCGGCCCCGGCTTACACGCTTGACCGCGATGGAACAGGCCGCCGCGGTGTAGCCGCAGCTGATCAGAACGTCCGGCCAAGGCGGCCCGAACTGGCTCGCCGCAGCACCTCTGGTTCCTACCAGCACGGCGGGGGGAAGCCAGTGGGGTTTTAGCAGTTTCTGCAGCGGGTGGCGCGGCACGCGCTTGGTGAGCGCCCGCAACCCCAGTGCGTCGGCGAGGCCGGCGCACTGGGTTTCCATGCCCACGGCTCCGTCCGTTACCGTCCAGCACACCATATTCCGGGGGGCGGCGTTAAGGACGGGGGACAAAGCGGCCCTGTCCCCGGGCGGCGGGTCCAAAGTGGACAAAGACCGATCGGCGCCCACGGTCATGGGACTCGAGACGGGGTCCTGAGCTCGATTGATTGAACCTGACAGGGCGGATTTCCCGGCATTTGAGCAGTGCTCCCTTTGACCAATTTGACGCGCGGGCGTTGCAGAAGCCGGTTTCGCCGGATCTGGCACGGATCCGTGCGCGGCAGTAGAACCGGCAGGCCGCGGGGTGGCGCCGGTTCCAGTCCGGATCATACATATATTATGCATTGCTGCCGTTGCTTCAATTTGCATTGAGCGCGTTGGCCCCCATCCGGGGTGACCGGCGAAAATGGTGACGGTCCCGTTGCGTATGGTCAACCCCGGCGCAGCGGGCGCCGGGAATACGCTGGGAAGGGAATTCAGGTGGAGCTGATCAGTTGGAGACTTTTTGCCAGCCGGGCCCCGGATCGAAGGAGTCCATTGCGCGCGCGACGTCCGCCGTTTCCTGCCCCAGGTTCCTCTGGAACACAATGCCGTCCTGGTTGACGATGAAGGTCATGATCCCGGAATTGCCGTATTTTGCGGGGAAAGCGACCATGGCAAAGCCGCCGAGCATGTGTCCATTCACCAGGTAATCGTATGCGCCATCGCGAGCGTCCTTGCCCTGGCGCATCAACAGCCGGTAGTAGTAACCGTGATAAGGATGGTGGCGGCCTTCTTTATGCGTGGCGTTTCCGTATCCTTCGGCGTGAGCGTCAGCAAGGAGCGGGCCAATGGGGCTCTCCGGCTGACCCGGTTGCACGGGCCAGTACAGACCATCGTGGGTTCCCGGATCACTGATGAATTTGCGTGCATATTCCACGATTCCATCCTGGGTCCGGACGCGCTCGGCATAGTCACGCTGGGCATCGACAATTGCCCTGCATACCTTGATGGCGTTGAGCTCGTTGCGTCCGATACGCCGATCCAGGATCTCCTGTTCGCCGGCCGGCGTGTCAAAATGCCAGGCGCCGTCGCTTTGTACCACCGGGATCGGGAACGGCCAGTGTTTTTCACCGATCACCAGAACCGCTTTATCCCCTCCCTGCATCTGTATGGCATGGAACTGCTCGTAGGCGCTGACAAAATGATCCCTGCCTGCATCGTCGGCGACACGATCGCCGGAATAGACCAGCTTCTTGCCGTCGGGTCCCAGGATCCTGACCATTTCTTCGACCCGGTCTCCGCGGGTAGCGGCAACCAGGGCTTCAACCGCGCTGGCAGGCGATGTAAACGTTTGCTGTTGGGTGTTGCCCCCGGCGGCCCGCGCTGGCGATTCACACAGCATGAGGCCGATGGCGCAGCCCAGGATCAGTAACAGCTGCCGCATAATAGCGGCGCGATTTCGCAAGTTGTTTGTTGTCATGGCATGCTCGGAGTCGTTTGCGGCCTGCGCTTTCAGGGGGGCCTGCGCGGGCCGTGATTCTGCCGGTTGTTACTCTTGTTGTTTCGAGGCCGGACGGCACGTCGAGGCTGTGTTTGCGTCGAGGGCGCCGGGCGGGCCTGGCGGCTGACGCGGGCGCGTTCCGCCTCCGCACGGGCAGCAGCACCGCTGGTGTAGTTGCGATAGGCGGGCGGCATTTGCGGCGCCTTGGGCACCGTTACCACGGGTGGCGCCTTCATCTGCTGCGCTCGCTGTATCTGCCGCGCGGCCTGGTTGGGCGCGGTGCGGAATTGCGGCTGTGTCCGCGCAGGTGGTTGAGCCGGCCGGGCGGCCGGGGACTGTGTTTGCGGACGCGTCCGCTGCTCGTAAGTGCGGCGCTCCTGCTGCTGCGTGCCGGGTCGGGTCCTTTTCACCTCCGGCGTTGCGCGTGGCGCGGCTGGACGCGACGGCGTACGCACTCCAGGTTGATAGCCCCGGTAATTGAGCCTGGACGCCGGTGTGCCGGACGGATTCGGGCGGAAACGCGCCCGCAATGCCGGACTGCGGTAAGGTACGCCGCGCCGGTGGTAGGGGTTGTGAACCCAGGTATTGCGCAGGTACGAAGGCTGACGGGTATAGGCAATGATCCGGTTGTAGTGCTGGCGGTCGATATGAATGTCATGGCGATGCCAGTCGAAACTGCTCCATCCCCAGAACAGCCCGATGGTGCCGTAGCTGAACCAACTGAAGTATCCCGTATGGATCGCGTAGCCGGACCAGGGTCCGAAGTACACGGGAGGATAAGCCGGCCACAGCCAGGTTCCATACACGACCATGGGATCATAATAGGGTACGTAGACAATTTCCGGGCTGACGGGCTG
>CAZNWR010000012.1:11652-21253 GCA_964576645.1 uncultured Enterobacteriaceae bacterium | reverse complement strand
CCCGCGACCCCCGGCGTGACAGGCCGGTATTCTAACCAACTGAACTACCACTCCGGAGCTTGCTGGTGGGTGCTGGGGGGCTCGAACCTCCGACCTTCGCCTTGTAAGGGCGACGCTCTCCCAACTGAGCTAAGCACCCAAGGAGGCGCGCTAGTTTAGGGCATCCTTGAGTGCTTTTCCAGACTTGAAACCGGGCGCTTTTGACGCCTTGATTTTGATCACTTCGCCCGTCTTCGGATTACGACCGTTTCGTGCGGCACGCTTGCGAACCGAAAACGTACCAAAACCGACCAACGTTACCGAGTCACCTTTTTTTAATGCCTTGGTTATTGCATCTATTGTTCCGTCTACCGCGCGCGTTGCTGCAGCTTTCGATATGTCTGCCGCTTCCGCTACTGCTTCGATTAGTTCAGCTTTATTCATGATAGTTGTTCCCCTTACTGAAACATCCCCTTCCAGTTCAGTTGAATTGATGGAGACCTGTGAAACCGAGTCTGTATGCGGGCGGACACCCGTCGCTGATTTATATCAGGCACCCTGTTTGGCGTCAAGCGAAGCCCCCGCAAATTTGCGCATTGTCAAACTTCAGGGAAATCTCACATCCAAATCAGTGCGTGCGAACGATATCCTTTTCGGCTTCCGCCGCGGCCTCTTCCTGGGCAACCAACTCATCGGTTTTACCCGCTTGCGACGTCAATGCGGGCATACGCTGCAACGCAACCTCAAGGACTTCGTCTATCCAGCGTACCGGACGGATCGCCAGGCCTTGTTTAATATTCTTGGGGATCTCAACGAGTTCCCGCTCATTCTCAAGCGGAATTAGAACCGTCTCTATTCCACCACGCAAGGCAGCCAACAGCTTTTCCTTGAGGCCACCGATGGGCAGCACCTCCCCGCGCAAGGTGATTTCACCGGTCATCGCCACGCTGGATTTGACCGGGATCCCGGTCAGCGCGGATACCAGTGCGGTGCAGACCGCCACCCCCGCACTGGGACCGTCCTTGGGCGTAGCCCCCTCCGGGACGTGCACGTGGAAATCGTGGGTCTTGTAAAAATCGGGGTCGATACCCAGCACGTCGGTACGGCTGCGTACCACGGTCATGGCCGCATCGACCGACTCCTTCATGACGTCCCCGAGCTGGCCCGTGCGCGTGGTGGCATTGCCCTTGCCCGGCACCATGGCGGCCTCAACGGTCAGCAGTTCACCGCCCACTTCGGTCCAGGCCAGACCTGTCACCAGACCTACCCGGTCCTGCTCTTCCGCACGGCCGAAACGGTAACGTTTGACGCCGAGCAGTTTTTCGAGCTGCTTCGGCGTCACGCTGACGCTGCGTGTTTTCTCGCTCTTGAGCAGCCGCTTCACCGTCTTGCGGCAGATATTGGCGACTTCCCGTTCCAGATTGCGCACCCCCGCCTCGCGCGTGTAGTAACGAATGATGTCCCGGATTGTGGCCTCCTGGATCTTCAGCTCGGATTTCTTCAGGCCGTTGCGCTTGATCTGTTTTGGAATCAGGTACTTTTGCGCTATGTGAACTTTCTCGTCCTCGGTATAACCCGACAGGCGGATCACCTCCATCCGGTCGAGCAGCGGCGGAGGAATATTAAGACTGTTGGCGGTGGTCACGAACATCACCTCGGACAGGTCGTAATCGACCTCCAGGTAATGGTCATTGAAGCAGTGATTCTGCTCGGGATCCAGGACCTCCAGCAGCGCCGATGCGGGATCACCGCGAAAGTCCATGGCCATCTTGTCCACTTCATCCAGCAGCATCAGCGGATTCTTGGTACCGACCTTGGACATGCTCTGCAGGATCTTGCCGGGCAGAGAGCCGATATAGGTACGCCGGTGTCCCCGAATTTCCGCCTCGTCGCGAACACCGCCGAGTGACATGCGCACGAATTTGCGGTTGGTGGCGCGGGCGATGGAACGTCCCAGCGAAGTCTTGCCCACGCCCGGTGGACCGACCAGACAAAGTATCGGTCCCTTGAGCTGCTTCACCCGCTGCTGCACGGCCAGGTATTCGAGGATGCGCTCCTTCACCTTGTCCAGGCCGTAATGATCTTCGTCAAGGACTTTTTCCGCCTTCTTGATGTCGCGCGAGACGCGGCTCCGGTCCTTCCACGGCACGTTCACCAGCCAATCGACGTAATTACGCACCACCGTCGCTTCGGCCGACATGGGCGACATCATCTTCAGCTTGTTCAGTTCACTGGTAGCCTTTTCCCTCACTTCCTTGGGCATGCCGCACTCTTCAATCTTCCGCGCCAACTCCTCGATCTCGTTGGGCACTTCGTCCATGTCGCCCAGTTCCTTCTGGATCGCCTTCATCTGCTCGTTGAGATAATACTCGCGCTGGCTCTTCTCCATCTGCGACTTGACCCGCCCGCGGATGCGTTTTTCCACCTGCAGCAGATCGATCTCGGTTTCCATCAGGTTAATGAGGTATTCCAGGCGTTCACGGATATCCGTGATCTCAAGCACCCGCTGCTTATCCTCAATTTTGACGGACATATGCGCCGCGATGGTGTCGGCCAGGCGGCTGGCGTCGTCGATTCCCGACAACGATGACAGGATTTCGGGCGGTACCTTCTTGTTCAGCTTGACGTACTGCTCGAACTGGTTCATGGCGGAACGGCTCATGATGTCGAGCTCCCTCTCGTCCACGAACGTCGGGTCCAGCAGATCGGCCGTCGCCGCGAACATGGATTCGGTATCGGTAAATTCCAGAATGCGCGCCCGTTTTGCGCCTTCCACCAATACCTTGATGGTGCCGTCCGGCAGCTTCAGGAGCTGCAGGATGTTTGACAATGTCCCTACCGGATAGATCTGGTCAATCTTCGGATCGTCATCGGCCGCGCTTTTCTGCGCCACCAGCAGGATCTGCTTGCTGCCTTCCACCGCCTGGTCCAGCGCGCGCACGGATTTCTCTCTGCCCACGAACAGGGGAATGACCATGTGCGGGTACACCACCACGTCACGCAGGGGCAACACGGGATAGATGATGTTCCGGGTGTCTGTAGTCTCTTGCATAGGTATGAATGCCGGTTTGGGGAGGGTCAACTTGAATATATGGGCTCAAACGCCCGTTTCAAGCATCCTTCTTGGAAAAGCCTGGAATACTGGCCGGGCACCGCCGCTTCTCAGTCCGCGGCCGCCTTGGAGATTTCCGCTCCTTCGTAGATCACCAGCGGCTTGCCGTCGCCGTCGATGACATTTTCGTCGATGACGACCTTGGACACGCCCTCCATGGAGGGTAAATCGTACATGGTGTCCAATAGCACGTTTTCCAGGATTGATCGCAGGCCACGCGCGCCGGTCTTGCGCTCCATGGACTTGCGCGCCACCCGCATCAACGCGGCCTCTCTGAATTCGATTTCGCAACCTTCCATCTCGAACAGGCGGGCGTACTGCTTGGTGATGGCGTTCTTCGGCTCAAGCAGGATCTTCACGAGCTGCTCCTCGTCCAGCTCATCCAGGGTCGCCGCCACCGGCAGGCGGCCCACGAACTCGGGGATCAGTCCATACTTGATGAGGTCCTCAGGCTCCACCGAATGCATCAGTTCGCTGTTGCTTTTCTTATCGTTTTTGCTGCGCACTTCCGCCGAAAAGCCGATGCCGCCCTTCTCGGAACGGTCACGAATAATCTTGTCCAGCCCGGCGAACGCGCCGCCGCACACGAACAGGATATTGCCGGTATTGACCTGCAGGAACTCCTGCTGCGGATGCTTGCGACCGCCCTGGGGCGGCACCGACGCCACCGTGCCCTCAATCAGCTTGAGCAGGGCCTGTTGCACACCTTCACCGGAAACGTCGCGGGTGATGGACGGGTTATCCGACTTGCGCGAAATCTTGTCTATCTCGTCTATATAAACTATGCCGGTTTGCGCCTTTTCGACGTCGTAGTCGCACTTCTGCAGGAGCTTCTGGATGATATTTTCCACGTCCTCGCCCACGTAGCCGGCTTCCGTCAGGGTCGTTGCGTCGGCAATGGTGAAAGGGACGTTCAGCAGCCGTGCCAGGGTCTCCGCCAGCAGCGTTTTGCCGCTGCCGGTCGGGCCGATCAGGAGCACGTTGCTCTTGGCAAGCTCGACGTCGGATTTCTTGCCGCCCTGCTCCAGCCGCTTGTAGTGGTTATATACCGCCACCGACAGGATCTTCTTGGCCATCTCCTGTCCGATGACGTACTCATCGAGGATCTTCTTGATTTCATGGGGGGTCGGCAGGCTGCTGCCGCCGCCGGCGACGGATTTCTCCTGGATCTCCTCACGAATAATGTCGTTACACAGTTCGACACATTCGTCGCATATGAAGACCGACGGGCCCGCGATCAACTTCCTTACTTCGTGTTGGCTCTTGCCGCAGAACGAGCAATACAGCAACCGGTCGCCGTCACCACTTTTATTCTGCTTGCCGTCACTCATAGCGCACCCTGATCAAGGTGGGTTTGATTCATTCAGCAACCGCGCCAGCTTTCTTTTCCTTGTTATTCTTATTCGAGTCGAACATCCCCTGGCGCTCGCTCAGCACCTTGTCGATGATCCCGTAGGCCATTGCCTCTTCCGATCCCAGAAAGTGATCGCGATCAGTATCCTGCTGGATCTTCTCCAGAGCCTGACCGGTGTGACGCGCGAATATCTGGTTCAACTGCTCGCGCGCCTTCAGGATTTCCCTGGCGTGGATATCGATGTCGGCGGCCTGCCCCTGGAAGCCGCCCAGCGGCTGATGGATCATCACCCGGGAGTGGGGCAGGCAATACCGCTTGCCCGCGGCACCACCGGCGAGCAACAGCGCGCCCATGCTCGCCGCCTGTCCGACGCACATGGTACTGACATCGGGTTTGACGAACTGCATGGTATCGTAAATTGCCAGTCCCGCCGATACGGACCCGCCCGGCGAATTGATATAAAGATGAATGTCCTTGTCCGGATTCTCCGATTCCAGGAACAACAACTGGGCCACGATCAGATTGGCCACGTTGTCCTCTACCGCACCGACCAGGAACACCACGCGCTCTTTCAGCAGGCGTGAGTAGATATCGTATGCGCGTTCGCCCCTGGAGGTCTGTTCGACCACCATGGGTACCAGGTTCAGTGCTTGTATTTCCTTGCTTTTCATGTAATTAGAGTGCACCCGTGACGCGTCTAGGCGGCTTCAGTCTGCCCTTTATTCACCAACTCGTCAAACGGCACGTTGGTCTCGTTCAACTGAGCCCGGCCCGCGATCCAGTCGATAACTTCATCCTCCAACGCAAGCGCTTCCACTTCCGCCAGTCTGTCCTTATCGGCGTAATACCAGTTGATGATGGCGGTGGGGTCCTCATAGCTCTGCGCATTTTGCTCTATGAGGGCGCGCACCTTGCCCGGCTCAGCCGTAAGTCCGTTTTCCTTGATGACCTCCGCCACCACCAAACGAAGCGTCACGCGCTTGCGCGCCCGCTCTTCGAACAACTTGGGATCGTTCAGGTTCTCCTGAGCCTTTTCCACTTCAATACCGTACGCCTTAAGTCTGGATTCCACCTGCTGACGCAACTGCTGCACTTCCTGTTCCACCAGCGCCTTCGGCAGTTCCAGGGTATGCGCCTCGAACAGCGCTTCCATGACGGAGTCGCGGATCCGATTGCGCACCACCGAGTCGGCTTCCCGTTGCATGTGTTCGCGCACTTCTTTTCGGAACATCTCTTCGCCACCTTCGGTTACGCCGAACTGCTTGAACAGGTCCTCGTCCATCTCCGGCAAAACCGGCTCCAGCACCTTTTTGACCTGGATCGAAAAAACCACGGGTTTACCCGCCAGCTTTTCGACCCGGTAGTCTTCCGGGAACTGCAATTCAAGCCGGACATCGTCGCCGGGTTTGCGTCCGACCAAGCCATCTTCAAATCCTTCGATAAACCGGCCGCTGCCCAGTTCCACCTGGAAATCCTTGCCGCTGCCTCCCTCGAACTCCTCATCGCCCACCTTACCGGTAAAGTCGATTTCCACGACCTCGCCGGAACGCGCTTCCCGGTCCACCGGCTCGAGCCGCCGGTGCTGACGACGCAGAGTTTCGATCATCGCATCCACGTTCTCGTCAGTGATATCGCAGACCGGCTTGGTCACCTCCAGCTTTTCCACCTCGACGAGTTTCACCTCCGGAATTATTTCGAATGTCGCCGTGTACTGCACACCGCGCCCGAGCTCCGCCGTGAGCGGGTCGATCTGGGGGCTACCCGCGGGACGCAGGTTTTCGCGGTTGATGGCCTCGTAGAAACTGGTCTGTACGGCTTCTCCCACCACTTCCTGGCGCACGCGCGATCCGAAGCGCTGCTCGATAACTTTGAGCGGGGCCTTGCCGGGGCGGAACCCCTGCACCCGGGTGGTTCGAGTCAGGTTGCGCAACCGGTTCTGCACTTCCGTTGCGATCTGGTCCTCCGGGATCTCAACCCGCATGGTGCGCTCCAGCGGTCCGGTCGATTCTACTGATACCTGCATGCCTGCCTCATTCCTGGCTGATGTATGAAAAAGTTCATATATTATAAATAGTTAGATAACTGGTGCGAAAGGAGAGACTCGAACTCTCACGGGATTACCCCACAGGAACCTAAATCCTGCGCGTCTACCAGTTCCGCCACTTTCGCGCGTCTCCCCAATGCGAAAACGGCCGACATTATAACGATTCGAGGCGGCGTGCCACACATTCAGGGAAGGTGCGGGATGCGGGATGCGGGATGCGGGATGCGCGGGGTGCACGGTGCACCAGTATCGGTCAGACGGACAACGCGGCAGGCCGCGGCCGGGGATTTAGAAACACTCCTCGGTAAATTTTTTGCAGACGTGGCGACACCGGCGCTGCATGCCGCCGGCCCCCTGGTTCACAAGCATACATTCCTCTCCCCATTGGGCGCAGGTAGTCATGCACCGCTTGCCCTTCTTGCTATTGTCTCCCTGACCCTGCTGCGGCGACCCCGGCACGATAAGCTGTCCCGGTAATGGCTGCCCCTGTATTGGCTGCCCGCTGCCCTGGCCGGAACCACCGCTGCCACCGCCCTGGTTGCCACCGGTGTCGTCCGCCATCAGAAAAGGCGTCGGGCCGCCCGAAGACGCATAGACGGCCGGGACCCACGAGCCCGTGACAAGCATCGCCATGGCGACGCCGCATACCAGGATTGAACCGGAGAACCGCCACTCTGCCTTAACGAGTCTCATGACCACCTTGGAATCCCCCGGAAGGGGAAAGTTTCCGTAATTATAAACATATACGTACGCCGGGGTAGTGACGGGATCAGGCTTGCCCGCCCTTTTCCTGCTTTTGCGTCCGGTTCAGGTCGACGGTGACCCCGCTTTCCTCAAACAGGATCTGTTCACCGATGTTGGTGACCCGGTCGCCGATACGCTCCAGGTGATGGGTCAGCCAAATGACATATGTACCGTTGGCCACGCTGGCCGGATTGGCCTGCATGAACCCGATCACTTCCCTCACCACCTGGCCGTTCAGGCGATCGATATTCTCGTCGTTCCCGGCGATCACTTCCGCGTCTACCGTGCTGCGCTGCACATAAGCATTCAGCATGGCATCGAGCATTTCACGGCAGCGGGCGGCCATGTTCAGTAGTTCGTCCCAGACCGGCGGAATACCCTCACGCGAAAGTGACGGGACGATGCGGGCGATATCCGCCACGTGATCGGCGATACGTTCAAGCTCCGTTGCGATGAGCAAGTCCGACAGGATTTCGCGAAGATCCGTGGCAACCGGCTGCTGCAGTGCAATTAATTCAATACAGGCCTCATGGATTTCCTGGTTGCGGCGGTTGAAGTCAGCGTCTGCGGCAGCCAGGGCCCGCGCCCGGTCCACATCCAACCGGTTCAGTACTTCCGCGACTGCCGCGATGGCCTTGCTCGCGTCCTGCCCCATGGCTCGTACCTGTGCGCGGACCCCGCGTTCCCCCTGGTCCAGCTCCTGACGGGCAACTTTCATGAGGATCGGCCTCCGAGGTTTATTGATGTTGCATGACTGTACCGGTGCCAGTTGGCCACTTCATGACGAAGATCAAGCAAATACCCGGCGCCGGGCGGGCTCAGGGGCGGCGCGTGCCGAGCAGACCGCGCACCTGCACAGGTTCGCTGAATCCCTTCACCCGGACCTCGGAAGCCTCTCCAAAGGACAGAAGCTCGTCGTCCTTGGCGGCCTCGTAGACGCTGCCGGATACCAGTACCTGGTCCGCCGGCGCCTGTCCGCAAAGCCGCGCGGCCAGATTCACGGTCTCTCCAATGGCGGAGTAGTCCAGATGGTCACTGGAACCGATATTGCCGATGAGAACGTCTCCCATGGCGATACCGATCCCCACCGGCAGAGTCCAGGCCAGCCCCTTCTCCTGAAAGATCCCGACTTCCCGCAGGATATGGCGGGCGCAGTGACAGGCATCCAGGGCCATGTCTTCACCGGTAAAAATCGCCATGATGCCGTCGCCGCCGAATTTGTCGATGTAACCACCGCAGCGGTGCACGATATCCACCTGCATTCCCAACAACCTGCTGAGCGAATCGAACAGTTCCTCCGGCTGCACCGAGCGGCTCAGGGTGGTAAAGCCGCGTACGTCCGAAAACATGACACACACGGTAGTGCGTTCGGGAACAGGCAGTACGCCGGTCATGGCGTAGGCTTCCGCGATGCGCTGGGTACGCACCGAAATGTAGCGCTTCAGGTAATCCCGCACTTTTTCCGTTTCATTAAAATAGCGGACCCGGTCCAGGTGTGCCTTGAGGCGGGCTTGCAGCACAACCGGATTGACGGGCTTGTTGATAAGGTCGGTGGCGCCGGCGGCGAATCCCTCGCTCAGATTTGCGTCTTCGTCATGGGAAGTGATGAACATGATGGGCGCAATGCGGTACCTGTCGATCGCGCGCAAGCGCCGGCACAGCTCGATCCCATCCAGACCGGGCATCTGCATATCGATGAGAAAAGCATCCACGTCCCGTTCCAGGGCGAGAAACAGGCATTTTTCACCCCGGTCTGCCAGCTCGACACGGTATCCGTTTGTGTCGAGAACCTTGGCCAATACGGTTCTTATGGTTCGATCATCGTCTGCAATGACTACCGTCGTCTTCTTCTTCCCAGCAGCCATCGCTTATAATAATTATCGGTAACAAGGTCATTTTGACTTCGCCTCTGATGTGCCTACGCTCCGGAATGCGGAACGCACCGAGGACCTTGACGTTTGGAAACGCGGGGGTGACCCCGTGATAGTCTTGCATCAGGTCCCCAGTGAATTGCATTCTGACACAGTTTCTATCGTGGCTGAAATTGGCGCAGCGGGCATGCAGTTACATGCCGGCCCCATTTCCAGGGGAACCCGAGTTGAACTCGACGGAGTGTAGTGAGTCAGCAACTATGTTGCGCGGCGGGGACCGCTGCGCCTTCAGGATGAGGACAGAACATGAACGAAGCCAATAATCCGGGCGCCGGCGTGCCCACGGAAACAGAGGGAATGAGCGGTGGGGAGCGCCGTGCTGCGGTATCACTGGCACTTATCTTTTCATTGCGCATGCTCGGCCTGTTCATGATCCTTCCCGTGTTTACCCTGCATGCCACCCGCTACACCGGCTTCTCCCCGACCCTGGCCGGCCT
>CAZNWR010000012.1:0-11642 GCA_964576645.1 uncultured Enterobacteriaceae bacterium | reverse complement strand
AAGCATAACAATCCAAAACAAATCAATAACCCAGTCCATTCTTCAGAACACGTACCGAAAGCTCTCCGATCGGGTCGGCCGCAAGCCGGTCATCTTCGGCGGCCTGCTGCTGTTCGCCCTGGGCAGCGCCGTTGCCGCCCTGTCTCATTCCATCTACGGCGTCATTCTGGGACGCGCCCTGCAGGGCACCGGCGCGGTGGGGTCCACGGTACTGGCCCTTACCGCTGACCTCACGCGCGAAGAACACCGCACCAAGGCCATGGCCGTCATCGGCATGAGCATCGGCCTCGCTTTCGCGGCCGCCATTGTCGCCGGTCCCGCAATTACGCGCTGGGTGGGATTGCCGGGTCTGTTCTGGGTCACCGCGGCGCTGGCCCTGGCGGGTATCGGCGTGTTGCTGCTTCGCGTCCCCAACCCGGTTGCCAGCCGCTTTCACCGTGACGCCGAACCGGTGCCTGCGCAGTTCATGCGGGTGCTCAAGGATACCCAGTTACTGCGCATGGATGCCGGGATCTTCTCTCTGCATTTGATCCTTACGGCCACCTTCGTGGTCATGCCGCTGGTGCTGCAGAACCGGGTCGGCCTGCCGCGGGCCGAACATTCCCTCATGTACCTGGGGGTCATGGTGGTTTCCTTCTTCCTGATGGTGCCGTGCGTGCTCGTGGCGGAAAAGCGACGCCTGCTCAAGCAGGTGTTCGTGGCGGCGGTGGCAGTGCTGGGTCTCTCGCAACTGGCGCTGTTCGCCTTCGACCGCAGCCTGACCGTTGTGGTTGTGCTGCTGGCGTTCTTTTTCACAGCCTTCAACGTGCTGGAAGCCACCCTGCCCTCCCTGGTTTCCAGGCTGGCGCCGGCGGAAATGAAGGGCACCGCCATGGGTGTGTATTCCACCTCACAGTTTTTGGGCATATTCGTCGGCGGTGCGGCCGGCGGTTGGTTGTACGGTTACAGCTACGAGTCGGTGTTCGGATTCTGCGCCGCGGTGGCCGCCGTCTGGCTGGTGCTCGCGGCCACCATGCGCGCACCGCGGCATCTTTCCACTCAGTTGCTTAACGTGGGCCGCATCAACAAGGAGGACGCGGGCAGGCTGGCGGCGCAACTCAACGCCGTGCCGGGCGTCGCGGAAGCCGTGGTAATCGTCGAAGACGGCGTGGCCTACCTCAAAGTAGACAAGCGCACCCTCGATGAGGGCGCCCTGCGCGCGGTGGCGGCGGGCGCCTGATCCGGTACGCCGTGCATCCGGGCAAGCAGGCCCGGCAGCGGGTATGATCTGCGGCCTGTGACCGCCACAGGCAACGATTTCCGGGAGACAGTTAATGACCATATCCATGTATCAGGCCTCCGTGCCCGTATGTATCCGCGCCCTGACAAATCTTTCCGCGGTGCTCGCCAAGGGGGCCGCGCACGCCGAGGCGCGCAAAATTGAGCCCCAGGTCCTTTTAAACTACCGCCTCTACCCGGACATGTTCGCCCTGGCGCGCCAGGTGCAGATTGCCACCGATATGGCCAAGGGCTGCGCCGCGCGCCTGTCGGGAAATGAACCACCCAAGTACGACGACAACGAAGCGACGTTCGATGAACTCGCCGGCCGCATAGCCAAGACCGTCAAATTCCTTGACGGATTCAAACCCGATCAGATCGACGGTAGTGAAGAGAAGCAAATCACCCTGAACCTGCGCAGCGGCACCATCACCTTCAACGGCCTGGACTATCTGCAGAAATTCGTGCTTCCCAACGTCTACTTTCATGTCACCACCGCCTACGACATTCTGCGCCACTGCGGCGTGGAGCTGGGCAAGCAGGATTTCATCGGTAAAACCTGAGCCTGTGTGGACAGGACACAGGATGGGGTCATGGTGTTGGAGCAACTAGCGCCATGGATGAGCGCGGGCCCGGGTTGGGATCCGTGCTTTAAGGCTTGGCCTGCCGCTGCAGCAGCATGCCGGCCACCATTGCCGCGCATAAAAATCCGGCGGTGACCGCCAGCGGTCCGGAACTGCCGTTATGGTGGACGCTGACGCCCAGCGCGGCCAGGGAGCTGATAACCATTTCCATCGCCACCAGGGCGCCCGCCGACGCGCCGGTGCGGCTGTCGGAACGGTCCATGGCCAGTGAGGGCGTGGTGGCGGATACCGGTCCGTCGCCGAAGGCGATAAGCGCCAGGGCCACCGCCAGCGTGGCCGGTGTTTCCATACCGCCGAAAACAATCACAATAAGAAATGTCCCGCCGATGATCGCCGTGGTAATGCCGATGGCCATGATGCGTCCGCTGGGCAGCGAATCCGCCAGGCGCCCCGCCAACGCGCTGCCGGCCACGAAGCAGATCACCGCCAGCCCCTGGAAGTAGCCGAAATACTGGGTAGGCAACCCGTATTCGTTGATCAGGATAAACGGCCCGGCTGTCACGAAGGCAAAGAAAAATCCGATAGTGGAACCCCCGATCAGGGAATAGGCCAGGAACCCGCGATTACGCAACAGGGCACCGTAATCCCGCAGCACCTCGCCTACCGTTCCGGCGTTGCGATCCGGGCGGACGGATTCCTTCAGGTAGCGCTGCAACAACAAGGTAGCGACAATCGCGGCGACGCCCAGCACGATGAAGTTCATACGCCAACCGAAATAGATGTAAATGTATCCGCCCAGGATCGGCGCTACGGCGGGTGTGAAAGCACTGGCGATGCCGTACACGGCCATGGCGCGGATTTGCGCGGCCTTGTCGAAGCTGTCGCGGATAATCGCCAGGATGACGACGCCTTCCACGGCAGCCGCAAGGCCCTGGATGATTCGCGCCGCGATAAGCATGCCGATGCCGGTTGCCGCCGCGCACAGCAGCGTAGCCGCGGTGAACAACGCCATGCCGTACAGAAACACCGGCCGGCGGCCGTAGCGTTCCGACAGCGGACCATGCACCAGCGTGGCCAGGGCATAGGCGAGAATGTTCAAGGCCATGGTGAGCTTCACCATGGCGGCGCTGGTGTTGAAGTAGGCCGGCAGGTGCGCGAGGCTGGGCGCATACAGATCCGAAGACATCCACGCCACGGAACTGGCGAAAATCAGGATGAACAGGAGCAGGCGCGGATTCATGTTGATAGGTGCTTGCGCCACCATAAGGATTCCTTTGAACGCGGAACCAAACAGCCGTTCCAAAATATGATGCACACAGCCACTAGCATTGCGACAGCCGGATTCCGGACCGTGAGCCGCAGGGACGCGGCGCTCGAGCGTACATGGACGTATTCACAGCGTGTCCGGAATCCGGCTGTCGCAATGCCGTTTCTTTCAACGCTCGGAATGCCTTCTAGGCCGGGACCGGTTGCCCGGGGTCCGCGGTCAATGATCGCAGTCGCGAGAGATATCCGTCCATCAGATTTTCCACGCTGCGGCGGCGATAGGCGACTGTGCAATATTGCAGCACGCAGCGCAGGCGGCGATGGGAGAAGTCCGGCACAAAGCGCAGGTACACCGCGAAATTATCCAGCGGCGCACTCAGGTAACGGCGTCCGGCCGGCGCATTTTTTCCGGTCACCGCGCCGATCAATTCATCTGCGATATCGGCGCGCGGCTGGTCCCGCCCCAGATAGCTCTCCATTGACAGCGTCACCGGCATGCCCCGATTCAATGTAATCGGATCCGTATGAAGCTGCTCCGGCGAGAGCAACTCGACCTGGGCCAGGTTAACGTGCTGCTGCACCTCCACCAGATGCCGCTGTACCTCGACCAGCGCATCGCAAAAGGGCATGCACCGGGAGAACCTCATACCCACGTGGGCAACCTGGGAAAAGCTGCCGACCACCTCGTTGCAACCCGGCGGCCGGTTGGCGAACAGTGACGAAATCGCCACGGCATTTTCTCCGCGCTGTTCGCAAAGGTGGACCAGCATTGCGCTCAGGAGCACGTCGAACACAGTGACTTTCGACGCGGAAGAACAACCATAGATTTGCTCCACCAGTTGCCCCGGCAGTTCTTCGATGATGGTTTCACCGGGCAGGGCGTCACCGCGCCCCAACTGCTCCAGCGTCACTTCCTTGTCCGGCGCCAGCAGGTACAGGGGAATATTCCTGTCCCGGTAACGGCGCCAGAAATCCAGATTGCGCCGGTAACGGTCCGAGCCCCGGAAAAAACGGTGCTCCCACGCACAGTAGTCGGCAAAGTCCGCGTCCGCGGCAGGCAGTGCGGGCGGCCGCCCTTCCATCTCCGCCACCAGCAGTTCCACCATGTCGCGATAGACCAGGGAAAGGGAGGTGCCGTCGCAAATCATCTGGTCGAGATACATGGCGAACCAGCGCCTTCCGCCGCCGTCATGCAAAAACGCGCTGCGGAACAGGGGAAAGCCCGCATCCTCCAGTCGCGGCGCCCGCGAGCAGCCGGCCGTGTTCAGATCCTGGAAACCGGACAGAAACGCGAGCGCATCGCCGAGACCCGGCGCGTCGCCATTTTGCCTCAGTCCTATCTCCCGCAGCATCGGCGCCTGGTCGCTGACCACCTGGTAGGGCGTACGCTCTGCGCCGGGCACGAACGCAATCCCCAGAGCGCGATGACGGCCGAACAACGCCTGGTAGGCGCGGTCTACCCGTTCAAAATCCAGTCCTTCGGGAAGTGTCAGGAGGAAGCCCTCGGGCGTAAACATACTTCCGAACAGCGGGTAGAGATGTTCCGCGATCCGGTACAGATTTTCCTGGGAGATATTAAGAGGCGCCTGCGCCGGACGTGCGGCCGGGCGCGCGACAAACCCGGGCACGTCGCCGCCCAGCAGGCGCAGGCACTCGATCAGGCCAACACGGTTGCAGCGAAGACGCGCCTCAAGTTCGACCGGCAACTGGTGCACCGGACCGCTGCAGCGTAATTTGCCCTGGTAAACGCTGAGAGCAAAACCCCTGCGCGCAAGTTCCCGGAGGGCATCTGCCAGCCCTGGTTCGACCGGAAAGCGGGAACGCGATTCAGAGTTCAACGAATGGGCTGTCACCGCCGCTGTCGCTTCGCTTCAGTGCCCGCGTCAGCATCAGCACTTCCAGATACCCGGCCAGGGCACCGGGCGTCGAATATTCGTACAGGACTTCCGGTTCCAGCTTGACGCCGAAATGCGCCCCGATGCGCGTGAGCACCTCCAGCCCCATTAATGAATCGCCACCCAATTCGAAGAAATCCATATCCGCCCCGATCCTGCCCAGCGCAACGTTGAAGGATGCCGCCCATATTTCACGCAAATCTTCGAGGATCTCGGCCTTGTCGATTGCGGTGATATCACCGCATGCGCGCGGATCGTCATCGATGCGGTCCAGCGGCACCAGGTCCGGCTCTTCCAGCCACTGCCGCAACAGATTCTTGGCCACCTTGCTGATAGTGGAGCGTGGCAGGTCCCGTACCAGAACCACCCTGCGCACCCGCTTCACCGGTGCAAGGCGGGGATTGATCTCCGTAATGATCGATTCCACAACACCGGCGCATTCATCAGCAACCGGTACAACGAAGGCAACGGGCACTTCTCCAAAAGCGGGGTCGGAAGCGCCCACCACCGCGCACTCACGCACGGAACCGTGTTGTGCCAGCACCTGTTCTATTTCAGCGGGGATCACATTCTCACCGCCGACCTTGATAAGATCCTTGCTGCGCCCGGTAAAGTATATCCAGCCATTCTCATCGGATCGCACCCGGTCACCGGTATCAAACCACCCGTCGGCGTCAAACGCCGCCGCGGTCGCCTCCTCGTCTCCGTAATATTCCTGGAACAACTCGACTCCACGTCTGCCGCGCACCCGCAAGGTACCGACGTCGCCCGCCCGGGCCATATCGCCGTTATCCAGCACGGTACGCAATTCGTACTGGCGTGCGGCCACGCCGACACTGGGATATGGATTTGACTGCCCGCGCCGTCCCGCGATGGCGGGCGCCACGGTTTCGGACATGCCCCAGGCACCGATGGTGTCTATGCCGTAGGTCTTTTCAACTTCCGCGTCGCCGCCTGCCCCCAGCAGCCAGAACCGGTACGCGTGCTCGCGCGGCGCGGGCGCGGTGTGCTGCAGAGCGTACACAGCCTGCGGGGGCATGGCGGTCCAGGTGCAAGCGTGGCGCCTGGATATATCCCAGAAGCGATCCGGCGTGAAACGCGGCTGCAATACCAGCGCGGCGCCCCCGACGATACTGGTAGCAACCAGAAACGACAATCCCACCGTATGATAAAGAGGCATGTGACACAGGCAGATCTCATCGGCCTCGATCTGCATCTGCGCGGCGTTCACGGCGCCGGCGAATAAGGCATTCGCCTGGGTCCAGACCACGCCCTTGGGAATACCGGTGGTGCCTGAGGTAAAAATAATGGTATGCGCGATCGCGGGTGAATGATCGGGCGCCGTGCCGTCCCACGAACCAGCCGGCTGCACACGCGAGCGAACTTCGTCGAGATCGGCACACAGCAGCATCGACCCGCCGTCGCGCCGCGCCAGTTCGCACCAGGTCGGCTGCTCGGCAATGACCACCTCGGGCTGCGCCACATCGAGATAGTGGGCGAACAGGCGTTCGTCCGCATTCATATTGCCCATGACCGCAATCGCACCCAGGCGCGCGCAGGCTAGCCAGAGGAATATATGTTCGGGCGTGTTGTCCGCATGAATCATCACGCGCGTACCGACACCCGCGCCGAGATCCTCCAACATCGCCGCATGCGCGTTGATTTCGGCAAGTGCCTCGCCGTAGCTCCACGCGCGCTCGTCGCCGTTACCGGGCTCCCATGCAAGGCACCGCCGATCGGGCCCGACCCTCGCCTGTTCCGCAAAGGTCTGGTACAAATTCAACGTCGGATAAAAGTCGCTGTTCTCTGACTCTGACATTGTTCAAAATCCCAGGCCGCCGAATATTCCCGCACCGGCTTCCGTTCTCCATCACTCAATTTACCCGGCTTGGTTAACACTTCCACCGGGATCCCGAACTTCCCGATGTCATGCAGCAGGCTGGCGGTTCTGATTCCTTCCACCACCCCCTTGCTCAATCCCAAGCGTGCGGCAATGCCCGGCGCCAGCGTGGTGACCCGGGCCTGGTGCCCTGCGGTGTAAGCATCGCGCTTCTCAGACGCGACACCCGGTGCAGCGACCGTATCCAGCAACAGTCGTTCAGATATCTGCATCGATCCCCTGATCTCGTACTCGCACCACAATGTGGGTGCGAATAAATGTGAAGCAATTTACGCCCTATATTCGGGGAGGGAAAGATGTCAGATTAGCTGGGTTTGACTTGACATTCTGCATACCTCAAATGAAGTATGAAAAGGAGAAGATGGACTGAATAAGTGTTCCGAATTCCGCTACCCCTGTGGTCGCAGTCCGGCCGGTGGCGGGCTTTGCATGATCACCGATTCATGGCGGAGGGGTTCATGGCGTTGAAGCGACAAGTTCAGGAACGAGCCGGCAAGCGGAAACATCCTGCACCCTCCCTCCCGCAAAGCTGTTCAATCAAAGCGAGTGTAGTCGTATGGAGAACACCCAATCAGTCCTTCTTATACACCTTTCGCTTCAGGTCGATTCGATGCGTGTTGCCGGTGTCGTCCTTGATCTTCAGATCCTCAACGTCCTTGAACTGGTCAGGATTCTCGAGCCGGAACTTGAGCCGCAGGTTGTTTCTTGAGTCCGCATACTGCAGAGCGCTTTCCATGCTGATTTTGCCTTCCTTGTGGAGCTTGTACAGACACTGATCGAAGGTCTGCATGCCATTGAATGCGCCCTGCTCGATTGCGTCCTTGATTTCGCCAATGCGTCCGTCTCCGATCAACTCGGAGATGAACGGCGTGTTCAGCATGATTTCCACCGCCGGCAGGCGCCGGCCGTCCACGCCCAGAATGAGTCGCTGCGATATGATCGCGCGCAGGTGCTGGGATATATCCAGCAACACCCCGTGGTGAGCGGTGTCCGGGAAGAAATTGATGATACGCTCCATGGTCTGGTTGGCGTTGTTGGCGTGCAGGGTCGACAGGCAGACGTGACCGGTTTCCGCGAAATGCAGCGCATGGCGCATGGTATCCCGATCCCGGATTTCGCCGATGACGATCACGTCCGGTGCCTCACGCAAGGCGTTCTTCAACGCCTCCTGGTAAGACAGGGTATCCAACCCAACCTCACGCTGATCCACCACGGACATTTTATGCTCGTGAATAAACTCAATCGGATCCTCAATGGTAAGGATATGGCCGGTGCGATTGCTGTTTCGATATTCGACCATCGAAGCAAGCGTGGTGGATTTGCCGGAGCCCGTGGCGCCGACCACCAGCACCAGTCCCTGCTTTTCCATGATCAGCTGTTTAAGGATTTCCGGCAGGCCCAGTTGCTCGATGGACGGGATCCTGCTCTTGATATAACGGATCACCATGGCGGTCTCGCCGCGCTGCCGGTAAACGTTGACGCGGAAACGCCCCAGTTTCTCAACCGAAACCGCCATGTTCAGTTCCAGGTTGCCTTCGTAGGCCGCCGCCTGGGTGTCGTTCATGAGTGCATATGCCAGGTCCCGGGCATCCTTGGAACTCAGCGCTTTATCCCCGACCGCCCTGGTATCCCCCTGGATCTTGATGTTGACCGGCGCACCGACGCTGAAGAACAGGTCAGAAGCGTCCTTCTCCACCATGAGTTGCAGATAGACACTGATGTCCACGCGAAATTCCTCCGAAACATTGCTCTCTCGGGCTACAAACAATGATAGAGCAAGCCTCCAACCAGTGGTTTAAGCATTCGCAATGATCGGGACTGCCGACGAAAGCGGCTTGATGCGGATCAACATATCTGCGGTTTGTAAGGCCGCGCTACGCCGCTGCCGGGCGCCAGGCCCCGGCATGCCAGGGAACCTGAACTCAAGTCCCCGCTCTAAGCAGTGCGGCCTGAGCCGCACTCTTGGCGGCAACAATGACCGGGCTGTGCATTCAGCTTCTTTCCAAATCCAACCAGGCGGGTTTGACCCGCGATATCGCGCTGGTCGCCGAGGGTATGCGTCTCTGCGGCTGCAACGTCGTCGTTACCAATATAGGCAAATTTGACGTGCTGCAGCGCCGGTCTCCGGCGACACGCTCTCTGGTAAACGCGGGACGCCGTCTCATGGGCCGTGGCGGAATACGCTACGACATGAATGTGATGATCGAACACGTCTGGCCGCAGTTTCTAAGGCATGCACGCAAGAACATCATTATTCCCAACCCCGAATGGTTCGACCGGCGCGACATGCGTTTAGTCGGCATGCTGAACGCGGTCCTGGCCAAAACAAAATATACGGCCGGCGTATTCGAGAAGCTGGGGTGCATGGTGGACTTTATCGGCTTCGACAGTGAGGATCGCTACGACGACGCAATTGTAAAGCGGCACGATTTTCTCCATCTGGCAGGCCACAGCAAGCACAAGGGGACGGCACGCCTGTTGCAGGTGTGGCGGCGTCATCCGGAATGGCCCCGGCTCATAGTCGTCAAGAATGAGCCGCCCCAAGGGGAGCTGTATGGAGTCAGTGACAATATCGAGTTTCGTATCGGTCACATGACCGATCCGGAATTGCGTCAATTACAGAATCGCTGTCGGTTTCACCTGTGCCTTTCCGAGGCGGAGGGATGGGGGCACTACATCGCCGAGTCATTGGGATGTGCAGCGGTTACCATCACCGTGGATGCGCCGCCGATGAACGAATTGGTTTGCGGCGATCGCGGAGTGGTCATTCCCTGTGTTAACGCCGGCAAACACCATCTGTCCGACATCGTTCAGTTTGACTGCGCATCACTCGAACAATCGGTGGACCGTCTGCATGCCGCCGGCGACGCTGAACTGGACAGGATCGGGATGCGGGCAAGGCAATGGTTCCTGGAAAACAAGCATGGCTTCGTGGGGCGCCTGCAATCGGCGCTGGAGCGGCTCGACAGGCTGTGACGGCTACGAACCGGCAGCCCCGTCCCCGGTCGATTCCTCATCGGCTGCAAAAATCCTTTCCAGTTGTTTGGCCGCTTCCTTTGTTGTCTGGATCAGCGCTCGTTCGTCTTCGCGAATCGCATACTGTTTATCCAGGGTAGCCCTGTCGCTTTCCAGGAACGTGCGCTTGACGACGGCGCTGCGCTCCGGCGACTGCCCCAGGGCGACGAGGATGTCACCCGCCAGGTCCACGCTGGAAAGCAGGGTGTCGCGTATAATCTTTTCGCAGCCCAGCGCCCGTAGCCGCATTTCGTGAAGACGGTTGCGCGCCCGGGCAAACAGGCGGATATCGGGATAATTTCGCTTCACCATTTCAGCTATGGCCACTGACTTCTCGACCTGGCCGATGGCGAGTACCAAGATCCCGCTCTTGTCAATGCCGGCCGCACGCAAGAGTCTCAGGTTGCCGGCGTCGCCATAGAACACCTTGTTGCCGAACTTGCGCACGAAATCCACGTGCCCCGGATCGATCTCTATAGCGGTAAAGGGAATGTGCTGGCTGCGCAGTACGCGCGAAATGACCTGTCCGAAGCGGCCGAAGCCGGCGATGATCACCCCGCGATCCGCCACTTTTATTTCATCGTAAACCGGCGCCGTTTCCGCGGCGCGCATCCTGCGCGTGACCTGTCCCGCCAATGCCACCAGGACCGGCGTCAGGACCATGGAGATGGTGATAATCAACACCAATGCCGCCCTGGTCTGCGCCGGGATCAGCCCGGAAGCGGCTGCCATGCCGAATACGATGAACCCGAATTCACCACCCTGGCTCAGATAAAGCGCCAATGCCACCGAGTCGTGCCGGCGCAGGCCGAATCGCGGCGCCGCCGCCAGCAGCACCACGGTCTTGACCGCGACCAGCAGCAGCGCGGCGCCGACAATCAGAAGCGGTTGCCGCCACAACAGATCCAGATCCGCCGACATGCCGACGGCAATAAAGAACAATGCGAGCAGCAGTCCCTTGAAGGGTTCGATGTCCGACTCGAGCTGGTGTCGATACTGGGAATCCGCAACCAGCACGCCGGCCATGAAGGCGCCCAGTCCCATGGACAGCCCGGCCGCCCGCATGGCCAGCGCCGATCCCAGCACCAGCAACAAAGACACCATGGTGAACAGCTCGTGCAGGCGCGTGGCGGCAATCACGCGCAATAAGGATCTCAGGCCGAAGCGCATTACGATGACAAACGCGACCACCATGGCGGCGGCACGAATGAAGCCCTGGGCAATGCCCGCCTCGCCCACGGCAGCGCCGTTCAGAAAGGGCAGCAATACCAGGACCGGGATCGCCACCAGGTCCTGGAACAGCAATATGGCGAAGCCGGCGCGCCCGTGGGGACTGAAAAGCGCCTGCCGTTCCGCCAGCAGTTGCAGGGCGAAGGCGGTGCTGGACAGGGACAGGCCAAAGCCGACCACCAGCGCCGCGCCCCAGTTCATGCCGGCGACAATGCCTATGCCTGCAAGAATCGCCGTGGTTGCCGCAACCTGGGTGGTACCCATGCCGAAGGCGGTCCGGCGCAGCACGCGCAGGCGCGCCGGTTGAAGCTGCAGTCCGATAATGAACAACAGCATCACCACGCCGACCTGCGCGGCCGTCAATACACTCTGGGGTGAGGAAATGACGCCCAGGCAGTCAGGGCCGATAATGATGCCGGCGACCACATAGCCCAGCACGGATCCGAGTCCCAGTCGTTTAGCCACCGGCACCGACACCACCGCCGCGCCCAGGTA
>CAZNWR010000011.1:16868-22561 GCA_964576645.1 uncultured Enterobacteriaceae bacterium | reverse complement strand
GTATTGCCGCAATGCAACACTGTTTCCGGAGCCGATAACAAAAAGGAAAACCCATGTCCGACGATCTCTGTTACCTGAACGCCCTTGAGGCACTGGACCTGTTCCGAAAGCGCAAGCTTTCGCCCGTGGAACTGCTGGATGCTGTCATTGCGCGCAGCGAAACGGTGGAAAAAACCATCAACGCCTTTTCATTTCAGTATTTCGACCAGGCCCGGGAAGCGGCGAAGGCGGCGGAGCAGGCCTATGTAAAGGGCACGGCGCGGCCGCTGGAAGGGCTGCCCACGGCCATCAAGGATGAAACCGCCATAGAAGGACAGATCGTCACCAACGGTTCGCTTTTGTTTAAGGACAACGTGGTGGATCACACCGACGTGTGCGCCCAGCGCCTGCTGGATGCCGGCGCCATCGTGCACGCGCGCTCCACCACGCCGGAGTTCTCCGCCTGCTTCGTCACCAACACCCGGCTGTGGGGTGCCACGCGCAATCCCTGGAATACGGACATGACCCCGGGCGGCTCCTCCGGCGGCGCCGGGGCATCATTGGCCGCCGGCACCAGCACGCTGGCCAACGGCAGCGACATCGGCGGATCCATAAGATGCCCCGCCTCCCAGTGCGGCCTCGTCGGCTTCAAACCGCCTTACGGGCGCGTGCCGGAAATGCCGCCCTGGAACCTGGACTTCTACTGCCACGAAGGTCCCATGGCGCGCAGCGTTACCGACTGCATCCTCATGCAGAACGTCATGGCCGGCCCGCACCCCGCCGACATCACCTCCCTGAAACCGAAGCTGGAAATCCCCCTGCAACTGGAAGGCATCAAAGGCCGGCGCATCGGCTACTCCATGGATCTGGGCTTCATGGAAATCGACCCGGACGTGCAGCGCAATACGCTGGATGCCATGGAACGGTTCAAGGAAGCCGGCGCCATCGTGGAGGAAGTGGAATTGGGCTGGACCCGCCAGGTCATGACCACCGTGCTCATTCACCTCAACAGCATCATGACCGCGCTCATCAATGAAGACGCCGGCGACCCGGCACAGCGCGATCAACTCACCCCCGGCATCCGCCACCTGCTGGAGACCTGGGAACCCGTATCGGCGAAGAACCTGATCGCGGAACTGGAATACACCAGCAAGATGTACGAAAGCCTGTCGAAGGTGTTCGAAACGCACGACCTGCTGATCACGCCCACCACCGCCGCCACCGGCATCGCCGCCGACTTCGAATGGTGCACCGACGATCTCGTCATCAACGGCAAAAAGGTCGATTCGCTTCTGGGCTGGACCCTGACCTCGCCCTTCAACGCCCTGAGCCGCTGCCCGGTACTGAGCGTGCCATCAGGCAGAGCCACAAACGGCGTACCCACGGGCATACAAATCGTGGGGCCGACGTACGAAGACGTACGGGTGTTTCAGGCGGGATTGGCTTACGAGCAGGCCGCCGGCGGGCCGATGATCAATCCGGGCAATCGGCCGCTCTCATAAAACACAAAAGGCATAATGTTCAAAGACACCGTCGCGCTGTATGAACCCATAAACGTTTACAAGCCGATGGCAGAGGGCATCGGCATCGTCGACGGCCCGCTGGTGTACATGGCCTACCCGGGCTTGAGTTTTCTCAAGATCCCGTTTCCCACGCGCATGACCGTGGTAAAACTTTCAAGCGGCGAACTGTGGCTGCACTCGCCCACCGAGTACAAGGAAGATCTCGCCGCCAGTCTCCAGGCAATGGGAAAGGTCACGCATATCATCTCGCCCAACGTCATCCACTACGCACACATACAGGAATGGGCAGACCACTTCCCCGGCGCCACCGTCTGGGCATCACCGCACGTGCGCGAACGCGCCAGGAAACAGGGGATCGAAGTGCATTTCGATCAGGACCTGGGCGCGGAAGCGCCCGACGGGTGGAAGAACGACCTGCGGCAGATCATCATCCCCGGCACACTCATGGATGAAGTCGTGTTCTTCCACACAGCAAGCAAGACGCTCATCCTCACCGACACCATCCAGAACTTCGAACTCGACAAGATAAAACAACCCTACCGCTTCCTGGTCTGGGCCGCGCGCGCCTATTATCCCCGCGGACAGATGCCCATCGATCTGCGATCGACATTTCTTCCGAAAAAGCGCCAGGCGGGCGAAATCGTGAAGGAGATACTGTCCTGGCAGCCGGAGCGCATCATCCTGAGCCACGGCAGATGCATCGAGCATGACTCGGAGGATGCCTTGCGCTGGGCGTTTCGTTGGGCACTGAAGCAACAGCAATAATCCCACACTCACACGTTGCCGCGGCAAGACGCATTTTGTGTGTCTAAACCGCCTCCCCGACCGGGCGCCTAAACCGGACGTGTACTATTATTAGTCAGGGACTTGGGGAGGATCATCCGGTGCTACATACCACTTTTGGTGTATTTCAAGGACCCATTTAGGTCCTCTAATTCTAGTTATGCCGCTAGGAATTTTCGAGCAGTTGTCGCTATGAGCGTTCGTTTCCGTGTTTCACTGGCATCCATTTCTTTAGCGCAAGGAGAGCACAATGAACTTAATCTGGTTCCTAATCGTCGGGCTCATCGCCGGCTGGTTGGCTGGCATCCTCGTTAAGGGTGGCGGCTTTGGCCTGGTCGGCGATCTGGTTGTTGGCGTGGTCGGTGCCTTTATCGGCGGCTTCCTTTTTAGCTTCCTTGGCATTTGGCCCAACGGTGGTCTGATCGGCAGCATTGTGGTCGCAACAATCGGCGCAGTGGTGCTTCTCGTTATTGTCCGAGCCATCAAGCGAGCGTAGCGGCCTAACCATTCGCTCAAGGCCGACGGCCTTGACAGGCCGCGGCCTTAGCTCAAACGTTAGCCGGCCAATATGGACGCGAGCCAACTTCAACATGAAAGAGCCGTCGGAGACCGACTCGTAGCGTGGCTTAATACGCGATATGGCAGAAAATTTGATTTTTCTGGGCGAGGACGAGAAGCACCAGATCTCCTGTACTCAGACGGAGACAGGACTCTTGGGGTAGAGGTGGTGGGAGTGTACTACGACCCCGCCCACGCTAAGATGCTTTGGCAGAACGCGCGAGAGGTTCCCGGAGCATCGGATAATTGGCTGGGGAAAGATCCGGATCAAAATCTGGCCCAGGGTATTAGAACGCAAATCGAGAAGAAATGCGGGAAAGCTTACGGCCCCGACTGCGTTCTTCTAGTAAATGTGCCTCCGGGTCTCACCACAAAGGAAGAACTAGGAGTGCTGCTCGAACGCATCTCAATCCCACAGCCTTGCCCATTTGTAGGAGTGTTTGTCGCTGGCACCTTCCCGATGAGCACGTCGTCCGTAGGCGGCTACCACGTTTTTCCTTTGGTAGACTTGCCGGCTAACAAAGCCCATCAAGCCGACGCTGGTACCTTGCCCGGCTTATAGACGCCGTTAGAAGCCTACGAGCGCCATCAATGTAATTGCGTCATAAGGGAACACAAATGTTCGACGAAGTGCTGGCGTTCTGGTTCAAGGAAATCGATCCGAAGCAGTGGTGGACCGTCGATCCTGCTTTCGATGCCATCGTGAGACAACGCTTTCTAGATCTTCTGCATCAGGCATCGGCCGGTGAGCTGGCCTCCTGGCGCAATACCGCGAAAGGACGACTCGCTGAGATAATCGTGCTGGATCAGTTCTCCCGGAACATTCATCGCAATACGCCCCGGGCCTTTGCCCAGGATGCCGTGGCATCGGCGCTGTCCCAGGAGGCGGTCTCTGCCGGGGCGCTGTCGGACCTCGACGAAGTGGAGCGAACATTCCTGCTCATGCCGTACATGCACAGCGAGTCACCAGTCATCCATATCCAGGCGGAGGCACTGTTCCGGGAGTTCACGCCGGCCAATAACCTGGAGTTCGAGCTCAAGCACAAGGCAATTATTGACCGATTCGGACGCTATCCGCACCGCAATGCGATCCTGGGTCGCGCTTCAACGGAAGAGGAATTAGCGTTCCTTGAGCAACCAGGGTCCAGCTTCTGATAATTCCTTTCAGTGACACCGGGCACGCTGACCCACTCGCACCCTGCAATCAGGAACTTTTCTTCCATCGCTGTATTATTATGGCTCATGGACTTGGCCGTCTCCTATAGAACGGAACGAACCTTCATGGAGAAACCGATGTCTCGTCTGGAAGCACACTATTCCGCCAGCGATATCGAGGCGCGCATCCTGGCCGGCCTCCGCGCGGCCGGCCAGGACCCGGAGGAACGCCTGAGGCCTGAGGAGCTGGCGCCGCTGGATCATTTCCATACGGGCGGCCTGCGCGCTTCGCGGGAACTGATGGAGCTGGCTCGGATCGGGCCGCAGGATCATGTTCTCGATATTGGATCGGGGCTGGGCGGCTCGGCCCGCATGCTGGCGTCAGAGGCCGGCTGCCTGGTGGACTGTATCGAGATGTCCACCGACTACTGCACCGGCGCCGCACTGCTGAACCGGCTGACCGATCTTGACGATCGGATCAAGGTTCACCAGGGCAGCGCGCTCGATTTGCCTTTCTCCGATAATTCCTTCGACGTGGTGTGGATGCAGAACGTCGGCATGAACATCGCCGACAAGCGCAAGCTATATACGGAAATCGCCCGTGTTCTGAAACCGGGCGGACGCTACGCGTTCCAGGAGATGGCGGCCGGAGAAACGACCACTTCCCACTATCCCCTGCCGTGGGCTACCGATCCATCAGACAACTGTCTTGTTTCATTCGATGAGTTGGGCGCGCTACTCAATGCCTGCGGCCTCACGGCGGAACTGTTCGAGGATACCAGCGATGCGCACCTGACCAGGAGCAAGGCGAACGCCGCGCCGGCCGCAAAGGGCCAACTGGGCTTAGGCGTTTTCGTGGACAATCTTGGGGAGAAGGCCCGCAACGCGCGGCGCAGTCTCGAAGAGGCACAGGTCCGGCTGGTCCGGGGCGTGTTCCGGGTGAGTTGAGCGATTACGCCGGCATGAAGAAAATCCTGTTGACGGGAATATTGTGCGCACTGCTGGCGGGCTGTGACTACACGGTACCGCTGGTGACAACGCCAACGATCCATATCGACCGATCGGCCCTGGGCCTGTGGCAGAGAACGGTCGGCAAGGGCAAAACCCAGGATCTGCTGATCCTGCCGCTGAGCGACAAGGAATACCTGATCTCCTTCCCTGCCGGCGCCAAGAACGCGATGTTCGCCCGCGCCTGTTTGTGGCGGGGCGATGGCCTGCGGCTGGTGCAGGTGGACTGGTTCGGGACGGCCCGGGCCAAACTCCCCAAGGATGATCGCACTTACCAGTACGCGTCCTACGCCATCGACGGCGACACGCTGACGGTGCGCCTGCTGAACCCGCAGGTCGTACCGAAAGATGTGAATTCGACAAAAGCACTGGTAAAAGCTATCGAGGAGAACCGTCACAACCCGAACCTGTTCCGGGATGCGATGGTGTTCAGGAGGGTGAAGCAGTAACGTAAGGGATAACGCTGACCGATGCCAAGGTGCGCCTGAGGCGCAATTCGTTCACTGGATTCCGGCGTTCGCCGGAATGACGATGTGAAAGTGCCCGCAAAGCGCACACCTTCAATTTACTGGATCCTGGGACAGCCGCCGCCGGGTAGTTTCAAGGTGCGCCTCCGGCGCGATAGCTCTACTGGATTCCGGCGTTCGCCGGAATGACGATGTGAAAGTGCCCGCAAAGCGCACACCT
>CAZNWR010000011.1:0-16768 GCA_964576645.1 uncultured Enterobacteriaceae bacterium | reverse complement strand
GGATTCCGGCGTTCGCCGGAATGACGATGTGAAAGTGCCCGCAAAGCGCACACCTTCAATTTACCGGACCCTGGGACAGCCGCCGCCGGGTAGTTTCAGGGTGCGCCTCCGGCGCGATAGTTCTACCGGATTCCGGCGTTCGCCGGAATGACAAAAAAATTACGTCAGCCCTGGCTGGGATGGTTTGCGCGGCTGCGGGCGGGACCGGTTTCCAGGGACAGGTTGAGCGCGGTGTTGATGAGCCCCACGTGGGAGAAGGCCTGGGGGAAGTTGCCAAGCTGTTGCTTGTTCACCGGGTCGTACTGTTCGGCCAGTAACCCCACGTCGTTGCGCACGGAAAGTAACTGTTCGAAGAGCTGTTCCGCCTTGGCGGTCTCGCCCATGAGCGCGTAGTTGTCCGCCATCCAGAATGAACACGCCAGGAACGTACCCTCGCCGCCCTTGAGACCGTCGACATCCCCGTCGGTACGGTAACGGCGCACGAAGCCATCGACCATCAGGTCCCGCTCAATAGCCTCCACAGTACCCTTGATGCGCGGATCGGTGGCCGGCAGAAAGCCCACCAGTGGCATGAGCAACAGCGCCGCATCCAGGGTGTCGCCGCCGAAGTACTGGACAAAGGTGTTGCGCTCGGTGTCGAAGCCGTGACGGCAGATGTCCTCGTGCAGATGCTTGCGCAATCGTTTCATTTCATCCAGCGGCCCTGGCAGACCGTGGCGCTCGATGTCCTTGATGGTGCGATCGGCGGCCACCCACACCATGACATTGGAATAGGTAAAGCGGCGTTTCGGCCCGCGCTGCTCCCACAAACCTGACCCTTCGTCCATCCAGTGTTCGGACAGGAATTTCATGATCTCGGTCTGGATCAGCCAGGTTTCGTCATCCTTGGCGAGACCGCGGGCGCGGCCCAGGTGAAACGAATCCAGCACCTCGCCGTAGACATCCATCTGGCGCTGGCTGTAGGCGGCGTTGCCGACGCGTACCGGCGCGCTGTTCTGAAATCCCGCCAGCCAGTGCAGTTCGTATTCCTCGATACGGCGCTCGCCACCCAGTCCGTACAGGATCTGCAGTTTCGACGGCTCGCCGGCCACGGCCCGCTGCAGCCAGGTGTGCCAGGCTTTGGCCTCTTCGGTGTAACCGGTCGCCATGAGTGCGTACAGGGTGAAGGTGGCATCCCGCAACCAGCAGTAGCGGTAATCCCAGTTGCGCTCTCCGCCCAGACGCTCCGGCAGCGAGGTGGTCGCCGCCGCCGCGATGCCGCCGGTGGGGCTGTAGGTGAGCGCCTTCAGGGTGATGGCCGAACGCACCACGGGCTCGCGCCACTTCGCCGGCGCTTTGCAGGTGGCGCTCCACTGCCGCCACCAGTCCGTGGTTTTCTTCAGCAGCTTTTCCGGATCCGGCGGCGTCGGCCGCTCCAAGTGGGATGGATGCCAACTGAGCACGAAAGGAATGCGCTCGCCCGCGCGCACGGTAAAGCGGGCCTCGGTCGCCATGCCGCGCGCCTGCATGTCCACCGGCGCGCGCAGCACGATGGCATCCGGGCCGGCCACCGCGCTCAAACCGTAATCCTGGCGCCGCACCCAGGGGATGATGCTGCCATAATCGAAGCGCAGGCTCAGATCCATTTTCATGGGCACCGCGCCTTCTTCACCGCAGACGATGCGGATCAGCTCACTGCTGCCGCCGTCCTCGGCCAGTGGCATGAAATCCATGACCGAGACACTGCCGTCACTGGTCTCGAACCGCGTCTCCAGCACCAGCGTGTCCTCCAGATAGCCGCGCCGAATGTCGCGCACGTGCGCCTCGGGCGCGATGCGCCAGCGCCCGTTGTCCGCATCACCCAGCAGGGCGGCGAAGATGGCGGGCGAGTCGAAACGTTCCGGACACAACCAGTCCACGGCACCGTCGCGGTGGATGAGCGCGCCGGTGCAGGTGTTGCCCACCAGCGCGTAGTCTTCAATGTTGCGGCTCATCGTCCGACCGGCGGTTCCGGGTTGTGCCAGCCGCCGGATGCCGTGGCCATGCGCTGCGCCTCGGTTGGCCCCCAGGATCCCGGTTCGTAGTGGTACACCGGTTTCTTCGCGGTCAATATGGGATCGATGATGCGCCAGGCTTCCTCCACGCCGTCCTCGCGCGCGAACAGGGTCGCGTCGCCCTTTATGGCATCGCCGATGAGGCGTTCGTAGGCCTGCGCTTCGTCGTCGCGCGTGTCACACACGTAGAGCTCGATTTCCTCACCCTCCATTTTGCTGCCCGGCTTTTTCGAACGCGCACCCACGGCGATAGCCACCTGGTCGGGGCCCAGCCGGAAGCGCAGGTAGTTGCCGCGCGAAGCGATGCTCTCGCCAAACAACTCCGTGGGTGGGCGGCGCAGGGTCACCATAACCTCCGTGGCGGTGATGGGCAGGTGCTTGCCGGCGCGGATGAAAAACGGCGTGCCCTGCCAGCGCCAGGAATCCAGGTGCACCTGCATGGCGGCGAACGTTTCCACTTGCGAGTCTTTGGCGACGCCGTCCTCGTCGCGATAACCCTGGTACTGGCCGCGCACCAGGCTCTTCCCGGTGAGCGAGCGGATGGATTTGAATACCTTCACTTTCTCATCGCGCAGCGACTCGCTGTCCATGGACACCGGCGGCTCCATGGCCAGGTGCGCCACCACCTGCAGCATGTGGTTCTGCACCACGTCGCGCACCGCGCCCACCTCTTCATAGAAGCGCCCGCGTCCGGCCACGCCGAATTCCTCCGCCATGGTGATCTGCACGCTCTGCACGTGGGTGCGGTTCCAGATGGGTTCCAGGAAGGTATTGGCGAAGCGGAAGTACAAAAGATTCTGTACCGGCTCCTTGCCGAGATAATGATCGATGCGGAAGATGGCGTCTTCCCTGAAGACCTTGTGCAATTCGCTGTTCAAGGAACGCGCCGACGCCAGGCTGCGGCCGAACGGTTTCTCCACCACCACGCGCGCGCCGCGCGTGCTTTTCAGGCCGGCCAGCCCCTGCGTGACCGTGGGAAACATTTCCGGCGGAATGGCCAGGTAATGCAGCGGCCGCTTGGCGTTACCAAGCGCCTTGCTCAGCTTATTAAAGGTTTCCGGATCCTGGTAATCCCCGTCCACGTAGTCCAGATGTTTGATCAGGGCGGCCTCGGCGTCCTTGTCCTTGCGCCCGTGGGCTTTCAGGCTGTCGCGGACCCGCTTTTTCAATTGTTCCAGATCCCATCCGCTCAAGGCGACGCCGATCACCGGTATGTCCAGGTCGCCGTCCGCGGTCAGCGCCTGCAAGGCGGGAAAGATCTTCTTGTAGGCGAGGTCGCCGGTAGCGCCGAACAGCACCAGTGCGTCCGAGTGTTGTTTAGCCACGGGAGTTTCCCGCCGATCCAGCGCGTGCCGGGCACGACTGCCGGTAAGCCTTGTGCGTTACTTTCATAATTTCATAACCTCGCTTCCTGTTGGCCCGCATTGAAAACGGGCTTGAGCCATTCTTTCCCGCACAACTCCGCGATCTGCTCAACGCTGAAATCGGCCGACGGAAATCCCGACACGTGCTCCGGCTCGCGCGTATAGTGCCCCTGCCGCGGCCACACGGTGACAACTTTCTCGCCCCAGGCCTTTTTCACCGCCGTGAGCACCCGCAGCTTGTCGTCCACCAACACGTAGCGGCAGGCGGGATAGAGCCGCTCCACGTCCTCCAGCATCTGCTCCTTGTGGACAAAGATCAGCACGTTTCCGTTCACCGCATCCCAGAGTCCCGAGCGTTCCACCTTGCGCGGCTGCAGTACGGCATCGCCGTCGGAAAGGATAACCGCCGGTCCGTACCTTAGCGCATTATTGATGGCTGCCAGCGCACAGGGGTAAAGCCGTTCCGCATAAGGATAATCAATAAGCCAGGACGACAGGCGCAGTACCCTGGGGTCGTGCATGTGCGCCAGGCGAAAGCGTTCCAGGGCGCCGAGATGATCCACGTAATCCAGCCGCTCGCGCAGATCCTCGAGGATGCGCCAGTATTCCCGGGAACCTTCGTCGCCGAAGGCCTCCGCAACCCGCGCGCCCAGATCCTGTTCGATGCGATCGTTATCCAGCAGCGTATTGTCCAGGTCAAAAAGGAAAACAGGCTTGCCCGGCGGCCGCGCATCAACGCCGCTGCGCTCAGGTTTTTCCATTGCCACCCTTTTCGGCATGGCCGCCGAATTGCTTGCGCATGGCTGACAACACCTTGTTTGCGAACTCGTCGTTGCCGCGCGAGCTGAACCGGGAAAAAAGCGCCGCTGCAATGACCGGCGCCGGCACGCCTTCGTCGATGGCGGCCTGCAAGGTCCAGCGACCCTCGCCGGAATCGGACACGCGTCCGTGAAAGCCGGCCAGTTCGGGATCCTCGCGCAGCGCGGCAGCGCTCAAATCCAGCAGCCACGAGCCGATCACCGAGCCGCGCCGCCACAATTCGGCGACGGCGGGTATATCTATTGAATAACGATAATGTTCCGGATTGCGCAGCGGCGTGGTCTCGGCATCGCCCTCACCCGCCTCACGCAAACCGGCGTCCGCGTGCTTGAGGATGTTGAGCCCCTCCGCGTAGGCGGCCATTAACCCGTACTCGATGCCGTTGTGGACCATTTTCACGAAATGCCCGGCGCCGTTGGGTCCGCAATGCAGGTAACCCTGTTCTTCCGGCGCGGCCGCGCCGTTGCGTCCCGGCGTGCGCGCCATGGCGTCAACGCCCGGCGCCAGCGCCGCGAACACCGGCTCAAGGTGTTTCACGGCCGCCTCTTCACCGCCGATCATCTGGCAGTAGCCGCGCTGCTCACCCCAGACGCCGCCGCTCACGCCCACATCCAGGTAATGAATACCCTTCTCTTGCAGGGCGGCGGCGCGGCGGATGTCATCGTGATAATCGGAGTTGCCGCCGTCCACCAGGACATCGCCCTTGCCCAGCAATGGCGCGAGTTCGTCGATAACGGCGTCCACGGCGGCGGCGGGCACCATCATCCAGACGGCGCGCGGTGGCGTGGACAGCGTGTTCACCAGCGATTTTGTATCCTTGGCGCTGCGCGCACCGGCGGCGGCCAGTTCCTTAACAGCGTCCTGGTTCCGATCGAACACCACGACGTCGTGTCCGGCCTTCAATAGGCGGCGCACCATAGCGGCGCCCATGCGGCCGAGTCCTATCATCCCTATTTCCATTTTTTGACTCCTTTTCCTTTCCCCGTTTACCGGGGTGTCCATATCTTTCGACTCCCTCACCACTGCGAGTTCGGCGTGCTTTCCTAAAGGGTAGCTTGCTGGCCCGCCTCCGTGTGCTATAGTTTGAGCATAATAGGACGCCTGTCCTATTCTTTGAGTAGACCGCTCACGGCATGCCGGATTACCGTACCAGTAATCCGGCACGGGGGATCCGATGAACGCAAAAAAGGGACAAGGCTCCATCAGCCGGCGCCACTTCCTGGAGCGTTGCGCTGCGTCCGCGGGCGGCACCAGCATCATCGCGTTGCTGCTGGCGGCTGGCGCACGCGAGGCCAAGTCCACACCGGCCTGGGCCATCCGCCCGCCCGGTGCCATCGACGAGCAGGAATTCACCTCCGCCTGCGTGCGCTGCGGCTTGTGCGTACGCGCCTGTCCCTACCATATTCTCCGGCTTTCGGAACTGGACCAGGACGTCGCGCTCGGCACACCGTATTTCATCGCCCGCCAGGCGCCGTGCGAGATGTGCAAGGACATTCCCTGCGCCAAGTCCTGTCCCACGGATGCGCTGAGCAAGTCCCTTACCGACATCCGCGACGCCGACATGGGACTGGCGGTGTTCACCGGCGCCGATACCTGCTATAGCGTCACCGGCGCGGCGGCCTGCCGCGCGTGTTATCTCGCCTGCCCGGTCAAAGACCGGGCCATCACCATGGAGCTGCATGAAAACAGCGATCGCATGTGGTTCGTACCCACGGTCCATGCGCAACACTGCACCGGCTGCGGGCGCTGCGAGAAACATTGCATGACCGAGGAAGCGTCCATCAAGGTGCTGCCGCGGGCGCTGGCGAAACGGGACAGGGCATGGCCTGAAGGGGCCTGATCCGCCCCGCCGCCATGCGCCGCAATTTCCTGGCCCGAAACCGCTGGCTGCTGGCGCGCAGATCCAGCCAGTTCGCCATCCTCGGGCTGTTTCTCGCCGGTCCATGGTGGGGGGTATGGTGGCTCAAGGGCAACCTGGCCTCCAGCACCTTCCTCGATACACTCAAGCTGACCGATCCCTACATGGTGATCCAGGGCGAGTTCGGCGGCCATAAGATGGGCGCCGCCGCCATCAGCGGCGCGCTGCTGGTGACATCGATCTATTTCATCCTCGGCGGCCGCGCCTATTGTTCCTGGGTGTGTCCTATCAACGTGATCACCGACGCCGCTTCCTGGTTGCGCGGCAAGCTCGGGATCAGCGGCGGCTGGCGTCCGCCGCGCGCCATGCGTTACTGGATCCTGGCCATGACCCTGCTGGTGTCCTTCGCCACCGGTTCCATCGCCTGGGAGCTGGTGAATCCCATCACCATCCTGCAGCGCGGGCTGGTGTTCGGCCTGGGCGCCGGCTGGGTGGTGATCGTCGCGGTATTCCTGTTTGACCTCCTGGTAAGCCGGCGCGGCTGGTGCGGGCATATCTGCCGGTGGGCGTCTTCTATGGCCTTATCGGCAAGGTCTCCATGGTCAGGATCGACGGCAGCAAGCGCAGCGCCTGCACCGACTGCGGCGACTGTTACCGGGTCTGCCCGGAACCCCACGTCATCTCGCCGGTACTGAACGGGCGCGACGGCTCCAGCTCGCCCATGGTGCTGTCGGGGGACTGCACCAACTGCGGGCGCTGTATCGATGTGTGCGATGATAATGTATTCAGATTTTCACACCGCTTCGCGGGCAAACAGGGGGCGCAGCAACAGCCATGAGCAAAACCGTGATCCGCAGCAACTGTCCGCGCGACTGCTACGACGGCTGCGGCATGATCATCGAGCAATCCGGCAACGGCAGAGTGCGTGTGCTGGGCGACCCGGATCACCCGGTTTCGCGCGGGCGCCTGTGCAGCAAGTGCGCGGTGGCCTACAACGGTGTCTGGCAGGACCAATCCGCCCGGCTGCGCTACCCCATGCGCCGCACCGGCCCCAAGGGAAAGGGAAAATTTCAGCGCATCGACTGGGACACGGCGGTTGCGGAGATCGCCGCCAAGCTGAAGCCGATCGTGGAAACACAGGGACCATCCGCTGTTCTGCACACGCACTATTCAGGCACCTTGTCACTGGTGGCCCTGCTGTTCCCCATGCGCTTCTTCCACCGCCTGGGCGCGGCCGAAGTGGATCCGGACACCATCTGCAATGCCGCCGGCCACCAGGCCTGGGAACTCATGTTCGGTGATTCCAACACCGGCTTCGATCCGCGCACCGTCGATGATGCCGCCTGCATTCTGATCTGGGGTGCCAACCCCTCCCATTGCGGCCCGCATACTCACGAGCACTGGTTCGCCGGCGCCGCGGCAAGAAAGATCGTGGTGGATCCCCTGCGCACCCTCACCGCCGAAGCCGCCGACATTCACCTGCAGCCGCGTCCCGGCACCGATGCGGCACTGGCCTACGGCCTGCTGCACCTGCTCAACAAAGCCGGAAAATTCGACCACGCATTCATTAATGATCACGTGCTGGGGGCGGATGAAGTGATGCCGCTCATCGAACGCGCCACCCCGCAACGCACCGAACGGCTCACCGGCGTGCCGGCGGATCGGATCGAAGCCGCGGCGCAAGCCTACGCCAGCGGCCCCGCCCTGCTGTGGGCCGGCCAGGGACTGCAGCGGCAGCGCCGGGGCGGCAATATCATGCGCGCCATCGGCCTGCTGCCGGCGCTGACCGGTAACGTGGGCAAACCGGGGACGGGTTTCTACTACCTCAACGACGCGCCGGCGCTGGCGGGACTGGACATGGATGCGGTGGCCGGCGCCCACCTGCTCAAGGAAGAACCCCTGCGCATCAGTCACATGGACTTTTCAAGCGAACTGGAAAAGCGCGACCGGTTTCGATCCCTGTTCATCTGGAATACCAACCCGCTGGCCTCCGCCCCCGATCAGCGCCGCCTGCGCGAGGCGATGGCGCGCGAGGATCTGTTCACCGTCGCTATCGACTGCTTCCAGACCGACAGCGCGGATTACGCGGATTTGGTGTTGCCGGCCGCCTCGTTCCTGGAATTCGACGACCTCACGTTCAGCTATTTCCAGCTTCTCGTTGGCGTGCAGTCGAAAGCCTGCGAACCGCCGGGCGAGGCGCTGTCCAACCAGGAGATTTTCCGGCGGCTGGCGGCCGCCATGGGTTACCGGGAGCCGGAGCTGTTCGAGCAGGATGCGGACATCATTGAGAACATGCTGGCGCAGATGGGCGTCGCGGGCGGTTTCCGCGCATTGCAGCAGCAGGGGCACCGGTACATTTCCCCGGAGCCGCTCATTCTTTTTCAGGATCTGCGTTTCAACACGCCCAGCGGGCGCATCGAGATCGCCTCCGCCGCCGCCGAGACGCTGGGACTGCCGCGCATCCCCGACGACGAGGTGGACGAGAACGGCCAAGCTGACGATTTCCGGCTGATGACGCCGGGCGCCTTTCTGCGCATGAACGACTCCTACGCCAACGATCCCGCCCTGCAAAAGCGCGCCGGCCCGGCGCAGGTCGTGATCCATCCAAGCGATGCCGGGCACCTGAACATCGCGGACGGTGATCCGGTCATCCTGGAAAACGGCGCCGGCGAAATCCGGTTGAACGCACGCATCGACGACCTGGCCATGCCGGGGATACTGGTAGCCTACAAGGGCCGCTGGCCGAAGCTGGAGCCGGGCCGCGCCAACATCAATGCCGTTCATGCCGGACAGGCCGCGGACATGGCCGGCAGCACCAGCGTGCATAGCACGCGGGTCCGGCTGCGTCCTGCTTGAGATATACTCAGGCGAAACAGGTACTTACGCCATTTCGCCGCAATATGCCGGGCGGGTGACAGCGGGTCTGGCCTGTCGCGCGCAGCTTTGCGAGCACGAAGGGCGTGCCCGCCGGGAGGACCCGCCCGCCCCAAATGGCGAGATTCAGCGGAGCGAATACCCGCCGTCCCGGTGCGATAATCCCGTCTGAAAAGTCGGAACGGAGCTTGTCTTGATAATCTCGGATTTAGCATCCCTCGACGCCCTGCGGGGCCTGCACGAGACGGAACTGAGCCAACTCATCTCCATCGGCCGCGAAGTATTCGTGCCTGAAGGGGCGGTCTATCTCGAGGAAGGCGCCAAAGCCGACAGCTTTTCCGTCCTGGTCAAGGGCCGAGTCGCCATAAAAAAGGGAGGCAACCACCTTGCCGATCTGGACGCCGGCATCTTTCTCGGCGAGATGGCGCTGTTCAATTCCAACGTCCGCGTCAGCGAAGTGGTGGCAATGGAACCGTTGCTGCTGCTGGAAATTCCCACCAATATATTCTGGTCAAGGGTACTGCATCACGACCCGCTCGCGGTGAAGATCATGGAGGCACTGGGCCAGGTCATGACCGAACGCCTGCAACGGCAGGACGCCCAACTGTTCGACCAGATCGATCGCAATGACCCGGAATTGGCCAAGCTGATTGCCACCTTCGAACCCATCAAGCGCCAGCTCATGGCCGACTGGGCCCTGAAATACCATTCCATCGGCCGCCCAGGCAAGCTCGCCATTACCCCCACCAAGCCCAGCGGCAGCGCCGCCGATCTCTCGGTGGCCTATTCACCGGGCGTGTCCGAACCGTGCCTGGCCATCAAGGCGGACGCGGCGCGCGCCTATGAATACACGGCCAAGGGACAACTGGTGGGCGTGATAACCAACGGCACCGCGGTGCTGGGGCTGGGCGACATCGGGGCGCTGGCCGCCAAGCCGGTCATGGAAGGCAAGGCCATCCTGTTCAAGAAGTTCGCCGATCTCGACGCCTTCGACATCGAGGTCAACGAAACGGATCCGGAGCGCTTTATCGACGTGGTTGTGGCGCTGGCGCCCACCTTCGGCGGCATTAACCTGGAAGACGTGCGTTCGCCCGAATGCTTCCACATAGAAAAGGAGTGCAACCGGCGCACCGACATCCCCGTGTTCCATGACGACCAGCACGGCACGGCCATCATCTCGGGCGCGGCGCTGCTGAACGCGCTGGACTTGGTAAACAAGGACATCAAGGATGTACGCGTGGTGTTTTCCGGCGCCGGGGCGGCCGGTTTCTCCTGCGCGAAATACTTCCTGAGCCTGGGACTGCCGCGGGACAATCTCATCATGACCGACGTGAAGGGCGTGGTGTACAAGGGCCGCGGTGACAACAACTATCTCGACGAAATCGCCGCGGATACGGATGCCCGCACCCTGGCGGAGGCCATGGACGGCGCTGATGTATTCATGGGCGCTTCTGCCGCGGGGGTGCTCAAGCCGGAGATGCTCAAGAGCATGAACCGCGACCCCATCGTGTTCGCCATGGCCAACCCGGTGCCGGAGATCACCTACCCGGAAGCGCGCAACGCCCGCACCGACCTGATCATGGGCACCGGCCGCAGCGACTATCCGAACCAGATCAACAATGTCAGCGCCTTTCCCTACATTTTTCGCGGCGCCCTGGACAGTTCCGCCACCGCCATCAACGAGGAAATGAAACATGCGGCCACGACTGCGCTGGCGGCACTGGCGCGCGAGCCGGTGACCGAGGCGGCGGGCTTCTCTGGCGCCCACCTCAGTTTCGGGCGTAACTACATCATCCCCAAACCCTTCGACCGGCGGCTGCTGGTGCAGGTATCCGCCGCCGTTGCGAAAGCCGCCATGGACACGGGGGTCGCGAGGCGCGAACTGGACCTTGAGGAGTACCGGTTGCAGTTGGAGGAGCTGGTGCGCCTGAAGGGCTGAGCCGAAAACACCCTGACCCCATCCTGTGTTCGGTCTGAGGACAGGGGTCGGGACACATGCTCCGACCCCCGATCAATTTCAAGGCGCCCAGTAAACGCTGACGGGCACCTGCTGCTGCAGCAGCACCGCCCGCACCGGCATTTCGCGTTTGTCACTTCCCTGTTGGGCACGCCGGAAGGTGTCGCGCTTTTCCCCGCCGGCCAACAGAAGATAAATGTGGCGGGTGCGCAGCAGGGCGGCCAATGTCAGGGTCATGCGTGCGTAGGGTCCCGCCACTTCCGCGGTCACCGGCCGCACCGCTTTGCAATAACCATCGAAGCCGGGATCGAGCGCATCGTCCAGCGCCGCGGCCTCGGGAAACAGGGAGGCGCAGTGCCCGTCACGACCCATGCCCAGCAGGCACAGGGAAGATGGCCAGGGCATTGCCGACAGGCGTTTTCCGCAAGACGCTTCCGCGCCCTCCGGCGTATCCGTACTTTCATATATGGGAATAAACCGGGCCGCCTGCGCCGGTCCTGAGAGCAGATCCTGCCGCAGCATTCTCTCGTTGCTGGCCGCGTCATCCGGCCCCACCCAGCGCTCGTCCGTGAGGGTCACCCGCACCCGGCTCCAATCCAGATCGGCCCCGGATAAACGCTGGTACAGGGGGCGCGGCGTGGTGCCGCCGGAGGCCACCAGTCCCGCCGCCTGCGCATCGCGCAGAATGTCGCGCAGGCCGGTACCCACGACTTCGACCAGCGCCGCGTACATGTGCTCCCGATCCGGGTATTCGCACCACTCAAAGGTCATCGGCGGAACTCATCGAATGGGCACTTCCGTCGTCTTGGTCACGGTGCGCAGGGCGAAGCTGGAACGCACCCGCACCACGCCCGGCAGGCGCGTCAGGTGTTCGCGATGAATCCGCTCGTAGTCCGCGGTGTTGGCCACCACCACACGTAGCAGGTAATCGTAGTCCCCGGACATGAGGTAGCACTCCATCACCTCGGGCAGCCGCTGCACCGCCGCCTCGAACGCGCTTAAGTCTTCCTGGTTTTCGCGATTGAGGCTGATCTCCACGAATACGTTGTCGGGCACGCCGACCCGGGCCTGGTTGACCAGCATGGCATAGCGTTCGATGACGCCGGCTTCCTCCAACCGCTTGACCCGGCGCAGGCACGCGGACTCCGACAGGCTGACCCGGGCCGCCAGGGCCACATTGCTGAGACGACCGTCCTGCTGGAGTTCGTGGAGGATGGCGCGATCTGCCCTATCAATAGTAAATTTCGACATATTCCTTCTTAAAATTGCATTAACTTGAACAAATAATGCTGTTTTATAGTTCAGCGGCGCAGATTTCGCAAGGAAATTCCCCGCGGGTTTGCCTAGACTGCGAACATTCGAACACTCACTGTCGGCCGGAGAGCCGGGAGAAAAGACCATGCTTATCGGCGTACCCAAGGAAATAAAGAATCACGAGTATCGCGTCGGCCTGACGCCGGCGAGCGTTCGGGAACTGCGCCACTGCGGCCACGAAGTACTGGTGGAAACCCAGGCCGGTGCCGGCATCGGCATGAGCGACGATGACTACAAACAGGTCGGCGCCCAGGTCGTGGCCAGCGCCGCGGAAGTGTTCGCCCGGGCGGAGATGATCGTCAAGGTGAAGGAACCGCAACCGGTGGAGTGTGACATGCTGCGCCAGGGCCAGGTCCTGTTCACCTACCTGCACCTGGCACCGGATCCGGAACAGGCCAAGCGGCTGCTTTCCTCCGGCGTGGTGGGTATCGCCTACGAAACCGTGACCGGCCCAAGCAACAGCCTGCCGCTGCTCGCGCCCATGAGCGAAGTGGCGGGCCGCCTGTCCATTCAGGCCGGCGCCCACTGCCTGGAGAAGGCCAACGGCGGCGCCGGTGTACTGCTCGGCGGCGTGCCCGGCGTGGAACGGGCCAAGGTGGTGATCATCGGCGGCGGCGTGGTCGGATTTAACGCGGCGGCCATGGCCCTTGGCATGGAAGCCGACGTCACCATTCTCGACAAGTCGCTACCACGCCTGCGCCAGATCGACGCTGAGTTCTCGGGACGAGTGAAATCCATTTACTCCACGCGCGAAGCCATTGATCGCTACGCCCTGGACGCCGACCTGGTTGTGGGCGCCGTTCTCATTCCCGGTGCCGCGGCGCCGAAACTGCTGACGCGCGACATCATCAGCCGCATGCAGCCGGGTTCGGTGGTAGTGGACGTCGCCATCGACCAGGGCGGATGCTTCGAAACATCCAAGCCCACAACCCATACGGATCCCACTTACGTGGTGGACGGCGTGGTGCATTACTGCGTCGCCAACATGCCCGGCGCGGTGCCGCGCACCTCGACTTTCGCGCTCAACAACGCCACGCTGCCGTTCACGCTGGCGCTGGCCAACAAGGGCGCGCGCCAGGCGCTGCTGGCGGACGCCGACCTGCGCAATGGACTCAATGTTTACCACGGCCGAATTACGCATCCGGCCGTGGCGGAAGCCCTCGGTCAGAGTTTTCAGTCGCCGACCGAAGCACTCGCAGCTTGACCCGCTGGCGGATCCCGGCCCCGCCCGGTCGGGGTTCGCCGTTTCCTCCCTTTGAAATCCCGGCCTCCGGGATTTCTTTTTATGTGGACCTTGCCTTCGTCCAGGAGCCAGAGTTACCTCATTAACGATTGACCAAATCCTGGCGTGCTTCGTTAATTACCCGGATTACCTGAATAACGCCACCGATCTGGATTCCTGTATCTCGAGGCCCATAACACTGCCGCACAGAATAGAACAGCAGCAGCAAGCGAGACCGCACCCAAGGTCGCCATCGACCAAGATTCAATTATGAATCCGCCCGCCACCGGCCCTGCTGAAGCCGCAACCGGCATGACGCCACCTACCGCGCCGGCAAGCCCTCCGGACCGGTCAAGCTCGGAGGCAAACCCCATTAGATACGGCATGAAAACAAACAGTGCGATTCCGAACAAACACATTGTCCACGAAAACACAACCGCGGAACCCGCCGCTGCAACCCCTAGATAACAAAAACCCATTACCAACCCTCCCGAGACCAGCGGAACCACGACTCCAAACCGATTACCTATCTTCGCCGAAGCGTATGCGCCAATCAGGCCGATCACCAAGGCCAGGCTGAAAACCTCACCAATGCGCTGGGGAGGCATCCCAAGGGCCGCTCCTTTTCTTTCAGAAAAGGACCACACCGCCGTGTATGCGAGCCATATGAGAAACGTTCCTGCAAGCAGGACAAATCCCGAGGCTCGTGAGTATTTACTGCTGTGACAAACTTCTTTGCTCGCGACGGGCTCAGCGTCGTCAAGCATAATTAACGGCGGGATACAAAGCAGGATCATGACGCCATAGGCGACGAAATAAGCGGGGTATGAAATGTGCACGTATACGCTCGGTATGAGCAGGAAATACAGCGCCGAGAAAAGTATGAGCGGCGTATTGGCCCGCGCGGTCAACGTTACCGGGTCAGCGCTTCGGGCGATTGAACAGTTAATGCTAGCCGCGACGATGCCGGCACCTAGCCCAGCGATAACCCGGCAAAGGATTAGCTCTGTCGTTGATGTTGCCAGGGCAGTTGCGGCATTGCCCGATGCAGCGACAAGAGCGCCGCCAATTGCAAGCGTACGTGGCGCGCAATAATTCATGCATGCCGAAATGGCGAAAGCTGCTGCAGCCATGCTTGCGAGCTCGATAGTACCGAGGACCGAAGCCCATTCCAGACTGGCGTGATACCCCTCAACCAACACTCCAATGGTCAGCGCAACGTAGCTGAGAGATACCCAGCCAACATTGAGTCCTGCCGCGCAGGCAACTACATGTCCATATCTCTCCTTCACCTTAGGTCGCGGGATAGATAGACGACTTACTTACTGCCATCCACCAATAGCTTATCGGGGTAGCAAAACCGAATCAGCCACATACTGTACCTTCCAACAACGAAGAGAAGCGGTTTTAGCACCAACGTACTACACTCGTCTGGGGCAGGAAAGGCTCAAGCGTGCATCTACATATCTACCGTCGTTACGGCCAGTCACCACCAAATCATCGGGGTAGTCGAAAGCAGCTCGTTGCCTTCATTTTTGACAATAAATACCTGTTCGAAGCCAGCACCGCCCACACCGGGCAAGGCCATAAATGTCTCCGTGGTGACAACCATGTTTTCTTTAAATACCTTATGCTTACCTTTGTAACACCGGGCAACCATGGGATGATCCCAATATAGCCCCACACTGTGGCCGAAAAGCGGCCACCGCTTTGACATCTGATCGTCTGCTCCGCCGAATTCCTCTCTCGCCTTCTCCCCAAGCCTTATAATTTCATCCATATGCACTCCAGGCCTAACTGCTTCCATCATTTCCGTTACACTGTTGGCCGCAGCTTCAACCAGTCTCTTTTGCTCTGGCGTCGGCTTGAGTCCTATGACGGTAGTACGGCCCGGGTCGATCCAGTATCCCTGGTACATGGCGCCGTAAACCCAGAATCGGGCCAAGTCCCCCTGTTTCGGCGTGGTATCACTATATCCAGATATCGGATTGGTGTTGAGAACCTCGGCCGTGGACTCGCCGTGATTGATTAAGACAAGATTTATATGACCACAACGGCTATAGACCTCTCGAGCTGCCTGCCCAGCAGCATAGCTTTCTGACTTTCCAGCCTGCAGCGCGTCGAATACTGCAGTCAGAGCGGCACTGACTGTTTCACCACCGATGCGGAACGCATCTTGCTCACGCTCACTTTTTATAACACGAACGTCTTCAACTAAGTCGTCGTGAAATTGCCATTGAATACCAGGAAATGCCTCGGCCAGCTGCTTGTAATACTTAATTCCGACAAAATCGCTTCCTACAAACCCGACTTTCCCCGACAGGCCCGTATCCCTGACTGCATTAATAATAGCCTTCATAACATCGGCATCACCGACCACATTATCGAGGGGCAATTGAGTAGCGTCCCAGTTCCCCTCAGCATCGTCGACTATCAGAACTGGCTCCCTTCCTTGTCGCATAATCACCGCACAATGAGCCATTGCAGTTCCTAATCCTGTCCAGTCTCGAACAGCCCCTGATTGATTGGAATAATAATTTGTTAGGTAGAAGACATCTTGGAATCGCTCATACGTTCCCCCACCACGAGACCAGATGATGGCAGCTTCCAAACCTCTTTGCCTCATTTCTTCGTAAACTGAATTCCACCGTGTTTGGTATTCATCCACCGTAAAAAATCCTTTAAACATAGTCTCAACCCTCTTTTATCTATCCTGATTACAAGTCAATTTCCGTAGAGTCTGCTTCCCAAATGAAGTATCTTTGACCCTGGCAAAGTGTTGGTATCGTAGTGACGGCGACAATGCCGACTTCTCCAGCCCTTATGGCATTACCCAGCGTGGTGAACTTGATATTCTCTCCATCGCAGCTCCAATCCTAAGCACCTCGTTGTCCTCGTACGGACGGCCGACGATCTGTACTCCTGTCGGAACATCGTTTGATGCGAATCCCGACGGAACAGCGAGCACTGGATGTCGGCTTGTCATGTTGAAGGGTAACGTCATGGCGGACTCGGCCAAGAATGGCAATTGAGGAGTAAGCCCCTCCGCGGGCACATCGACGCTAGCAAGCGTCGGGCAAATAATAGCGTCAAATTCGCCAAAGATTTCCCGCAGACTCAAGTATAAGTTTGCAGTCATGTCTATAGATTCCATGAATCGCTCTATGGTGATTTCCATCCCAGCGTTCGCGAATTCAATTACATAATCACTTACAGAATCCTCGCGCCCTTCAATCATTCGGTGGAGCAGTCTACCCATCATGGCGCTAAGATTATTAATCCCGGCCTGCTTCACCTTTGGGTCCCATTTGACAGAAATGTTCTTAA